>JAFZWW010000081.1 GCA_017617005.1 Lachnospiraceae bacterium
ATGCCCCGGAAAAGAAAGAAAAAATCAGCAAAAATCGGCTTAAAATTCTCTAAATCCTGTGGAGAATACGGCGCTCAGATGATATAATCTTTAGTATCTGTGTGAAGTTATTTTCGCCCCGGGAGACGAGATATGGCTGAAACAAGTACGCTCTATTCTCCGGATCAGCGTTTTGAGATCCAGGAGGGCAGGAAAAAAGGCCTTAATACGAGCGTTTACGAGGATCCTAAGTTCCTAGCGATCCAGATGAGAGAGATCCGTCTGGCGCTTGAGAAGGGTCTTGATGTTAGCGTGCTCAGAAACCCCGAGCTCGACTGGCTTCAGATGGGTGAGATCCGTATCGGCCTCGAGGAAAAGCTCGACATCTCCCTTTACGCGAAACCCGAGATAAATTTCCATGCGATGCGTCAGATCCGCAAGGGTCTCGAAAGCGGAGTGGATGTTTCGGACTTCCTGAACTATCCTCCACTTGTCGCAAGACAGATCCGCAAGTCCAGACGCGACGGCGTGGATATCATGAAATATGTGGAAGAGGGATACAAGGACGACCAGCTCGAACAGATCCGCATCTCCCTCACCAAGAAGATCCCCATTGAAAAGTACTTAAAGCTCGAATTCAGGGCACCCTCCATCGAAGAGTTCAGGAAGGGCCTTGAAAACGGCATCGATATAACTCCCTATGTCAACAATGCCTACGACTGGCGTCAGATGAGGGAGATCAGACTCGGACTCGAAAAGCAGATCGACGTAAGCAAGTACTCCGATCCTCTTTTCCTTGCTCCGCAGATGAGAGAGATAAGGCTCGGACTTGAAGCCGGCCATGACGTAAGCTCCTATGCCAAGCTCAGATTTGCGCCGATCGACATGCGCAGGAAGCGCGAAGCACTCAACGAAGAGGTCAACAAGGCGGCGGAGATCTCCGCTTCATCCGAGACCATCGATTTCGACAAGCTCGGAAAGCTCATCGAGGACGATATCGAGACCGCTCAGGCCGGAAGACCTTTCAAGATAGTCCTTTCACCCGACGGAATGGAAGCATACCTGTCCATCGCGGATCTGAACAACAGACCCACCGAGGAAGAAGTCCTCGCGGAGATCTGGGCCTGCAAGGTCCGTAAGGGAATCCTCAGGAACGAGGTCAAGAAAGCAACAGACGGCACATACGATGACGACACCGTTCTCATCGCGGTCGGCAAGAATGCACAGAACGGCAAGGACGGCTGGTACGAATATTTCTTCAAGACAGATGTAAACCGCAAGCCCAAGCTTCTTCCCGACGGCTCCGTGGATTACCAGGATATCGAATGGTACGACGCGGTCAAGAAAGGCGACAAGATCGCATTCTACCACAAGGCCGAGGACGGCGTTGACGGATATGACGTAGAGGGCAACATCCTCAAGTCCACGAGAGGCAAGGAACAGCTCATCCTTTCCGGTAACGGCTTTATCATGGACAAGGACAGATGCACCTACACCGCCAAGATAGACGGAATGGTCAGGCTCGACGGTGACAGACTCGAAGTCGCCGAGATGCTCGAGGTCGAAGATGTCACGAGTGCCACCGGTAACGTGGTCTTCGAAGGCAGCATCAGGGTCAAGGGAAATGTCGGTGCGGGAACGCTCGTAAAGGCAGGCAAGGATATCATCGTCGATGGCTTTGTCGAAGGTGCGACCCTCGAAGCAAAGGGCGACATCATCCTGAGAAAAGGAATGAACGGCTCCGGCAGGGGCAAGATCCACACCACCGGAAACGTCACCGCCAAATTCATGGAAGGCGCGGATGTATACGCCGGCGGTGAGATACATATAGACTACTCGATGAACTCGGTCCTTTATTCCGAAGAGACCGTAGAAGCCAAGCTCCGCACGGGAACCATCGTCGGAGGCGTGTGCACCGGAGTCAAGGGCGTAAGCGCCCAGAGCATCGGATCGAGAGCCGCAAAACAGACCATCATCAGAGCGGGCTCATCATCGGCCCTTCTGAAACTCAATAACGATATATACCGTCAGCTGACCGGTGCGCAGGAAGAGGTAAGGATCCTCGACAATGTGCGCAGGGAGATGGAGGGCAAGGTACCGGCCGACCAGCTTGTCGGACAGCCCGTGTACGAGAAGGTCCAGAATGCACTTTTCTCCAAGGGAAAAGAGATCGAGGAGCTGACCGCGAAGCAGGAAGAAGTAAGGGCAAAGCTCATAGAACTCTCACGTGCGACCATAGTCGCAAAGGGCACGATCCACGACGGAGTCAAGGTACAGCTCGGAGGCGCCAACTGGAGTGCCGAGAAGGAACTGACGGACGTTACACTTCGCAAGGTAAGGAAAGGGTCCGAAGAGAAGGTATTTGCATACCACAACAGCAAAGATCCCGCGGATCCGGATGCGATCATTGAATAGAACATAGGAGACAGCCTATGGCGGCAAAGATACTTATCATTACCGGAAAACTTGTTGAACGCGAAGAACTCTCTGATATCTTCAGGGAAGGATATGAGGTACTGCTTGCTTCGAACGGCGAAGAGGGCAGAAAGCTCCTTGTCGAGAACGGAGCCGACCTCGACTGCGTCTTCATCCGTGCGGATCTTCCCGGGATAAGCGGCGATGCGCTCGTCAAGGCTGCGGCAGAGAGCGGTCTCATCAGGAAAGTCCCCTTCATCGTGATCGAAGGCGAGGATGATCCCGAGACACCGAAGACCTGGTTTGAGATGGGAGTCATGGACTTTGCCAAGAAGCCCTTCAGAGCCAGGGCAATCAGAAGAAGGGTCGATAACCTTTCAAGGATCACGAAGCGCCAGGAGGTATCAAGCTCCAAACTGGGCGCACAGGACGAGACACTCAAGAAGCAGTTCAGGCTCCTTTCCCTTCAGTCGGAGGAACTGAAGAAGAGCCGCAACATGCTTCTCGAATCGCTCGGTTCGATAGTCGAGTACAGAAACCTCGATTATTCAAACCATATAGAGCACGTAAGAAGCTTTACCAAGATCCTCGGTACCAGGATGATGGAGGATTATCCTGACTTAGGACTCACGAAGGAGAAGATCGAAGTCTACGCAACCGCGAGCATGCTCCACGATATCGGCAAGATCTGCCTCCCCGACAATGTCATTCTCAAACCCGGAAGGCTGACGCCCGAAGAGCTCGAGCTCATGAGATCCCATACCACCAAGGGATGCGAGCTTCTCGAAGGCATCAAGCAGTACATCGGAAAAGAATACGTTGCCGCGGCGTTCGACATCTGCAGATATCACCACGAAAGATATGACGGAAACGGATATCCGGACGGAATAAGCGGTGATGCGATACCTCTTTCGGCACAGATCGTAGGAATAGCCGATATCTACGACGGACTCGTAAGCGAGAGGATCTACAAGAAGGCAATTCAAAAGAGCAAAGCATTCGAGATGATAGCGGCAGGAGAATGCGGCGTCTTTGCTCCCAGGGTGATGGAAGCCTTCAGAAAATGCCGTGAACAGTTCGAAGAAATAGCAGACCAGACAGGCATGGAATTTGCAGAAGACGACAAGTGAGGTAAACATGGCAGACATTAAAGCAATTATAACTGAAGGAAAAGCGGTCCTCGGAATCGAGTTCGGTTCCACCAGGATCAAGAGCGTACTTACCGGACCCGATCACGAGATCCTCGCAACGGGCATTTATGACTGGGAGAATTCCCTTGTGGACGGCATCTGGACATACCCTATGGAACAGATTATGGCGGGTATGAGAGGAAGCTATTCATCACTCGTAAGCGACGTAAAAGAAAAATATGACACCGATATCACAAATCTTGCGGCTATCGGTATAAGCGCAATGATGCACGGCTACCTTCCCTTCGACAAGGACGGAAAGCAGCTCGCAGAGTTCAGGACCTGGAGAAACACCATGACCGCAGAGGCAGCAGGCGTTCTTTCCAAGGAATTCAATTTCAACATTCCCCAAAGATGGAGCATCGCTCATCTCTATCAGGCAATTCTTTCCGGTGAGGATCATGTACCTCAGATCTCATTCCTCACCACTCTTGCAGGATATATCCACTTCAGACTTACCGGCGAAAAGAACATGGGTGTCGGCGAAGCGTCCGGCATGTTCCCCATCGATCCTTCAACCTGTGATTACGACAAGGCAATGATCGACAAGTTCGATGCCCTCATCGAAGGAAAGGGCTTCGCATGGAAGATCGAAGACATACTTCCCAAGGTACTTAAGGCAGGCGAAAAGGCAGGAACACTTACCGCAGAAGGCGCAGCACTTCTCGACGAGAGCGGAAAGCTCCGGGCAGGTGCCGCATTTGCTCCCTGTGAGGGCGATGCAGGAACCGGAATGTGCGCGACCAACGCCGTTGCACCCGGAACGGGAAATATCTCCGCAGGAACTTCCGTCTTTTCAATGGTAGTTCTCGAGAAGAACCTTTCGAAGCCTCACGAGGAGATCGACGTTGTCACCACTCCCGAGGGACTTCCCGTTGCGATGGTCCACTGCAACAACTGCTCATCCGACATCAACGCATGGGTCAAGCTCTTTGCAGACTTTGCGAAGGTTATGGGACTTGAGGTTAACGTTGGCGACATCTACACCAAACTCTTTACCGATGCTTACAAGAACGGTGCAAAGGACTGCGCAGGCGTCACATCCATCAACTACTTCTCCGGCGAGCCCGTAACGGGACTTGTAAACGGACGTCCCATGGTAGTCAGAACTCCCGATGCGGACTTTTCTGTAGCAAACTTCATGCGCAGCAACATCTACAGCGCATTCGCAACTCTCAAGTACGGAAATGACATCCTTTCCCGTGAAGAGAATATAACCGTTAAGAACATGATGGCGCAGGGCGGACTTTTCAAGACACCTCTTGCAGCTCAGCAGATGCTCGCAGATGCGCTCGATTGTCCCGTTACCGTTCCCGAGACCGCTTCCGAAGGCGGAGCATGGGGAATGGCAGTGCTTGCAAACTTCATGCTTAAGAAGGAAGCAGGCGAGAGCCTCGGCGATTACCTTGAGAAGAAAGTATTCGCAGGCCAGAAGAGCAGCACACTCGATCCCGATGCCGAAGGCGTAAAGGGATTCGATGATTACATGGAAGCTTACAAGAAAGCCCTCAAGGCTGAGAAGATCGTAGCGGACAACTGATCCGTAAGGAGACAAGATGCTTGAAAAATTAAAACAGACAGTATGTGATGCGAACCTCTTACTTCCCAAGTACGGACTGGTCACATTCACATGGGGCAATGTCAGCCAGATCGATCACGAAAAGGGACTCATAGTCATCAAGCCCAGCGGCGTACCCTATGAGACCATGAAGCCCTCCGATATGGTAGTCGTTGACCTCGAAGGAAACGTAGTCGAAGGCGACTTAAATCCCTCATCCGACATGCCGACCCACGTAGAGCTCTACAAAGCTTTCCCCGAGATAGGCGGCGTCGTCCACACCCACTCCTCATATGCGACGAGCTGGGCACAGGCCGGAATGGACATCCCCTGCTACGGAACGACACATGCGGATTACATCTACGGAAGCGTACCGTGCCTCAGATGCCTTACCGCCGAAGAGATCGACGAAGCGTATGAAAAGAATACGGGAGTACTCATCACCGATTACTTCAAGTCCACGAACAGGAAGATCATGGCCGTTCCCGCGGCACTCTGCAAGAACCACGGTCCCTTCACCTGGGGCAAGGATGCAAACGATGCGGTCCACAATGCGGTAGTCCTCGAAGAGGTTGCCAAGATGGCATACAGGGCAAGACTCATCAATCCCGAGATACAGCCCGCACCGCAGGAGCTTCAGGACAAGCACTACTTAAGAAAGCACGGACCGAACGCTTACTACGGCCAGAAGAAATAATGTTAAAACAGTAACTTCCGAAACCTGAGGGCCGGAGAAGTTACGTATAAATATCAGCAGGGAAACTGCAAAAGGAGAAAAAATGGATAATCTTCAGCTCAAGAAATATGCCAACGAAGTTCGTAAAGGCATAGTCACCTCAACACATGCGGCTAAGGCCGGACATCCCGGCGGATCACTTTCCGCAGCAGATGTTTTCACCTATCTCTACTTCGAAGAGATGAACATCGATCCCAAGAATCCCGAGAAGGAAGACAGGGACAGATTCGTTCTTTCCAAGGGACACACCGCTCCCGGACTCTATGCGGCACTCGCAAACAGAGGATACTTCCCCGTTGAAGACCTCACCACCCTCAGAAAACTCGGTTCCTATCTTCAGGGACATCCCAATATGCATATTCCCGGAGTAGACATGGCTTCAGGTTCACTCGGACAGGGAATCAGCGCAGCAGTAGGAATGGCACTCGGCGCTAAGCTTGACGGCAAGGATTACAGAGTCTACACTCTCCTCGGAGACGGCGAGATCCAGGAAGGCCAGGTTTGGGAAGCAGCTATGTTCGCAGGCTTCCGTAAGCTCGACAACCTCGTAGTCATCGTTGACAACAACGGACTTCAGATCGACGGACCCGTTGATAAGGTATGTTCTCCTTACCCGATCGCTGACAAGTTCAAGGCATTCAACTTCAACGTTGTTGAGATCGATGCTCACGACTTCGACCAGATCCGTTCCGCATTCACCAATGCAAAAGAGACCAAGGGCATGCCCACCTGTATCGTCCTTCATTCCGTAAAGGGTAAGGGAGTCTCCTTCATGGAGAACAACGCCGACTGGCACGGCAAGGCACCCAACGACGAAGAGTACGCAAAGGCAATGGAAGATCTTGCCAAGATCGACGCAGAGCTCGCTTAACCCTTAAGTCACTACTATAAATACATCAAATGCCGAATACGGCGTGAAAGGATAATCATGGCAGACGTTAAAAAGATAGCAACCAGAGAGAGCTACGGAAACGCTCTCAAAGATCTTGCGGAAGAGTTTCCGAATCTTGTAGTTCTTGATGCCGACCTCGCAGGTGCGACCAAGACCGGTATCTTCAAGAAAGCATATCCCGACAGACATATCGACTGCGGTATCGCAGAGTCCAATATGATGGGCATCGCAGCAGGACTTTCCCTCAGCGGAAAGATCCCCTTCGCAAGCTCATTCGCAATGTTCGCGGCAGGAAGAGCATTCGAGCAGGTAAGAAACTCCATCGGATATCCCCACCTCAATGTTAAGATCGGTGCTACCCACGCAGGACTTACCGTTGGTGAGGACGGAGCTTCCCATCAGTGTAACGAGGACATCGCCCTCATGAGAACAATTCCCGGAATGGTAGTTATGTGCCCCTCCGATGATATCGAGGCTAAGGCTTGCGTAAGAGCAGCTCTTGAGCATGTAGGCCCCGTTTACATCAGATTCGGACGTGCAGCTGTTCCCGTAATCAACGATACTCCCGATTACAAGTTCGAGATCGGAAAGGGCCAGATCGTAAGAGAAGGTAAGGACGTTACCATCGTAGCAACCGGTATCATGGTTGATTCCGCAATCCAGGCAGCTGAGAAGCTCGCAGCAGACGGAATCGATGCAGAGGTTATCAACATCTGCACCATCAAGCCTCTCGACAAGGACATCATCGTTAACAGCGCAAAGAAGACCGGCAAGGTCGTTACCTGCGAAGAGCACTCAGTCATCGGCGGTCTCGGATCCGCAGTATGTGATGCACTTGCTGAGGAGTATCCCGTTAAGGTTAAGAAGATCGGTATGCAGGACGTATTCGGTGAGTCCGGATCCGCATCAGACCTTCTCAAGAAGTACGGACTCGACGGCGAAGGCGTTTATAAGCAGGTCAAGGAGTTTGTATAAATGAAAAATATTCTTGCCCCCTCAATACTTGCTGCTGACTTCAACCATCTCGGAAAACAGATAGCCGAAGTCCGTGAAGGGGGCGCACCATATCTTCACTTCGATGTTATGGACGGGATCTTTGTCCCGTCCATATCCTTCGGGATGCCCGTCATGAAGTCGATCCGTAAGAACACCGACCTGTTCTTCGACACCCACCTCATGATAGAAAAGCCCGGAAGGTATATAGAGACATTTGCGGAAAACGGCGCGGACGGCATAACCTTCCATGTGGAGGCAGATCCCGAGAATGCGGGCGACATTATCCGCAAGATCAAGGAAACCAAGGCACTTACGGGCAGGAACCTCCGTGCCGGAATTTCCGTTAAGCCAAATACCCCGATAAGTGCTATACTTCCATATGCGGCTGAAGCCGACATGATCCTCGTCATGACGGTCGAGCCCGGATTCGGAGGCCAGAAGCTGATCCCGGAGACAGTCGATAAGGTCAGGGCTCTCAGGGCATTCATTGATGCCGAGGGACTTGATACCGATATTGAGGTTGACGGCGGAATCACCGCGGACAATATCGCGGAGGTAAACAAGGCGGGAGCCAATGTCATCGTTGCAGGATCTGCTGTATTTAACGATGACCCCAAGGCAAGCGCGCAGAAGCTCCTTTCACTGATCGGAGCATGACGGCAATGCCCCGAAGGGCGGCGCCAGCTGAAAATATTGAATTATTTTGAAAGGTTTGGTTTTAAACAATGGGTGGTTTTTTCGGAGTAGCTGCTAAAGAAAACTGTGTCTTCGATCTGTTCTTCGGAACGGATTATCATTCACATCTCGGAACCCGCAGGGGCGGACTTGTCGTATACGGAAAAGACGGATTCAACCGTGCGATCCACAATATCGAAAACTCACCCTTCAGGACCAAGTTCGATAAGGAAGTCCAGGAGATGGACGGATATATGGGAGTCGGCTCGATCTCAGACTATGAGCCCCAGCCCCTTATCATCCACTCACACCACGGCACCTACGCTCTGGTAACAGTTTCCAAGATCAACAATTCCGACGAGCTTGCGAAAGAGCTCATTGACCGCGGCCTTTCACACTTTATGGAGATGAGCTCCGGCGAGATCAATGCGACCGAGCTTATCGCGGCACTCATCAATACAAAAGAAAACCTCATCGACGGCATCGACTATGCCCTTTCCGCTGTTGACGGAAGCGTATCGCTCCTCATGCTCACACCCAAGGGCATCTATGCCGCAAGAGACAAGCAGGGAAGAACTCCCGTAGTCATCGGAAGAAAGGACGGAGCGTTCTGCCTTTCATTCGAGAACTTCGCATACAAGAACCTCGGCTACAGTGATTACAAGGAACTCGGCCCGGGTGAGATCGTATGCGTGACCGATTCCAACTGCGTAACCCTCAAGGCACCCGGGGACAACATGAAGATCTGTACCTTCCTCTGGGTCTACTACGGATATCCTTCAAGCTCATATGAGGGAACCAGCGTAGAGAAGATGCGTTACGACAACGGTGCCGCAATGGCAGCCCGCGATGACGTCAAGGCAGACATCGTTGCAGGTGTACCCGATTCCGGAACCGCACATGCCGTGGGATATGCGAACAAGTCGGGAATTCCTTTTTCAAGACCCTTCATCAAGTACACACCGACCTGGCCCAGGTCGTTCATGCCCACCATCCAGAGCAAGCGTGACCTCATCGCGAAGATGAAGCTGCTCGCAGTTGAGGAGCTCATCAAGGGCAGGAGCATCATCCTTATCGACGACTCCATCGTAAGAGGTACCCAGCTCAGGGAGACAACCGAATTTCTTTACAAGTCCGGAGCAAAAGAGGTCCATGTAAGACCCGCATGTCCTCCCCTTGTATACGGATGTAAGTATCTGAACTTCTCAAGATCCAAGTCCGATATGGATCTCATCACAAGAAGAGTCATCGAAAGACTCGAGGGCGGAAACGTAACCGCCGACGTACTCAAGCAGTATGCGGATCCCGATTCCGAGAAGTACGCACAGATGCTCGAGGAGATCAGGAAGGAAATGAACTTCACATCCCTCAGATACGCACGTCTCGATGACATGCTCGATGCAACCGGCCTTCCTCACGAAAAGCTCTGCACCTACTGCTGGGACGGAAAAGAATAAAAAATACGAACTCCGCGGGATGACCGTGGAGTTCTTTAAAACTTGGGGGAGTAAGAAATGTACCTGAATAAACTCAAGATAGAATCTACAAAAGTTCTGTGTAATGTCCTGATCGGCATCAGCAGCATCTTCTGGTTCCTTGCGATCATGTTCCTGATCTATCTGTTCATGTATCTGCATGCGGATGGGATCGTCGCGATGGTATGCGGAACGATCTCGACATTATTCTTCGGCGGAATAGCATCGGCATTAACATTCCCGCCTATTCTTCTCAAAGGAAAACTTTACCGTGCGGAAAAGTACAACCGTATCTTCGAAGAGGACTATGACGGAATGGTTCCCTATTCCGCGTTCGAAAAGCTCACCGGCTTTTCAGGACAGAGGGTAAGGAATGACATCAGGTCCCTTGTCGGAAGGAACATCCTCAGGAACGTAACCTTCGGATGGGAGGGTGCGATGGTCATCATGAAGCCCGAGACCGAAGGCGATTTCATAGGTGTGGACTGCCCCAACTGTGGTGCCCAGGTATCCATGAGGGTTAACGGCGGAGCAAGATGCGAACATTGCGGAACTTATTTAAGATCGGAGTCTGAGTATGTACATTAATCTTAAAAAGCTTTATTTCCAGATGGGTCTGTGGTCCTTCATAGCTGTGCCCGCATTTACGGGACTGTTTGTCTTCATCGGAACCATGGTGGAATACGGGGACAAGGGTACGATCCCCATTTTTATAATCTGGTCCGGCATAGCGATCGCACTTCTGGTCAACTACTGCAAGACCATGTCATATGTGATCAAGCTCAAGGCACTTCATGATGTATGCAGTGCCGATGTCGACGGATCCGTTCCCATTAATGAGGTGGCGAATTATATGCACACCACCCGCGAGAAGATCATCCGCCTCAAGAATTACGGTGAGAAAAAGAGGATCCTCATCAACCTCGTCTACGATGCATCGGGTGACAGGTTCATCCTCACCGACAGATACCGCCCCGTCGATCCCGTCAACGACCGTCCCTTCGTCGGAATGGCATGCCCCGGATGCGGAGCGAGCCTCAAGATCAGGGCAACCACCACAGGCATCTGCCCTTATTGCGACAGGACCGTGACTGCCCCCAACATCATCGTCGGGTGAACAGGGGGACGGTTCCTCCGTTCACTTCCATCAAAAGCCGCTCATCCGAGCGGCTTTACTTTTTTGACTCAAACGCTCCAAAATCTTTACTTTTTTGAGCCCACAACCTCAAAATCTTTACTTTTTTTGCCTCACCGCCCCAAAATCTTTACTTTTTGCCTAAAATATGCTATAAAAAGTAAAGATTTAACGGAGGAAATCCAATGATCTCTTATGATGTTCTTGAACAGATACTTAAGGACAAAAGGATCGGAAAGACGGAGCTGTCCAAAAAGCTTGGCCTTTCTTCCCGGACCATAGCGAAGATCGGAAAAGGCGAAAAGCTTTCAGAACGGAGTCTGCAAAAGATAGCGGACTACCTTGGCATGGATCCCAAGGCTCTGATGAAGAACGTCTCCGATAACAGGATACTTCGGTTACTCAGGGAGGAAAAGGAGATGAATCTTCCCGGAGGACTGTATCACGAACTGCAGGTCCGGATGACATATAATTCCAATCACATTGAGGGAAGTAAGCTGTCCGAGGATCAGACCAGGATGATCTTTGAGACAAGTACCATAGATGTGGGTAATGGAGTCCCCGTAGATGATGTACTGGAAACGGTTCATCATTTCCGGGCAATCGACTATGTCATTGATGTTGCAGAGGATGAACTGACAGAGGATATCATAAAGCATCTGCATTATATCCTGAAGCATGACACGAAGGATCAGTCTCTCGGATGGTTTGCGGTAGGGGATTACAAAAAGCGTCCTAATGTGGTAGGAGGCAGGGAGACATCTAAACCTTCCGACGTCCATGATCATATGGCGGCTTTGCTGGAAGCATACAACGCCAAGGAAAATGTAACGGTGGAGGATATCATAGAACTGCATGCCGAGTTTGAATACATCCATCCGTTTCAGGACGGAAACGGAAGAGTCGGGCGGCTTGTAGTGTTAAAAGAGTGCCTGAGGCATGATGTTATCCCCTTTATCATCGAGGATGCGAAGAAAAATTACTATTACAGGGGCCTTTCCGAATGGAGAAATGAAAAAGGCTGGCTTATCGATACATGTCTTGACGGACAGGATACGTTCAAAAGATTGCTACACATGCTCGAAATATCATGAAAAAGCGGAGATGATCAAATGGTCATCTCCGTTTTTTTGTCCGCAAACACCGGAAAAGGGGTTGTGCAACGGGGATTAACAGGATTGTTAATCCCCGTTGTCAGATTGCCAAGTACGGTTGGTGGAGGTTTTGGGACAGAAATCTTACGATTGATCCATCAGATAATTCATTTCAAAGGAGGAAATGCAGATCATGAGTAAGATAAAAGAGTTTATAAAGAACATCAGCCCGCTGAACAACCGAATCGAAATGCCGGTGATACTGTATGTCATCAAGGTAGTCATCATATTCTGGTTCGTAAAATTCGTATCGGAGCTTATCGGAGAAGGGATCGTCATAGGGCTTCTCTTTGCATGCGGTAAGAATCCTCTTGAAGGGGAGATGTTTGACCCCGGGATCATGGTTCTGATAATGTATTTCGGCTACGGAATCCTGATCGGAATAGTGCTTCTCTACTGGAAGCTCATTCAAAAGAAGACCCTTGCACAGCTCGGATTTAAAGGAAATATCGGAAAATACCTTGCCGGAGCACTTATAGGTGCGGCCCTGGTAACCGTTTCCACGGTTTTGACCGTGCTTACCGGTGCGATAACCTGTAACGGAATATTCGAAAGGATCGACTATGTCTATATTCTTCTGATGCTCTGCGGCTTCGTCTTCCAGGGAGCTATGGAAGAAGTGCTCTGCAGGGGAGTAGTCCTTCAGCTTCTTAAGGACAGAGCTCCGATCAGTGTTGCCGTCGGTGTCAGCACGGTACTTTTCATCATTCCCCATCTGGGCAGCATGACGGGGGCAAGTGCCGGAATTCTCATATTTGCATTGATCGATCTTGTCCTGATATCGGTTCTTTTCTCGATGCTTACGCTTCGTTTTAAGAGTATCCTTCCCGCCTGCGGATTTCATACCTTCTGGAACTTTCTGTTGTATAATATTCTCGGACTCAACCTCAGCGGAATTGATACAAAGACAGCAGCGGTTTTCGATATGAGATCCGTGGGAGACAATATCCTGAACGGCGGAATGTACGGAATAGAGGCGAGTGCCGTAACGGCTGTGGTTCTGGCAGCGGTGCTCATCCTGATGGCCGGAATGTTTGATAAGAAAGGCAGGTCTGCAAATGGAATTTAACAATAAGCTCTATGAACTGAGAAAACAAAAAGGCTTTTCCCAGGAAGAACTTGCCAACCGTTTAAACGTTTCCAGACAGACCGTTTCAAAGTGGGAGGTCGGTGAATCCACGCCCGATATGGAGAAGCTTATCGCCATCAGCGAACTCTTCGGGATCTCATTGGACGAACTTGTGAAGGGTGAAGCACCCGAACAGGCAGGCACACCGGAGCAGATCTCAAGATCCGGGTTTTACAGCGATTTCAAAGAGCATGTCCTGACGGAAGATAACAGGAAAAAGGCCAAAAAAGGACTGCTGACAATGGGAATCATCGCAGCTGCGATCATTATTATCGATGTTATCTCGTTTATCGTATATGTCCTTATGTACGGATTTCCCAAGTGAAAGCTGAGTGGACGCAGGAAGCGTCCCTCTGTTCACAAACGGTGGAGGTGATCAAATGATCATCCCACCGTTTTTAATTGTGCAAAACTAAATTCCACTTTTTGCCCGGAAACACCGGAACCGTCCCCCTGTTTCCCTCAAAATCCGCACCCCGAGAGGGCATTGACAATCTGATTTAAATATGATATCAATATGATATCAGATAAAAACAACCGACCTGAAAGGACGGAAATACAATGAGCGCAATGCTTGAGATCAAAAACTACACCAAATCATACGGCAGCGGAAAGAAAGCTGCGGATAACGTAACCCTTACCGTTGAAGCCGGCGACATCTTCGGATTCATCGGACACAACGGAGCGGGAAAGTCCACGACCATCCGTGCGGTGGTAGGCGTTCTCGATTTTACCGAGGGCGAGATCCTCATAGACGGACACTCCGTCAAGACCGAGCCCATCGAATGCAAGAAGGTCACCGCATACATTCCCGATAACCCGGATCTGTATGAGAACCTCACCGGCATCCAGTATCTGAACTTCGTGGCAGATGTTTTCGGTATCGGAGCACAGGAGAGGGAAGAGGTCATCAAGAAGTATGCGGATGAATTCGAGATAACCGATTCGCTCGGCGACCTCATCAGCTCATACTCACACGGTATGAAGCAGAAGGTTGCGATCATCTCGGCCCTGATCCACAGCCCCAAGCTCCTTGTACTCGACGAGCCCTTCGTCGGACTCGACCCCAAGGCAGCCTTCAAGCTCAAGGAGATCATGCACGAAATGTGCGATAAGGGCACCGCGATATTCTTCTCAACACACGTCCTCGATGTTGCCGAGAAGCTCTGCAACAAGGTAGCGATCATAAAGCAGGGCAGGATAATAGATGTCGGCACCATGGAGGAGCTTACGGAAGGCCACTCACTCGAGGAGGTATTCCTGGAGGCGGACAATGAAGAAAAATAACATTCTTCTTAAAACCCTGTTAATGTCGACGAGTTCGTTCAACATCTACAGGCATACAACGGATAAAAAGAAAAAAGGAAAGATCGTCGGCGGCTTCATCGGTCTCCTTATCCTCTATGCAATGCTCATGTTCTACTTCATAGCAACCTGCATCGGATACGGTAAGTTCGGCCTCATCGATTCGGCACCGGAGCTGTGCGCGCTCTCCATAAGCGCCATGGCATTTATCTTCACCTTCTTCAAGACGAACGGTTACCTGTTCAACTTCAAGGAATATGACATGCTGATGGCACTGCCCTTCGAGGCGAAGACCGTTGCTTCATGCAAGTTCCTTTACATGTATGTAAAGAGCCTCGGATGGTATATGAGCATATCGCTCTCTATGATGATAGGCTACGGAATATACGCAAAGCCCGGCATCATCACCTACATCCTCTGGATCGTGCTTTCGTTCTTCCTTCCGATAATCCCGATGCTCATCGCAGCTTTCCTGGGATTCCTTATCGCAAGGGTAAGCGCCGGATTCAAGAAGACCAACATCATCCAGACCATACTTATGGTCCTGCTCGTCCTCTTTTCGTTCTCGATAAGGTTCATCCTCGAAGATATCTTCAGGAACAACAAGACCGAGGATGTTCTGAATCAGATGAGCGGCATCACCGGAAACGCAAGCGGGTATTACCTTCCCGCAAAGTGGTTTGCGGATGCGATAACGAAGTCGAGCATTTCAAGCACGATGCTCCTTATAGGTGTTTCGGTACTCCTTTTCATAGGAATCTTCGCACTGGTCGGAAGATCGTACCGCAACATCAACTCATCCCTTAAGAACCACGCGGCATCCAAGAGCTACAAGATGACCGCACTTAAGACAAGGAGCGTGCAGAACAGCATCGCATTCAAGGAGCTCAGGAGGTTCCTCGGATCCACAAGCTATCTTGTAAACGGCGGAATGGGCCAGATCCTCTGCGCCATAGCCGGCATTCTGGTGCTGATCGTCGGATTCGACAATGCGCTTGTGATGATCACACAGAATGCTCCGTTCGAACACTCGGTAGTAAGGCCCGCAATACCGTTCATCGTATATTTCTTCATCGGAATGGTTGCGACCACCGCTTGTTCCCCTTCCCTCGAAGGCAAGAACTACTGGATCATCAAGAGCCTTCCGCTCGACATGAAGACGGTATATCAGGGCAAGATGCTCTTCAATATGTACATCACGGTTCCCTTCATGGTATTCGGAATCCTTTGTCTGTGCATATCCTCGAAGACACCGTTTATCGAATCGGTACTCTATATCATCCTCGGAATAGCGCTATGCGCATTCTCCACAGCCTGGGGCTGCGTATGCGGCGTAAAGCACTTAAAGCTCGATTGGGAAAATGAGATCGAAGTCATAAAGCAGAGCTCGGCCGTCGTGATATATATGTTCCCCAACATGATCCTGACGATGCTCCTCGCAGCCCTTTCGGTTTTCCTCGGAAGGCTGATGGACAACCGTCTCCTTACGATCATCTTCATAATGTTTGAAGGCGTGCTCGCATCGCTCTGCTACTTAAGGGTGATGGCGCTTGCGAAAAAGAATAAGTAACAAATGTACACACAACAGGAGGTAGTACAATGAATAATCAGGTACAGGAAAAGATCATCAAAGGTCATAAGATCGGAGGACTGGTATTATTTCTTTCACTGGCGGCATATATCGCTGCGGTGCCGGTAATAATCTTTGCATCCTCAAATGGCATATGGCCCCTTACGGTACTTGCCGTGATCTGGCTCTGCATAGGATGGCTCACATGGTGCGGTCTTAAGGTTTTAAAACCCAATGAGGCACTCGTTCTTACCCTCTTCGGTAAGTATGTCGGAACCCTCAAGGGCGACGGATTCTTCTTCGTTAACCCCTTCTGCACCGCATTCAACCCCGCAGCAGGAACCAAGCTCGGACAGAGCGGCGATGTAAAGCCTTCATCCCCCCTTACCGTAACCGCAAACGGAACGAGTACTACCGCAACTGAGCTTGTCAGCAAGAAGATCTCCCTCAAGGTCATGACCCTTTCCAACAGCAAGCAGAAGGTCAACGACGTTCTCGGTAATCCCGTAGAAGTCGCAGTTGCCGTTATGTGGAGGGTAAAGGACACCGCAAAGGCAGTTTTCGAGGTTGATAACTTCAAAGAGTATCTTTCACTTCAGTGCGATACTGCTGTAAGAAACGTCGTAAAGGTGTATCCTTATGATGTAACCGATAACGTTGACACCACCGGCGACGGCGAAGCTGATGACGGAAGCCTCCGTGGATCGACCGAGCTTGTTGCAAGCCGTATCAAGGATGAGATCCAGAGCAAGGTAGAGAGCGCAGGTCTTGAGATCGTAGACGCACGTATCACCTACCTCGCATACGCTCCCGAGATCGCAGCCGCAATGCTCCAGAGACAGCAGGCAGCAGCAGTCGTCGATGCAAGAAAGCTCATCGTAGACGGTGCGGTCGGCATGGTCGAGCTCGCACTTGAGCGTCTCAATGAAAAGAACACCGTTGTGCTGGATGAAGAAAGAAAGGCTGCCATGGTATCCAACCTGCTCGTAGTACTTTGCGGTAACCATGATGCACAGCCCGTGGTTAATTCAGGGAGCTTATACTAATGGCTGAAAAGAAGCAGGTCCCACTCAGACTGTCGGAAAAACTGTATAACGCCCTCGCAGAGTGGGCTGAAGATGACTTCCGCTCCGTGAACGGACAGATCGAATATCTGCTCACGGAGTGTGTGAAGCAGCGCAAGAAGGACGGCAAGTACGTCGGCCGTGACATCGATGCACCGCTTGATATTGTTATCGAGGATAAAAAAGGATGATCAATAAACCTTATCTTTCCATGAAGCATGTCATAACGGAGATCGTTTCCGTTGTTATCGCGGTCCTGAATCTGCTGTTCGTGATAATCATGATAAATGTCAGGCATGTCGATCTTATGGCAGAGATACACCTCGACCGGGAATATGATTTCGGCTCGCTTGCTTCGCTGCTCGTGATGGCGGTCATATTCCTCATCGGAACGTTCTTCACAATAGTCGCGAACCACTTCTTGCCCGGCAAGCTTTACAGGACGCCGTTCAAGATCAACCCGGAGAAGAACGACATCGTAATGTACTACCTGACCCTGGGCACAAGCATAAACATGCTCGAGGTTGCGATCTGGGTATGTATCTTAAGTGCGATATGGACGTTCAAGGTAGAAGCACTCCAGATCCCGTCCGTGATACTTCTTCTGGCGGTCGCAGTTCCGACATCACTTTTCTTTACGATAATGGCATACCGGCACAACAAATAAACCAGACCAACGATACCCGGGAGAATCTCTCCCGGGTGTTTTTGTCATTTTCTGCAATAAATGTACTTTTTCTGCAGAGGTTATTGAGTGAATGGTGTCATACCAATATAATTTGCACAGGAATTTTCCTAAAGAGGGAATGATGAATTTAAAAGAGAGACAGTTCAATTTGATATTTCCGGTACTAATCCTATTGCCATTTTGTCTGCTGGGTTTATTTGTGTTTTGGAAAATCAGACCATATTCCGTAAAGGAAATATATGAAAAGATGTGGTTGATCACTCTTCCTGATACCATTTCATTGTCGGAGGATCATACCCAAAATTCTTTTGATGGAGAAAATTATAGATATACGGTATTTGAAAACAAAGAGAATGAAATAATAGATTTGAGTTTTATTCGAAATGCAGGGGAAACGGATGATATATGCAGAGATGTTTTGAAGTTTTATGAAAAAGAAATATCTGATTTCCCTGATTTCGATAATTGTTTATATGTTTTCACCAGAGAACGAAATAATAAAATTTTGGTGATCTTATATGATCCGAATTCGAAAAAGATCTATTGCTTTGTAAAACCGGAATAATTCCAGGCGGGAATATACATTTCAATCTGTTTTGACAAGCTGCATCTTAAAAGCTATAATGCAACTGAAAAACAGTTACAGGGGCAGATATGTCGGAAAAGCAAAATCCGAATAATTTAATGGAGTATAAGGGCTATCACGCAAAGATTGATTTTGATAATGATGATGACATCTTTGTGGGGAGAGTTATAGGGATAAATGATTCCATTGGTTTTCACGGGAAGTCCGTTCGTGAACTGACATTGGCATTTCATGATGCGGTGGATAATTATCTGGAGTATTGCAAACAGGCAGGTAAGGTTCCCGAAAAAGAATACAAAGGTTCATTCAATGTGCGAATCAAGCCGGAACAGCACAGAAAAATAGCTCTTCATGCCGCTAATGAGGGAATCACGATTAATCAGTTCGTATCCCGTGCAATCGAAGACGAACTTGAACTGTTGGAAGGCTAAACGAAGAAGTTATCGCCCGGGAGATTACTCCTGGTATTTTTATGCTCAAATTTTAATCTGTCTTGTAAACAAGACAAAAACAACCCAATATTGTCTTGCACACAAGACAAAAACGAGGTAATATTGTCTTGTGAATAAGACAGCCTGACTTTTAGAACGGGGGATTATATGAACAGAGACATTCTTAAACAGGTAATAGTGGACCAGAAAGAAGAATATCTGAGTAATCCGATGATCAGACGGGATGTTGTGTTGGAAGAGAACATAAATTACTGTTTTGTCGGAATAAGGCGAACCGGAAAATCATATATGATGTATCAGCAGATCCGAAATCTGACCGATTCAGGGATCTCTCTCAATGAGATTCTTTATGTGAATTTTGAAGATGAGCGTTTACTGGAAGTCAGTGCTGAAGATCTGAACGTGATCCTTGAGATAGGACTTGAAATGTCCGGAGAAGGTAAAAAGCCTTATGTATTTCTGGATGAGATCCAGAATGTCTCAGGATGGGAGAAGTTTGTCAGGCGACTCGCTGATATGAAATACAGGGTAAATATTACCGGAAGCAACAGTAAGATGCTGAGTCATGAGATTGCATCCACTCTGGGTGGACGTTTTATGGTTGTTCAGGTATTCCCATATAATTTCACAGAGTATCTGAATGCACTGGGCAGAAACAAAGATTATCATCAGGTTCTGAGCACTTTGGACAAAGCAGATATCAGCAAATGCTACGAGCAATATGTTAAATACGGTGCATTCCCCGAACTGGTTGATATTCAGAAAAAGCGGGATTATCTGAATAATATATATCAGACCATCTATATAGGAGACATTCTGGCAAGAAATAATATATCCAATGATTTCGCGGTAAGGCTGATTCTGAAAAAAATAGCGGAATCCGTAATGAGGCCGATATCATACAGCAGGCTTACCAATATTCTGAAAAGCTCGGGAACTGCGATCGGAAAGCAGACCGTCATCAACTACGTTGGATACATGATGGAATCTTATCTGCTGTTTGCCGTGCAGAATTATGCGGCAAAACTTGTAGAAAAGGAGACCTCTCCCAAATATTATTTCATGGATACCGGACTGTTGGGGCTTCTTACCATTGATTCCGATACCGCTCAGCTTGAGAACCTCGTTGCCATAGAACTGATCAGACGCTATGGTACCGGAAATGTTTACTATTTTGAAAGCAATGTTGAGATAGACTTCTACGTTCCTGAGGAAAAACTGGCAATACAGGTCAGCTACAGCATTTCGAATGATGTGAGTACAAAAGAAAGAGAATTGAATGCGTTCGATAAGCTTCAGAAATTCCTTCCGGGGACAAGATTTCTTATGATCACCAACAGCGAAGAAACCGAGATTGAATACAACAATATTCATGTGGATGTTGTTCCGGCTTGGAAGTGGTTGATGAAATAATAGTTCAATCCTTTACCATAAAGAAGCGGAGCAAAACATTAAAGAAAGTAAAGTGACTTTCCGCCCCCGGGATTCGTCTGTATAATTGAAAGGAAACAGGGAGTTCCCCTGTGGGAGAACATTATGAAAAAACTTCTTATCATCTTTGCAGCCCTTCTGGTCATGACAGGATGCGGAAAACCGCATGAATATACCCTCTCCGAAGAGGAGTACGAAAGATTCATACAGCTTGACGGGCCGATGTTCAGATACGGACGTCACAGTAACGGTCTTGTTTTCGGACGGGACGATTATTGGGAGGGAAGCGGTTTTACCGTTTACTATGACGGCACCATAGAAGGGTACACATCCTACAACCTCTCCGGAGAGTTCACATCATCCGCAACCCTGGAAAAGGAAGACTATATCACCATATACGAGTTCTGCAGAAACTGGATGCAGAGCGATATGAACGGAGCATACGACTATGGCGGATGCGAACAGGATTCCTACAGCTTCGACTTCTATGATGAGGAGGGCGAGCAGCACAGCCTCTACTACACGGACAATATCGATGACGATAAGCTGCAGGAGATCGTAGGTATCTACAATAAATACGATATTAAGATTGAGGTAAATCTGGTATTCAACGTCTTTCAATATCTTGCCGATCCGGGCACCCCGGACCTGTTCGTCACAGAATACAACGAGGCCAAAAACACAGGCTATAAATACGAATGCAGGTACGACGGTACTATGTTATTCGGCGCTGAGCAGTGTGATGACCTGGACTGGTATGTCTATATCCGCCCCGCTGACTCTGCGGAAAGTAAAGAACCGTTCATAGTGCAGACATTGCCCGAAGCAAGCCTTGAAGAATATGAAGTAAAGAAGGGAGACGTGATATTCGTTTATCCCGAGTATCACGGGGAAGGCGAACCCCCGGAGACCCATATGTGGGGCTACTACTTCCAACTGTATTGACGAAAAACCGTACCTGTAAAAGAAAACCTTTGGAATAAAGCGGAAACGACGGACCTTGATCCGTCGTTTTTGCATTTCACCTCCCGATTTTCACCACTTACCCCCTATCGCAAGACAAAACCGCGGATATGTATTATCATCACATCATCAAAAGGATGCATCCCTTAGAGACAAGAAAGGAGAGCGGGAATGAAAGTAAGCGTTGATATTTCCCCCGAATACAAAGAGCCCTGTGCCGTGATCCACACGGACAAGGTAACGGAGGAGATACAGAGAATGATCGACATCTTCTCGGTAAGTGAAGCTCCCATAACTGCCCTGCAGAACGAAGAGGACATCGTAGTCCTGCAGTCTAAGGAAATATATATGGTAAGAGTCGAGGACGGCGACACCGTGATCTACGGGGAAAAGAATAAATACCGTTCCAGAAAAAGGCTCTATGAGCTGGGCGCCCAGCTCGGATCTCAGTTTATGCAGATATCCAAGACCACACTCGTAAACCTGTCCTATATGGACAGCATCGAACCCGGATTCAGCGGCACGCTTCTTCTGAAGCTCCGCAACGGCTGCAAGGATTACGTATCAAGGACATATCTGCCCGCATTCAAGAAATATCTCGGATTATAGGAGGATAGAATATGAATAACACAGTAAAGGATCTCTTAAAGAGCATCGTTATCAGTATAGGAATGGCACTCACCATCTTCAGCTTCGTCTGCGTTGTCTTTGACATCGGATACGGCGGAAACTTCAGCCTTGAAGGCTACCAAATGACCAAGATGGTCATCGGATGCATCATCGTCGGCCTAGGCTTCGGTGTCCCCACCGTCGTCTACAGAAATGACTCCCTTCCCATGCCCGTAAGAGTTCTCATCCATATGGGAATCGGCTGCGTGGTTTACACCATAGTAGGTTTTGCGGTAGGATGGATCGGAGGAAGCGCAACCCTCGGACAGGGTATTGCCATCGCAGCCATCCAGCTCGCAGTAGCCTTCGTGATCTGGTTCTGCTTCATGCGCTTCTACCGCAAGGAAGCCAGGGAAATGAACGACAAGATCCAGCAGATGAAATAAACGGAGAAGAAAATGCCCGAAAAGAAAGCCCTCATAGTAATAGATATGCAGAATGACTACCTCTGGGAAAAGAAAAAGCCCATGTTCACCTACGATACTGACAAGCTCGTAAGCCATGTGAACCGGGCAATCGATGCCTATTCCTCTGAGGGCTGCGATATCATCTATATCAGGCATGTCCTCCCCAGACTCATGTGGGGCGTCGGCTTTTCCATCAAGGGAACCGAAGGAGCGGAGCTTTACCCCGGCCTGAATGTGGTATCGGACCTTATCTTTGATAAGAACCGCTCAATTCATATACCTACAAGGCCTTCCGTACCCATATGGAAAAAGAAGGATACACCGAAGTCTTCCTTTGCGGCCTGGACGAGTGCGGATGCGTGGGAGCCACGGCAAAAGGTGCTGCGAAAACAGGCATAAAGGTCAGAATGATCGAGGAGTGCATAGGCAGGAGATTCCCCGAAGACAAGGTCAGAAAGATGCGCTCGGACCTCAGAGCACTCGGAGTCGAATATATATAATTTTATACCACCGGTATAATGGACAACTTAATTTAAGTATGATATAGTTCATAAAAGATTTTAAAAATACTGGGTTCGCCCAAGAAAGGAAAAAACGATGCGGATTAATTATTCTGTAAGATATCAGAATAAGAATACAGGACATACCTATGCACTGCCCATTACATGCAAGCAGCGCTATGAATTCGCGTATTTACAGCAAGATAACAGACATCGGAAATATCCCGCATCGAAATAACCCGGAACTTCCGGATAGATCAGATGACCGATACCGCTTATCTTGCGCAGTGAAACCGAGATGAGCGGTATTTTTATATCGTTAAGAAAAGGAGAAAATGAAAATGACAAAAGATTTCCCCGTTATCGATATGACCGGAACAGGCAGAAACATAACCCAGCTGAGGGAAGCTGCCGGAATGACCGTCAGGGACCTGCAGAAGATCTTCGGCTTCGCCACCCCTCAGGCAATATACAAATGGCAGCACGGGGCAGCACTTCCCACGATCGACAACCTTATAGTATTATCCGCCGCATTCGGCGTGGCAATCGATGACATCATAGTCGTAGACATGAGACAGATTGCATCTTAAATATGATAATCCTCTTAAAATGCTCCTCAGAAGAATTCTGAGGGCCGTTTTTATATCGCCCGGGAGCTTGTGCTTCCGGGCTTTTTGCTACCCAAAATAGATATTGGTTATAAAATTATATGAAGAAATTAGAATTAAAGGTCTAGATGTGGATAATTGTTGGTTCAATTTACCGAATTTATAGAATTTTTAGTTGTTTTAGCTAAATGGTTAAAATATACTAAATTTGTTGTTGAAAAACGATTTCCAATTAGCAAAAAAGGTAATAACTAGGAGGAAAAAGGCAATGTTTAATTGTATGTTTTTAAAGTATAAAATCGAGGTTCTGAATGTTGACCTGAAGAAATTATTAAGCAGAATGCATTGGTATGAAATTGTCGGCGTATTGCTTATGGTGGCAGGAGCAATAGCGTTTGATTTCTTTTTGGGGTTGTTAAATTTTTGGGGTTCATGTATATCCTTTGGGGGTATTTTTATTGGAATTGTCTTTTTAGTAGCTTCAGATTTGTTGCCGAAACTCAAGAAAAGAAAATATTCAGAGAGGACGGTGCCATACGCATATGAGCGAATGGATGACATGATAAAACTATTGAAAACATTTGATATAGATCCTAATGATAAAGATCAGGTTAATCTTTTGATTGAGACTGCTAAGAAAGAAAGGATTACATATGATGTTTGGGGTGGCTTTAGAGGAGTCACAAAAGGAATATTCACATATGTAATTATCCCGATAGTCGCTGTTTTGATTGCGAATCTTTTTGAAGATACAAAAGAGATCAGTCAAATATCCTATGCATTATTTGTGGTGCTTTGTGGCTTGGCTTGTGTTGTTATTGTTTATGCAGTAGTTAGTATGTTCAAGGGCTTATTTAATGCAGATATAAAAAAATTGGATTATTTCATAGAGGATCTGGAAGATTTGTTAGTTTTTAAAACATTAACAAAAAAGGAAACTGAAAAATTGAATACGTCTTCCAAGGAAAAAAACAAGGAGAGCAAAAAATAGATGTAGATTTGGAACCCGGATAAAATGCGGGTACATAATTGAATGCTCTAAATCATTAAGTGAAAAATATAATCTTGTTAGGAAGAATTGCGTAATTATGAAAAAAAACTCAATACATTATCAATATTTATCATAGTTTTTTTGGGTTTGATGGCTATTATTTTTCTTCCCTTTTTGATTGAAATAATGCTTTTTAACGAAACCATTTTTCCATTTTCATTACCCATAAGATTAGAAAGATCAGCGTGGTTTTCTTTTATTGGCTCATACATGGGAGCAATTGGAGCGCTGTTTATTGGGATTGTAGCATTATTGCAAAGCAAGAAGTATAATGAGGCATCAAAAAAGACCGATGAAACGTTCATTCAATTGCATAGTAATATTCGTGAATTGAATGAGACAAATAATAAATTGAATGAAACAAATAATGAATTGACCAAAACGTTGGTTGAATTGCAAAATGCCATTTTCACACCGGATTTATCTGTGGGTGATGTTTATGCCGATTTGTCATTTGAGGATGTTGAACGCATATTGACGCCAGAACATCAATTAGATCATGCGGTTGCATTTTGCAATTATGATGGTGAATATGGAAAAAAACCTTTGGAAATTATTAATCGTAGTTATAAATTTATTGCGTATACATTATTTAACGATAAAGAGAAAACAATCGCTTCATTTCAAATAAAAAAAATATATGTTGATGGAAATGAACCGTTTGAAAAAATAAATTGTAATTATTCAGACATTTTTCCACATGAAAAATTTTATGTATTTTTGGCACTTAAACCGGAGAAATATGATTTATTCAATTCAGTTATTAGTGAAAAGAAGTCAATCACGGTAGTATCAGAATTACAGGACTCTATAGGAAGAAAATATACTATGAAATGTGATATCTTGTATGATGAAACGTGTATACCGCCTCAACTGAATGTGCTTAATATTGTGATATATATGGATTTAGATAATAAAAGCCAAGGGAATATTAAGTAAATCTTATTGATTTGATTATATAAGATTTCGATAATATCAAGAAGTATTCATCAAGCTGAATTAGCCCGGGAGTGTTTGCTCCTGGGTTTTTTGCATGCCTGTGGGAATTATTTCGGACATGGTTTTTGCGACAATCCTACCTGTAAACAAGTTACAGGCCGATGAGCCGGAAAGGAATCCCACATGAGATCATTAAAATCAACTGAAGAATACACCGAAAACACCCGTCACAGCTATGTCCGCGCCAAGGAACGTGCGGGACTCAGCAGAAAAAGAGCCGAAAGACTCATGGAACTTGCGAGATACAGAGGCATCGGATATGAAGACTGCAAGTGGAGACTGGACAAGGAATTCCTGATGAACAGAACCGGAGACGGTGCCAAGGCCGTAGCTTATAACGGATATTGCTTCATTCTTAACTCCGAGACCCTCGAATGCATAACAATGTACAGCCTCCCCAAGCATTTCGGTAAAAAGAAGACTTTATATGAGGCGGGAAATAAGAACACATTTGAGTATGAAGAAGTATATGTTTGATGGAGAAATGTAGCTCTGTAGAGTATAATGTAAAAATGAAGGTTAAATAACCTTCATTTTTACATTAAAAGGAAAAAGAGTATGATCGAGGATCTTCGAAAAGGGCTTGAAACGGCATTTATTGATGGTTCGGTTGTTTCATCCGAATCCTTCAGGCCTCAATTCGTTTCCAATAATTACAAAGAGGGCAAAAAAGTTCTTTCATCTATAGAAGATGAACTTTTGTCGTGTGACGAATTCAAGATCAGTGTCGCATTCATAACTCTTAGCGGAATTACTCCCCTTCTTCAGACTCTTAAAGAACTTGAGAGAAAAAATATCCCCGGCAAGATTCTTACAACTAATTATCTGAATTTCAGTGAACCTAAAGCTTTGGAAAAACTTCATTCTCTGAAGAATGTGGAGATCAGGATGTTTGATTCTGAGAATTCCGGAGAAGGTTTCCATACCAAAGGATATATTTTCAGAAAAGATGAAATATACAGGATCATAATTGGAAGTTCCAACATGACAGGTAATGCATTAAAGCATAATTATGAGTGGAACACCAGGATAGTATCAACTACGCAAGGCGAAATCTCCAAGAATATAATTGAAGAATTTGATCGCTTGTGGAGTTCGAAGTATTCCGAAACCTATGATGATTTCATTGCGGAATATCGTGAAAGATATCAGATCGTAAAGCATCAGAGAGAAATCGCCAAAAGCGAAGAACTGATATCTCTCGATAAATACAAGCTACAACCTAACAGTATGCAGGTTGGCTTTATTGCTAATCTGAGAAAAATCATTAATGCCGGTGAAAACAGAGCACTTCTGATTTCAGCAACCGGAACAGGAAAAACATACGCTTCTGCATTTGCAATGAGAGAACTTGGATTTAAGAGAGTTCTTTTCCTTGTTCATCGTGGACAACTAGCTCGTCAATCCAAGAAATCATATGAAAAAGTATTTAATAAATCTGTATCGATGGGCTTAGTTGGGGCCGGATACAGAGATTACGATGCGGATTATATATTTGCAACTGTTCAAACACTGAGCCGTGATGAACATTTGCTTCAATATGCACCGGATTATTTTGATGCGATTTGTCTGGATGAAGCTCATCATGTTCCTGCAGATACATATCAGAAAGTCATGAAGCACTTCACTCCAAAGCTGTGGCTTGGAATGACTGCTACTCCCGACAAACGTGATGATAACATCGAAGGCAGAAATGTATATGAGCTCTTCAATTATCAGATTGCGTATGAAATAAGGCTTCAGCAGGCAATGGAAGACAATCTTCTATGCCCGTTCCATTATTTTGGCATAACTGATCTGTCGATTATTGGTGATGATAAAGACAGAGATTTCAGTGTTTTAACATGTGATGAAAGAGTTAAGCACATTGTTGAGCAGGCCAATTACTATGGATTTAGCGGGGACAGAGTCAAGGGACTGATTTTCTGCAGCAGCATAAAAGAGTCTGAGGTTTTGTCTGAAAAATTAAATCGTACTATCAATCCTGCAACTGGCAGGTATTACAGAACTATTGCATTAAATGGAAGCGCATCTGAGGAAGAAAGATCGCAGGCGTTTGAAAGACTGGCAGCAGATGACAAGGAAACAGATTCTCCTCAGGAGTTTTCAAATCATTTGGATTATATTTTGTCGGTTGAAATATTAAATGAAGGTGTAGATATAATCGAAGTCAATCAGGTCATTATGCTTCGCCCTACTCAGTCGCCGATAGTTTTCGTACAACAGTTGGGAAGAGGTCTTCGTAAAGCAGAAGGCAAGGATTATGTAGTTATTCTAGATTTTATCGGTAACTATAATAATAACTTTATGATTCCTATAGCACTGTCCGGCGATCGTACATATAACAAGGATAATATCAGACGCTTTGTTATGGAAGGCGGACGAGTTATTCCCGGAGTGTCTACAATTCATTTTGATGAAATCAGCAGAAAGAGGATATTTGCCGCTGTTGATAATGCTAATTTCAGCGATGTAAAACTAATTCGTGAAAACTACACAAACCTTAAAAACAAACTCGGAAGAATTCCTGCGCTGAAAGACTTTGATAATTATGGCGAGATGGATGTTCTCAGGATTTTTGATAACAACAGCCTTGGTTCATACTACAAATTCCTCGTAAAATATGAGCCTGAATATATGGTTCGTTTGTCAGAAGATGAAGAAAAAGTAATTGAGTTTATCTCCAAGAAATTAGCAAGCGGGAAGAGAATACAGGAACTTCAATTATTCAAAAGACTTATAGCATATGCACAGGGCATATCACGTATAGGATTATTCAGTGGACTTGCTGAAGACTTGAAAACATACAATAAAACCATAAGTGACGATCAGAGAGACAACATTGCGAATGTGATGACTAATGCATTTCCATCCGGCTCAAATAAAAAGACTTATGAGCAATGTGTCTTTATTGAGAAAGAAAATGATGATTATATTCCTTCGAAGTCATTCATGGAGATGCTTTCCAACGAGGAGTTTTGTAATATTCTGAACGAGCTGGTTGATTTTGGAATCAGCAGATTCGAAAGAGATTTCAGTAATAGTTATAAGGATACGGATTTTGTTCTTTATCAGAAATATACATATGAGGATGTATGCAGACTGCTGAATTGGGAAAGTAATGAGGTTCCTCTGAATATTGGAGGATATAAGTTTGATAAAAAGACTAAAACTTTCCCTGTGTTTATCAATTATGATAAATCAGATGATATAAGCGATACAACAAAATACGAGGATCATTTCATCAGTAATCGTTTGCTGATTGCAATTTCTAAATCTGGAAGAAGCCTTGATTCTGACGATGTGCAGAATTTCCTAAAAGCAAAGGAAAGAGGCATTCGTGTAGAATTATTTGTTCGAAAGAATAAAGATGATAAGATTTCAAAAGAGTTTTATTATCTGGGATCAATGAATGCAAGCGGAAAGGCCGAGGAATTCACAATGGCTAATACCGATAAATCCGCCGTGGAAATTGAATGGATTCTTGACCAGCCCGTAAGAGATGATATTTACGAATATATCGTTAGCGCATAAATGATTTGGAGCAGTAATGGAGATTTATGTTGTTGAACAAATAACCGAAGCCGACTTCGGATGTGAAGAAACTGAACGCAAGGAGCCGATGGCTCTTTTGAAGCTTAGGTCCGAATCGGATTCTTCGGAGAAATATTTTGAAGTGTCCGAAACTGTATTGGAGGATCAGGGAATCTCGGAAGGTAAGAAGGTTATCTTTACCGAAGACGGAACTATTCTGAAGTATGTAAGAGTAGTTGCGGCAGTCATCAGGGACTGTGATAAGATATTCGCAACGGCTAGAGGTTACGGAGAATTCAAGGGTTGGTGGGAATTCCCCGGAGGAAAGATCGAGAAGGGGGAAACTCCTCAGCAGGCACTTGCAAGGGAGATCCGTGAAGAACTGACTGCCGAGATCAAGGTCGGAGAACTGATAAAGACTCTAGAATATGATTATCCGAAGTTCCACCTGTCCATGGATTGTTTCTGGGCAGAAGTGATAAGCGGAAAGCTTGTGCTGAAAGAAGCTGAATCCGCAAAGTGGTTATCGAAGGATGAACTTGATTCTGTTAAATGGCTTCCTGCCGATGAAGAACTTGTTGGAAAGATCAGGGAGACTATATAATAACTATTGAGGTGATGTGATGAAAGGTATTCGTGCATTTTTAGCAAAACATAAGGTTATCAATGTAATAGTCTGCGTAATATGCGTATGGCTGATAATGCTGTGCGTTGATTTCTATAGGGTTGATTCTATGGAAAGTGCTCCCATCTGCTGCATGGAAATGAAGAACGGAAGCGGACATTACGTAGGGCTGGGTTATTCCTTTGATATTGTGGAGAATCCCGGAAGCGGAAATAAGGAATATGCCCTTTATGTTTTCGGACAGCCGGTTAAGAACAATTTCACGAACGAGATCTGAAGGAATCCCCTGTATGAGAATTCTTTTGACAAATGATGACGGAATACACGCCGACGGACTTGAGCGACTCGCAAGAGTCGCTGTTTCCTTTGGAGAAGTGTGGATAGTCGCACCTGCAGAAGAGAGGAGCGCCGCAAGCCACAGTGTGACATTAAGACACCCGCTTGATGTTTATCCGATATATGATTATCCGGTTGAAGGGGTAAAGGCTTTCTCCTGTTCGGGAATGCCGGCGGATTGTGTAAGGGTCGGAAGCCTTAATGTTATGCCCGAGAAGCCCGATGTTGTCATGTCGGGTATCAATAAGGGCTACAACATGGCATCCGATATCCAGTATTCTGCAACAGCGGGGGCTGCATTCGAAGCGGCTTTCCAGGGTTATCACCCCATTGCCGTGTCGGAAGGTTTCTCCGGAGTGCACGAAGTTACCGACAGATATCTTGAAGAAATACTTGCGAAGATAATAAATGTCCCCGTTCCTGCAGGACATATCCACAATGTGAATTTCCCTGATTGCAGATTATCCGAGTGCAAGGGAATTCTTTATGACAGAAAAGTGTCTCCCTGGATGTACTACAAGGATCACTATAATGAAATAGAAAAGCTTGAAAACGGCGGGATCAGATACATGATAGAAGGCGTACCCACAATGTACGCCGAAGAAGGAAGCGATTTCAAAGCGCTTCTCGATAATTATGTATCCGTCGGAATCGTCAATAATATCGGTTATTAATCTATTTCGATTTATATATTTGTGAGAAAAATGAGATTAAGTGAATTATTATCTTACGAAAATAATAAAGAGTTATTAATTGAAATAAAAGGGAACAAGAATAATATCATTCCTTTTGTTGGCGCTGGAGTATCACGTGGGTGTGGTTTGTTCTCGTGGTGCGAACTGTTGGAAAAATTGTCGACTTTTTATTTTTCTAAAGAAGAAATCGACGAATTAAAAAAGTTAAAATCTATAGATTTTGCAGATAAAATCATTGAAAAAGCGGGAAACACATCAATGATTATGCGAAAAATCAGAAGTTTATTCGATTCTGCATCTGTTTGCTATACGGAAATACCGTTTATTCTTCTTGAAGAATTCTCCCCATTGCTGGTGACCACTAACTATGATGACATCATAGAAAATGTTTCTGAAAAATGTAAAAAAGGAAGAATCACATCATTATTGCCATGCTTACAAGGACAAGTGAATGATGCCATACAGTTAAATGAAAGAAAACTATTGAAGATTCATGGTTCCATTGAAGAACCTTCTTCATTTGTATTTTCTTCCGAACAATATGAAATCTCATATGATGAGGCCGGACTGGTAACTCGCTATCTTAAAAGTATATTTGAAGCAAAAAGAGTGTTGTTCGTTGGCTGTAGCATCGAAGAAGATAAAACTATCGAAGTGCTGAAAAAATGCATTGAGAAGAATGGTGATCTTGTTCATTATGCAATTTTGCCTAGACCAAATGATGATAATAAGTATATTGAACGCAATGTGCTGTTAACAAAATTGGGAATTAGACCGGTTTATTATCCGGAGAACAACTACGAAGATGTTGCAAAGTTGCTTAATTTCTTGTCGGATAACAATCAGTTTATTGTCATTATAAAAAAATATTTAAGCGGGATTGCTGGCTTTTCACTTGAGAGTACAGATGATGAAATGAATAATCATCTGGATGTTTTATTTTCGGTTGTTAATACAGCTTATTATGAGACGGCAACTAATTATCCTGATTTGTTGGATATCGATTGTAAAAACATTGATCTGCAAGAATTCATACAATCGTCAGTAGTGTCATTTTTAACAAATAACAGAGGATATAGTCTGTTTGAAATATGTTTATATGGATTTAAATCGTATTTGCAGTTGGGGGAAATAAAAGATAAAGATAATATATTAAAGAGTTTTGAAAACAATCTCTCGAAGGAGATGTTGTCGGAAACAGAGATAGTTAGTTTTTTACAAAAAGGTTGTTTTTCTCACAAGAATATCTCCGAAATTTATAATGGCGATAAATTACTTCAGCTGTCTGACAGAGACATTAATTTATTGGCAGCAAGGCAAATGGATGTTCTAAAATATAAAGGAGATATGAACTTCGATATTATCGAAGAATACAATCTTGCGGAAAGAATATTGGAGTATTGTTCGAATAGATTATCGTTTTATAATAGAGTACATTTACTTAATCAATTAGGCGCATTTAGCTTGTACTATAACAAGTGGGAAGATGGAAAAATCCATTTACTTAAAGTTGTTGATATTTTTTCTAAGATGGGCGAACTGGAAGGTGATCAAAAGATATTTTTGTCACAAGTTTTTAATAATTTGGCAATAGTAGAATTATACTTAAATTCGAATTTGAGTGATGTATTATACTATAATCAACTTGATATAGAACTCAAGAAAAATGCTGGGGCTAGTAAAATCTTATTGGCTCAATCTATTGGATTAAGAGCAACAATCATAAAAGAATTGGATCCATTTCAGGCACTCGATTTGTATTTAGAAAGTAGTGCTTTGAAAGAGGATTGTTTTAATGAATCCAATGACAAAAAAGAACTTATATCATGGATGGTTACTGCGTTTAATATTGGGCTGGTTGCTAAGGACTTAAGAATATATGAAGAGGCGTTACGAATAATTTCTAAAGCTAACGGTCCAAGATTAAAATTATTAGATAGAAGTAATAAGGATTATGGAAGCTCGGTAAATGTAGAGTGTGAATTAGAAATATTGTTGGGCAAGAAGGTTTCAAATATGGATTTGGTAAATATAATCCAGAGCAGAGTTGACTTGCCTAAAGGGTTTATCAAAACACAGGAACATACTTGGTATGTTTGCGCATTGTATTTTTATAGTCAAAAGAAATACCGTGAAGCAATTAATTATATCAATAAAGCAATGTATTTGATTAATTCCGGCGACACGATCACTGATGTTCGCCAACAGGTCAGAATATCCATTTTGCTGGCAAAAACAAAATATAAAATGATGGATTCTGACGATAGAATTATCGGAGAGATAGAGCAAATACTATGTGATGCCTGCGAAAAAATTAAAATCAATTGCGGTGATGATAGCATTTATCTTATGGAAATATATAAAGAGTTGGCTGATATGATAGATGCTAAGTATATCAAAAGTTATGAAAGGCTATATTCCTTATATAATGAATCTATTAACGCAGCAAAAGAAAAACTTTCAAAATATGATTTTCATTTACCTTTGCTGGATGAGTGAAAAATCGAGTGTTTAGGACTTGGAGTTGGTTTTTTGCTTCTGTATCTCCTTGATCATTTCATCCTGATCCTTGGCTTCCCTGTATAGTCTGTAGTAATACAGGGCTGCGCCGATGATGTAGGGAATGGTAAATGATCTGAAGAATTCAAACCATCCTCTCGGAGTGACCGGTCCCCAGAAAAGTGTTGCAATAAGGATTGCCCCGGTGCAGAGAACCAGTGCGACCACGTACTGGATTATTATCATTGCCAGGGGGCTGAGCTTTTCGAAAAACTTGTGAATGGACAGCACGAATACAGCGATGTTGCAGAAGATGAACATCAGCACAACATTCGCATTATTGGTCTCGGTTCCCATAGCCATGTTGATGAAGGCGCCCGCGACGGATACTATCGTATAGGAACAGCACAGTTCCAGCAGATAAGACTTTATGAAATCTTTCATTGGGACATCCTCCTCATTTTCTGAAGGTATTCGGTAAAACTCTTCTTGTAACTTCTGTTGATGCAGATCCTCTCCCCGTTATCGAAGGAAGCATATACCTTCATGTTGATATCCGGTTTGAGCTGTTTGATCTTGTAGATATTCACGAGATTGGATTTGGATATCCTTACGAAACCGTACGGCGAAAGCTGTTCTTCTACCGAGGCAAGTGTGCTCATCAGTCTGTACACACCGTTTTCGGTATATGCGAAGAGCTTTCTGTCGATGTGGTCGAGATAATAGATCTCTTTCGGATCGAGTATTATTTCTTCACCGTCATCGAGGTCCTCATCCGCGGGTCTTCCGCTTAAGGTGGGCCTCTCCGAATTGACGGAGTCTATGATCTGACGGATCACGGGACGCATATCAGAGTAATATACGTCCACGTGTTCGTCGGTTATATTCTTGTCTTCAAACAGGTTCAGTTTCATTCTTTGTCTTAGTTCAGTACGTTTTCAAGAAATGACATTACGCTTTCTTCATATTCTTCGGGATAGTCGATGCATCCTTCGATATGTGCGCTGTCAAAATGAACTATCTCCTTCTCATCAACAGATATATTATCATAAATCTGCTCAACCTGGTCGGGAAGACATACACTGTCCTGATCGGATACGATAACAAGGGTGGGAATGCCGATATTGGCCGCAAGCTTAATGGTATCTCCGTCATCATAATCTATTCCGTATCTGATGCCCATCATGAGCTTGCTGGTTCCGACGAAATATCTTGCGGTGAAGGAATCGGTATCTCCGTCTCCGAACATTTCCTTAAGGATAAGCTCCATTCCGGGAACGGGGCACTCGAGGATGACTGCATCGGCTGCTTCGGCGGTTCCGGGAGTTACGTTTGCTGCATAGAGAGCGGTGGTCTGTCCGCCCATGGACTGGCCGTGAACGATGACGGTGTCGTATCCGAGCTCGGTTCTTGCCTTTACGACCATTGCCTTAACGTCCATCTGCTCATTGATTCCGAAGGTTACCTTGTCGTCGGGATTTACTCCGCTTCCCCTCTGGTCGATCGCAATTACGTCGTATCCGTTTGCAAAATACTTCTCTGCAACGGGTGCTACGCAGTATCTGTCTCCGCCTGCGCCGTGTACGAGGATGACGCATTTATCGTTTCCGAATCCGTAATATGTTCCGGGTACTTCGTTTCCGTCTTCTGCAGTTGCGGTGATGTCCGTGCCTTCATACTCTGCAAGGAAAGCGTCTGTATCGTATCCCCAGACTTCAAGCTGCTTTAAGCTGTTATCGTGTGTATCGTTGTCCGCATTCTGGTAAAGGATCCTGTCGGATATGTAATTTCCGAGGAAGAGTGATCCTCCTGCCGCGAGAACGATGATTATTGCAAGAATGATGATGAGTGCCTTGGTAAGTTTTTTCATTTTGTATTTCCTCCTGTGTGTTACCTGATGATGTGACTATATCAGGCCTTTCGGAGCTGTGTATTGAAATATGTCCAAGTTGCATTTGGGGATGTCTGAGTTGCATTTTTTTCATTTCACCACGCATTTAATGCAATTCACCACAGATTTCACACAGGGCATTTTTTACGTTGTATAGTCCTATCATCAGATAATGGATAGGAGGGTAACTATGAAAAGATTCAGAAGAATGGCAGCACTGCTCATGGCTGTGTCCGTCGTTCTGTCAGGCTGCGCCGGTGTGGAACTTCCCGAAGACGCAGAAGAAACCGAAGTAGTCGAACTTCCGCCTGCAAGGGCCCAGGACGACTTCTTCAGATACATTAATGAACAGGAACTTGAAAACGCCGAATTCGGATACGGCGAAATGGCGTACAGAGGCGGATTCAAATCCACGACGATCGAGGACCAGGTCAAGGAGATCATCTCGGAAGTTGCTTCCGGCAGCGGATACGAGACAGGATCCGAGGAATACATCATCAAGAGGGCATATGATCTCTTTTACGCATATGACTTCGAAAACTCCGGTGTTCCCGCAGAGCTTGATGCACTTTTCCATGAGATCGATGAGATTTCTACAATAGAAGAATTCATGGAGATGGATGCAAGGCTGGATAAGGACTACTTCGTCGGAAATGTTTTCAATATCATGACCGATTCGGATTATCTTTCCGGAGGCACTACAATCCTCAGCTTCACACAGTACTCCGGTATCATGGATGCCGATTTCAAAACGCTTGAAGAGACATACGGTCCCCTGAATTCGCTTAAGGATATGGGATCGCTCATTCTTCAGCAGATGGGCCATGAAGAGGAAGAGGCCGATGAGATCGGAACACAGTTCGGATACATCGCAATGGACATCTACAATGATACCGATATGGATGTCATCAAGGCTACGATGCCTCATATATATTTCAACACCTTGACCCGTGCGGAGGCTGATGCACTCCTTACCAACGTGGATCTGGATAAATACCTGAAGGAACTGGGAGTCGATCCTTCGATCGTCGACAGGATGGGAATCTACGATCCCGGACAGGTCGCAGCGATAAACGCACTGATCACAGAGGATAATCTGGAAGCACTCAAGTGCTGGAAGATGGTAGCACTCGCAGAGCAGTATAAGAGATTCATCGTATACGGATACGATAAGCTTGAACAGTACAGGAATATCGATTACAAGCCCAAGGATGAACTTGTTCTCGATGAAGTCATGATGACTTTTGCCCAGCAGACAGATCCCCTATATATAGACAGATATTATTCACAGGCTATGGACGATGCGCTTGTTTCGATGTGCGACGACATCAGGGAGGGCTACAGGGTTCTTATCACGAATGCAGACTGGCTCAGTCAGTCTACGAGAAACGGCCTTCTTAAAAAGCTGGATAATATCGTCTATGTAACAGGTGCTGATGTTGAGAGGATGGATCCTTCCGTATACAGGAATATCAAGGGAAACGATTACTTCGAGTTCTGGCTCTCATACAAGAGACTTTACGGTCAGTATCTTGCGGAGAAGATCGGAAAGCCCGGAGACAGAAAGGCAGTCGGTATGTACATGCAGGAGTTCAACGCATGTTATGATCCTTCACTCAATAACATCGCCATCACCGTTGCGATCATGAACAAGCCTTTC
>JAFZWW010000082.1 GCA_017617005.1 Lachnospiraceae bacterium
CTCGTGTCCTGCGAGGAATGCGAAACACTCGGTCTCCTCCTCAAGGAGCATCTTTCCGAGATTTCCGTGTCCGAGACCAACCTTACGGGTGTCTGCAACGGATCCGGGGATACAGAATGCCTGGAGTCCTTCTCCGATAGCTGCTGCAGCGTCTGCAGCCTTGCGGCATCCCTTCTTGATAGCGATGGCAGCACCTACGGTGTATGCCCACTTAGCATTTTCGAAGCAGATAGGCTGGATGTTCTCGATCATATGATAAACATCAAGTCCTGCGTCCTTAGTGATCTGTTCAGCCTCATCGATAGACTTGATCCCGTACTCAGCGAGTTTAGCAAGGATCTGGGGCTCTCTTCTTTCATAAGATTCAAATTTTGCCATTTTCTAAATCCTCCCTTTATCACTCTTTACGAGGGTCAATAAGTCTAGCAGCATCAGCAACACGGCCATACTGACCCTGAGCCTTCTCAACTGCCTTTACGACATCTTCGCCGGCCTTGATGAAATCCATCATCTTTCCGAAGTTGATGTACTTGTAACCGATGATCTCATCATTCTCGTCAAGAGCAAGGTGAGTGATATATCCGTCGGTAAGCTCGAGATATCTGGGTCCCTTCTCGAGGGTTCCGTAAGTGGTACCAACCATTGAACGAGCGCCCTTACCAAGGTCCTCAAGGCCTGCGCCGATCTGAAGTCCGCCCTCAGAGAATGCAGACTGGGTACGTCCGTAAACGATCTGAAGGAAGAGCTCTCTCATTGCGGTGTTGATAGCGTCGCAAACGAGGTCGGTGTTAAGAGCTTCGAGAACGGTAAGTCCGGGAAGAATCTCAGATGCCATAGCTGCGGAATGGGTCATTCCTGAGCAACCGATGGTCTCAACAAGAGCTTCCTGAATGATTCCGTCTTTAACATTAAGAGACAGTTTGCAGGCACCCTGCTGGGGAGCACACCATCCGATACCATGAGTGTATCCGGAAATGTCCTTAACTTCTTTTGACTTTACCCATTTTGCTTCTTCGGGAATGGGTGCAGCGCCGTGATGAACGCCCTGATGTACAGGACACATCGCTTTTACTTCTGTTGAATAAATCATGTAGTAGCCTCCTTAATAGAATGTGAATGATTTATCATAGATCTTCCAGAACTACTTATAAAATCACGCATCTGAGTAAGAATTATACTATTTTTCGGGGATTTTGTACAGATAAACCTATGCTTAACCGCACCGCCCGCAGATGGTATAATAGTGCTTTGTAAAGCATAAAAACGAGGAAAATGCCATGAAACTTATATCCTGGAACGTAAACGGACTCAGAGCCTGCTCCGGAAAGGGCTTTGATGACTCTTTTAAGAAGCTGGACGCAGACATTTTCTGCCTTCAGGAGACCAAACTCTCCGAAGGTCAGTTCGAACTGGACCTTCCCGGCTACCACCAGTACTGGAACTATGCCGAGAAAAAGGGATATTCCGGAACCGCTCTCTTTACGAGAAAAGAACCCATCATCGTAACCTACGGAATAGGCGTTGAGGAGCATGATCACGAAGGCCGTGTAATTACCGCGGAATTCGAGGATTTTTACTTTATAACGGTCTATGTCCCCAATTCACAGAGGGAGCTTGCCCGCCTCGATTACAGAATGAAGTGGGAGGAGGCTTTCCTTGCCTATATCCTGAAACTGGAGAAGAAAAAGCCCGTTATCTACTGCGGCGATCTTAACGTGGCCCACAATGAGATCGACCTCAAAAATCCCTCATCAAACCACCACAATGCAGGCTTCTCAGACGAGGAAAGAGCCGCATTCGGCAAGGTCCTTGAGAGCGGATATATCGATACTTTCAGATACTTCTATCCCGACAGAAAAGACATCTACTCCTGGTGGTCATATATGTTCCATTCCAGGGAAAAGAATGCGGGATGGCGTATCGACTACTTCGTAGCTTCCAAGAAGCTTGAGAGCAGGCTTGTAAGCGCGGATATCCATACCGACATAATGGGTTCCGACCACTGCCCCGTAGAGCTTGTGATCAAATAATCAATTCAAACCGTATTTTTCGCGAATATTCGGCTGAGGTTCATATCCCTCCAGAATCTCAGCCGCATATTCGAGGAGCTTCGGAACATCAAAATACGGCACCGTATAAAATTCCATGTCATAGTTCATGACAACAAATTCACCGTCTTCTTCGCATACGATCCTGTCCATGACACATATAATCTGCATGCGATCGTCAAAAAGATAGGACTTCTCGCCGCTTAAGATATAACTGCCGGTTATATCGCTGAATACAAGTTCGTCAAACATCGTATCTGCGGTTTCAAAAGAAACCACGCACTTCTTACTGTCTGCATCGAATATTTTCGCCACATGTCCCGATAAAAGTACGAATATGAATTTTTCATCATCCGAATAAAATGCGTCTTCTATAAGCAGCGCATCCACGCCGTATTCAGGGTGATCTTCCATATAATCACGGGCATCCTCTTCATGATATCCCGTCTCATAATAATCATCCGCATATTCGGCAAAACTGCTTATCTCACACGAATATCTGGTCACATAACCCGCCTCATCGAAGGCGATAAAAAGATCCCCGCCCGCAAAGCAAGCATCCGTGATGGGCTGTCCGGGAACAATTTTATAGAACTCGTCTGTAACTTCTCCCGTATAGGAATCCTCTATGTTAAATACCGCGCCGTCGCCGTCTATAAAGTAAAATCCGTAATCATCCGTCCATCCCGCCATTACAGAATCCGGATAGGAATTGCGATTGATCAGTTCTCCGCTGCTGCGGTCAATCACC
>JAFZWW010000083.1 GCA_017617005.1 Lachnospiraceae bacterium
ACGTTGAAAGCACCTACAGCGTATCCGCCGTCGTAAGCTTTCTTAAACATCTCTTTGGTTGTTACCAATGCCATAACGAAAAACCTCCTTAAAAGTGAATGTTTTTACGAAAAGACTCGTATGTATCAATAATAATTTGTGAGGGGTTTTAAGTCAATATTGGTATTTTGCCCAAAGAACGTGGTATAGTAGTGCTTATTCAGGAGAAACAGACTATGAAACTTACGGAAATCTACCAAAATAAAGACAGAGTCCTTTCATTCGAGATATTCCCGCCCAAGGCGGCCGAGGAGCTCGAGAACATCGACGAGACTCTTGAGATACTCTGTGACCTTAAGCCGGATTATATCAGTGTCACCTTCGGAGCAGGCGGAAGCTCCAACAATAACAAGACTATCGCCATCTGCAGGAAGATCCGCGAGAAATACCATACCGAGGCTGTGGCACACCTTACCTGTCTCTGCTATGACGAAAAAGAGATCGATGAATTCTGCAAAGAACTGCAGGATAACGGCATCGAGAACATCCTGGCTCTCAGGGGAGACGCCAATCCGAACGCACCCGCAAAGGGCGTTTTCAACCACGCATCCGATCTTATTACCTATATAAGACCCAGGACGGATTTCTGCATTGCCGGAGCATGCTATCCCGAAAATCATCCCGATTCTCCCGATCGTATCGCAGAGATGGCGGCCCTCAGGAAGAAGGTCGAAGCAGGAGCGGAGGTGCTCCTCAGCCAGCTTTTCTTCGATAATGAGGATTTCTTCAGATTTGTAGAGGATTCGAGGATCGCGGGAATAGAAGTTCCCATCACCCCGGGCATCATGCCCTGCCTTTCCGCCAAAACCATAAACAGGATGGTCACCACCTGCGGGGCCAGGCTTCCCGAGAGATTTAAGAGAATACTTGATAAATACGGTGAAAAGAAAGAAGCACTTTTTGATGCCGGGCTCTATTATGCGATAAGCCAGATAATAGACCTTATCGCGACAGGCTCGGACGGGGTTCATATCTATACGATGAACAACCCCACGGCCGCACGCAGGATCTGCGATGGCATCAAAAATATCATCTGACAAAAATGCGCATTATGCGTTACGGTGCTCCTTCATGTAATCCGTGGGGGAGCACCCTTTTTCTTTTTTGAACTGTCTGTTGAAATGCTCGATCGTCTCGTATCCGCATATGGATGCGGCTTCGGCTACGGACAGGTTTCTGTTCCTGAGAAGGTAGATGGCATATTCTATCCTTGCAACGATCAGATCCCTGGTCACGGGCACTCCGTAGAGGGCTTTGTAGATATGCTGGAAGTACGAAACGCTCATGTTCATTTCCGATGCCAGCTCGGATACTTCACCGATCCTTGCGGCTTCACCGCCCTGGTAGATGCGGCCCCTGAGTACATTAAACCTGCTCCTGTAGGATTCGAGGGTTCCCGATTTAAAGTCCGGTTCTTCTTTTACTTTGCTGAGGTCGCCGAGCTTGTATATGAGAAGCCTTGCGAGGCTGTCCATTATCATATCGTGGTTGTCACTGTTTCTTCTGGCTTCGGCGGCAATGTTCTGCATTATAGCGGAGGCTTCGGAATGATCATATACGGTCAGGGCTTTAGCGAAAGTAAGTCCCACCTTATCAAACAGCTCCTCCAGCTCTCCTTCATCTGCGAGCAGATGGATCCAGTCATCGGTGTACGGAGCATTCCTCAGGTAGAAATGCTCTGGATCTGTGGGTCTGTAGAAAAGAAAGGCCGGTCTGTCGACATAGACTGTCCCGCCTTCTTCTTCATACCAGAACGGATTCCTTATCATGATGATGCTGTAGAAAGGCATTCCGGTCGGGCGGTTTATCTCCCAGCCGTTCTCATGATAGTAATTGTAGCCTGCATAGGGTATCTTGATCATAATCTGATTTTGGCATTTCAAAGCAGAAAAAGTCAAGTATAAAGCACATTAAATCATTGTATTTATAACAGATTGCCGTAATATCAATTGTATATGAAAACAGATGACATATCCGGGAAGGGTACCCGGAGATCTGATAAAAGGGGTTTTAAATGAAAAACAGGTTGAACGATCCGGAATGGAAGAGAGCCATGAAATGGTTCTACCGTTACCTTTCCAAATATAAATGGAAGGAAGCGGTGGGACTTGTTCTGGTAACTGTCTGCGCGGTCCTTAATATAATCAATCCCAAGATCATGGGCTTCATAGTCGATGATGTCATCGGAGACGGTGAGGGAATAGCCGGGAGGATGGGAATCCTGCCTCTTGCGGTTGCGCTGATGATAGGCTGTCAGTTTGTCAGAGCCGTTATCAGGCTTATTTCCCAATGGCTTTTTGAGACATGTTCCCAGGATATGCTCTACGACATGAGGGACGGTGTTTACAGAAGCCTGCTCCAGAAGGATTTTTCCTTTTACAACAGGAACAGGACCGGTGACCTGATGAGCCGCCAGACCGGAGATATGATGGCAATCAGACATTTCGTCGCTTACGTCATCTACTCCATCTATGAAAACGTCCTTCTTTTTGTGATAGCTCTTATTATGATCTTCTCCGTTGACTGGAGGATCGGAATCGCGATGATGACGGTTCTTCCGATAAGTGCGTTCGTCACCTATCTCCAGTCCAAGTCGATCAAGCCGAAGTTCATGAAGATCAGGGACAGATTCTCGTCGCTCAATGCGTTCGCCCAGGAAAATATCAGCGGAAACCGTGTTGTAAGGGCGTTTGCAAAGGAAGACTACGAGATCGAGAAATTCGATGTCGAGAATGCTGCATACCGTGACGCGGAACTCGACGCAGCCAAGATCTGGACAAAGTACGTGCCCATATTTGAAGTGTGCGCATCTTTCCTTACCGTTATCCTGATGCTGGTCGGAGGAATCATGTGCGTAAAGGGTGCGATGACGCTCGGAGACATGGTCATCGTCAACTCATACCTGTGGATGCTCAATATGCCTCTCAGAATGTTCGGATGGCTGATCAATGACTATCAGAGATTCACGACATCCGTTGTAAAGATCTATACGACCGTTTCGGAAAAGCCGAAGATAACCAATCCTTCGAAACCTAAGAATGAAAAGAAGATAAAGGGCGAGGTAGAGTTTAAGGATGTTTCCTACAATGTCGAAGGCGAACCGATACTCGACCATGTTTCGTTCAAGGTAAAGCAGGGCGAGACGATAGGAATACTCGGTGCAACGGGTTCCGGAAAGACTACGATCATGAATCTCATCTGCAGGTTCTATGACGTCACGGACGGAGCTGTCCTTGTCGACGGAACGGACGTAAGGGATATGGAACTCCATACTCTCCGCGACGGAATAGGACTTGCGATGCAGGATGTCTTCCTTTTCTCGGATACGATAGAGGGAAATATCGCATACGGAGATCCCGACTGTACGCTCGAGCAGGTCAAGTGGGCCGCCAAGATGGCCGATGCCGACGGATTCATAAATGAGATGACCGACGGATATGACACTGTTGTCGGTGAAAGAGGCATAGGACTTTCCGGCGGACAGAAGCAGAGGATCGCACTCGCAAGGGCAATCCTTAAAAAGCCTGCGATCGTCATACTGGACGATACGACATCCGCGGTCGATATGGAGACCGAATCACAGATCCAGAAGGATCTTAAGCTCCTGGAGAATGAGACCGTGTTCATAATCGCGCAGCGTATATCCTCGCTCAAAGATGCGGATATGATACTCGTTGTCGAAAACGGAAGGATCACCCAGCAGGGAACCCATAAGGAACTGGTGGAAGAGGAAGGCTATTACAAGACCGTTTATGAGCACCAACTGGGCAATCTGAAGGCGCAGACCGCATAATACCTTTTGAAATGTATATTGAACCGTTTGCATGACGGAGAGTAAAAATGGCAAGAAATAAGATAAACGAAGATGAATACTTAGAGGAGTCATTCGACCTGGAACAGCTTAAGAGGCTGGGAAAGTATGTCGGTGCCTTCAAGGGAAAACTGTCGCTCGCGGTCGGTATCATGATCGTATCGAGCGGTCTTTCGATGCTCATTCCCATTTTCATGAAGAACGTAATGGATGTTGTTACCGAATCGAATTTCGGAACCGGTCTGAGCGAGAACGACGCGATAAAGAAGATAGTATTTTATTCGGTGGTGACTTTCCTGATCACCGTTGTATGCGCACTTATCACGAGAGCCAAGATAAAGCTCACTTCCCAGGTCGGACAGGGAGTCATCTATAATCTCAGAAGAGAGCTGTTCATACATCTGCAGGAGCTGCCCTTTTCGTATTTCGACGATAAGCCCCACGGCAAGATCCAGGTAAGGGTTGTTAACTATGTAAACAATCTCTCGGATCTTCTGTCCAACGGTATCGTCAATACGATCACGGATATCTTCTCAATGATATTCATAGTAGTATATATGCTCTATCTCGATGTAAGGTTCACACTGATAGTCCTGTGCGGAATGCCCGTACTGGTATTCATCATCGTCTTCATCAAGAGCAGGCAGCACAAGGCCTGGCAGATCCAGTCCAATAAGCAGTCAAACCTGAATGCCTATATCGCGGAATCCGTAAACGGCATCCGTGTTACCCAGTCTTTCGTAAGAGAAGATTACAATACTGATTATTTCAATACGCTCAATAAGGAAGCACAGAAGTCCTGGCTTACGGCGGTCAAGTACAATTTCATACTCTGGCCCGTCATCAACAACATCAATGTTATCTCAGCCAGCGTTATATATGTCCTCGGAATAGGCTGGCTTGCAAGGGGCAACGTAACGATAACCGCAGGTCTTCTCATTGCCTTCGCCGGATATGCTTCCAGATTCTGGCAGCCCATCATGACACTTGCGAACTTCTACAATTCACTGCTGACAGCCGTGTCATATCTCGAGAGGATATTCGAGACCATAGACGCCCCCGTTCTTGTAAAGGACAAAGATGGTGCGGGACAGATGCCTGAGATCAAGGGTGAGGTCGAATACAAGGATGTTAAGTTTGCATATGAGGACGGCGTGGAAGTCCTTCACGGCGTGTCCTTCAAGGTAAATCCCGGAGAAAGCTACGCGATAGTCGGACCTACCGGAGCCGGAAAGACCACGATCGTAAACCTCATCAGCAGATTCTATAATGTAACATCCGGAGAGATCCTGATCGACGGAGTCAATATCGAGGATGTGACTATAAAATCACTCAGGACCCAGATGGGCGTTATGATGCAGGATTCCTTTATCTTCTCCGGAACGATAATGGACAATATCCGCTACGGCAACAAGGATGCATCCGATGAGGATGTAATAAAGGCAGCCAAGACCGTACGCGCTCATGATTTCATCATGTCACTTGAGAAGGGCTATGATACCGAAGTCAACGAAAGAGGATCGAGACTGTCCGCAGGTCAGAGACAGCTGATCTCCTTTGCGAGAGCGGTTCTTGCTGATCCCAAGATCCTCATACTCGACGAAGCTACCGCTGCGATCGATACAGAGACCGAGATACTCCTTCAGGAAGGACTTGCAAGGATGCTCAAGGGAAGGACATCGTTCATCATCGCACACAGACTTTCCACCATCAGAAATGCCGACTGCATCATGTATGTAGACCACGGAATGATAGAGGAAAAGGGCACCCACGAGGAACTCATGAAGATAGAAAACGGCAATTACAGAAGACTCTGCGAGTCACAGCTTGAAGCCTTCAGCTGAGATTATCACCGCTTTTGCCGTATCTTCTTTTCCAGTCGAGCAACTTATTTCTGCTTTCAATATCCCCCCAGGCACTTGCGATACTGCCGCGGGGGATATTTGATTCTTTGGGCGGTTCGAACTCCGTTTCCTCTTTGGCAGAGGTGTTGTCCAGGAGCTGCTTGTTCTTTCGGAGATATTTGTAGATTCGGGGATCCTGTGAGGCTATGCCGAATCTGTTTTTGTAGCTTTCGATATATTTTTCGATCGCCTTTCTGTCAGCGCCATCGAATACAAAAAGTTTTCCCGGTTCACATATAAGGATCGTCGGATCCTTTTTTATTGTTCTTCCGAGGATGAAGAGCAGATCCGGATACAGTATAGGAGCGTCTCCGACAATGGGCGAGGTGCTGACGATAAGCCTGAGCCCCGAACCGGACGGCGAAGGCATATGATCATCAGGATTTTCGGGAGGAAACGAAGTGCAGAAATCCATGCTTTCCTCGGGTGGGTTGGTGGTGTACGGGGGCGGGCATTCCGCCGCCATGGCTGTCGGTGCGCTGCTTTCGAAATCATACGGGTCCTGTGAAGGCTGTGAACTACTTTCCTGATCATGCCTATCCGGTGGTGCCGGCGCTCTATACGGATAATCAATATAGCATCCGGCTTTCAGGTCGTATATCCTGGGCGGGAACAGGAGCGAAGTATTTGCCAGTGCATCCTTGAACAGGTAATTCAGCGGAACGTTCCAGCTTCTCGCTTCATCGCGGTTGACCGGGATCAGGAGATGCTCGCCGTCCTGGTATGCATATCTGTAAAGGGTGACGAGGATCCCCTTTCTGATCATGGATACGGTCGAGATCTCCGTGACTATCCTTCCCTTTGGTGCCGTGCCTGTCACGCACAGGCTGTCTTTTGCGTCAAAGTATCCGTTCTTGGCCCTGTTTATCCACAGCATGGGATCTTCCCTGTTTTCAAAGCGCATTTTCTTTCCTTTCCGTTAAATGTGATATCCCGGGTGGCCCATAAGAAGATCGAGCTGGGCGTTCAGAAATTCGAATCCGTTTGGATTCAGAAGTGAGCAGACATAGATGTATTTTTGATCCGTAGGCCTGATGAGTTTTTTTCTGCCTCCGAAGAAAACATTTTTGTCGATATCGGGCACGTAATCGAAAAGCGTCAGGATCTCGTGGGTGGTTATCATCCTGCACCCGTTTTCTATGTGGGATATTTCTGCCTGTTTTATCCCAAGTATCATTCCGAGTTCATCCTGCGTGTATCTTATTGTTTCCCGTACGATCCTTACACTTTCACCGATGGCTACCCTTGGGTTGTCTCTGTTATATCCCCGTACCGCGGATTCCTTCCGGACTGCCTCCAGGTCAAGGAAATTCATTATTTCCCTGTATTTTTCTTCTTTTGTCTTTTCCGGACGGGTTTCACAGAGTATTCCGTTCACAATAAAATCCATATGCTATCCCCCTGTATATACATTTCAATGTGACGAAACGGCAGAATTGACCGTCTATATAGATGGTAAAGAAGGAAAAATGCAGATTCCATACGGCAGGAGTTATATTTTGTTGATAAATAATCACTCAGAGTAATAAAAAATCCGGCAGTCCCGTGATATAATAATTATGTATGTGCGATTTTTCGCCCGGAGGGTCATTACATGGCAAATAAGTACAATGCATTTATTTCATACAGACATGCTCCCGAAGACATAAAGATCGCTTCGGAGGTTCAGAGATCTCTTGAGAGATTCAAGATTCCCCCTGCCATCCAGCAGAAGACCGGGATAAAGAGATTTGAAAGAGTGTTCCGCGATAAGGAAGAGCTTCCCATCACCGCGGACCTTAATGATGATATAGATGAAGCTATCAAGAATTCGGATAACCTGATCGTTATCTGCTCGACCAGGACGAGTGAATCCATCTGGGTAAGGAAGGAGATAGAGACCTTCCTTAAGTACCATACGAAAAAAGAAATCTTTACCGTTCTCGTCGACGGCGAGCCGGAGGATGTCATCCCCGATATCCTGCAGCATGATACGATCACCATAAAGAAAGCCGACGGAACAACCGAGACCAAAGAGGCGCTTATTGAGCCTCTCAGCTGTGATTACAGGATCGGCATCAAGAAGGCGCGCAAGGTGGAACTGCCCAGACTTGCGGCTTCGCTGCTGGGATGCTCGTATGATGAGCTTGTACAGAGAAGAAGACAGTATGAAAGAAGAAGAAATGCGATAATCGGAACAATCTCCACATGTGCCGGTCTCTGCGTAATGGCATACCTTGTGTGGAGTCTTATGCAGATAAGAATGAACTATGATCTGGCTCAGCAGAACTACCAGCTGGCCCAGGATAACTATATGCTTGCCCAGTCCAATTACGAGACAGCCCAGGCAAATTATCAGGAAGCGCTCAGAAATCAGTCGGAGTACCTTGCGACGGTATCGGGCCAGTATCTTGCTAAAGGTGACAGAGTAAATGCAGTTCTTCTTGCGCTTGCAGCACTTCCTTCCGAAGGTGATGACAGGCCTGTAACAACCAGGGCGGAGTATGCTCTTTCCAATGCGCTCAGCTGCTATCTTTCTCCCGGAGCCTATTCCATGATGTCTATCTGGAATTACAGTACTCCTTACAACATACAGAAATATCTTGTCACACAGGACCAGAAGAAATTGATCGCACTTGATTCATATGGTGATATCACCATATGGAATCTGAAGGATCACAGTCTTTATAAGATCATACCCCGCGAAGGAGTGGAGACTCAGGATTTTGCCATAAACAGGGAAGGTATCCTGATAATTAATTATCGTGAAAAACTGGTCGCATATGATGAAACATATGAAAATCTACTCTGGAGCATGGAACTGGATTCCGATCATATAGTCTATGCTTCTAATAATTCGATATGGGCAATTTCCGAAGGCGAAGAGATTCTGTATAAAGGCCTTAATCACGTCATGGTGCTGGATACTTTAACCGGAGAGGTTAAACTGGATCTGGATATAGAGGATGTTTTACAGAATGATGATTCGTTCTATCAATACAGTTTCAGTACGGTAAGAGCCTCTCAGGACGGAAGATGGATTGCTCTTTCGGCAATTAAAACGTATGAAGGCGAAAAGGCTTTTGTTTATGACAGAGACTCTTCCGAGTGGATTCCGTTGTCGGAAACGTTCTGGCATGTTGATCTTATGAAATTCACATCGGATAATGAATTGATGGTTTCATATGAGAAAGAAGATCCCGGCTACTCGCATTTTTCCATAGGTTCGATGGAAATCCTTTCGGGGCAAACCCGGACAATATCAAAATTTGATATCAATTCCGGCAAAGAGTTATGGGGGGTTGATATTGATTACACTTTATCATCCAAAAATACTCAGATGCTTTTCTCCGATTTCGGAAAATCCGGAGAAGAAAGACCGGCTGTCATAGTTCTCTTTTCCAATAAATTATATATTTTGGAGCTTGATAACGGAAAAGTATTATCCGGCAATGAACTTACGGGGGAGCATATTGCTTCATATCTCAGTGGCGACGGTTCAACTGTTATTGCCGTGTTGAAGAACGGAAAATATCTGGTTGCTTCCCTGACATCCGATTCTTTCTATATGGGTTCTTATGATCATTTCCTGGATGAAGTTTCGGATGTAAATGTATATTATTCAGAAGAAGAAAATGATAATCATTTTCTGATCAAATATTCCGACCAGCCCGGAATAATAGAATATGACAAGGAATATTGTGATGATTCTTATGTAGCCATAGAAGGGATTGAAGCAGGTGAAACCCTGAGAGAATCAATGGTGTACGGTGACAAGGTTCTGTTATACGGAAACCAGATGAATCTCTATTGCTTTGATTCCTCCACGGGAACAGTTGAATGGAAAAAGAAGATCGAAGGCGACAATTATGCAGCCGTAAGTCTTGTATGTATCGCATCGGACGGCATGCTGTATCTGATAAACCAAAATGCTGTTTCCGAATACGACAGACATTGCGATAAATTATTTATGGTAGATATTGCCGATGGCAGCATAAGTCTTGTTGAGGGTGTTCCTTGCAGTTCTCTTGATGCGTGTTATGTCGATGATAAGATAATCATTTGGGCGCTCGGGGAAACTGATGATTCTCCTCTTCCCGCAGGATTGTATATATATGATTGTGTTTCCCACACATCTGAGAGAATGGATATTTCGGATGATGACATAAGTAACCATGTAAGCGAGGATTTTGCAGTGTCTCCGGACGGTAAAAAAGCGATACTTATCCCCTATGAATGGGATGCGACTACTTCTGTAGATGCGTATGTGATCGACCTTGAGACCGCAACGGTTGAAAAAACATCCTGCCTTCCGGGTTCGTTTGCGGCATGGGATCCTACTTCCAGTATATATGCGATAGGATGCGGTACCTATGTGAATCTGTATGACATTACGGACGGGAAATTCCTCACTGTTCCCAAAGGTGATTCTGAGATCATGAGTATTGCCTTATGTGACAAAGGACTGATCACGTATTCACAGAGAGATACCCTTTCACTATATGATCTTGAAGGCAACATGATAGGAAATACCCAATTGGAAGGAAACGCAGTTTCTTCGACTAAAAGTATTACATTTAATTTTTTGGGTGATGAACTGATTGTCAGCAACTCCGAATATGACAGTATTATAGATATGCATGATTTCGAGATCCGGATCAGTCTTTACGGACTTATGTGCTACGATCCGGAGAACGGAAGATTCTATGTAAAGACATATGATCAGATTTCCGATGTTTCAAATTTTGTGTATTATGAAAGATACTCTTTGGAGGAATTGATCGAAAGAGCGCATGAATTTGTCGGAAGCGAAACTCTCAGCGATGAATTGAAGAGCATGTACGGAATCTCATAGATCGTTCAATAAGAAATGCCGGAAGGAAATCCTTCCGGCATTTTTCTTTGTACTTTTCTGAGGATCACTTTACGACTTCGTACGATTCCTTGAAGAGGTCTTTTCCGATGATGTATACGTCGTCCTGATCGGAAAGCTTCATTGCGAGGTAGTCTCCGATCTCTCCGTTGAGGTAATCGTTCTTGAGCCACTTGGTGAAGACCTTGGCCCTTCTCTTGAGAGGTCTTGCAAGGATGTGGTTTCCGCCTGTGGATACACACATTTTCGCTACGGGGATCAGATCGATTATCTCACTGGTCGAAAGGATCCTTACTGTGGGTGAGTATTCAAGCTTCAGGTCGTATTTACCTTTGAGCTTTTTGTAATTCTTTTTGAATACGGTCTGAGTCGAAGGATATACTTCGCCTCTTATTCCGATCATTATGACGGTATCCTCTTCGACGGTCAGATAAATGTCGCCTTCGAGGGTTCTGACGAGAACCTTGGTTCCGATGGGAAGAAATTCCTTCGGTATCGCATAGCCCTGTTTGATGGGCATCTTGACGTATTCCTTCATTCCCTTTGTTGTTACCTTGGTCTTGCCGGCATAGATGACATCAACGCTTGTGAAGTAATCATGCAGTCTTTCGCGGAGAATGGATGTGACCGCTGCGGCTTTTTCCTTGTCGGTGGATTCGGCGTACCTTTTGTATTCCTGCTCAAGGAGTTCGTTCTGTATGAAGCCTCCGGCTTTGTTGACATGTCCGCCGCCGCTTCCTATCTTCTCTGAGATGTATGCCGCAAGCTCATCGGCACGTACTTCCGCGTAGTCGCTTCTGATGGAGAATTTTACGCCGTAATCGAGTACCGAGAAGACGAGACATACATTGACCGTATCGACCGCCAGGAAGAAGTCACTTATGAGTCCGAGGATGTTGGGGTCACAGGGCTGAGCTTCGAGGATCGCATAATTGTGATCCTGGTGATATTCGACACCGAGAAGCGCGACACCTGCGATCTTGGCCTCTTCAAGGGAGATGTTCATTCCGTTCAGTCTTCTGAGAAGTACCTGGTCGACGTACAGTTCTTCGAGCATATCCTTGTCGAGAGGGTGGAACAGTTCGGACAGCGAATTGGTATCGGTGAACAGTCCGTAATACATTGCGGATGAAACTTCCGGTCCGGGCTGGTATTTTTCTTTTTTCATCATATCCCAGATGACGGTGCAGCAGGAGCCGATACCGGATCTGATCTCGTTGAGTGCGGGAAGCCTCTTGCCGGGAGCGACCTGGTGATGGTCGATGATCGCGATCTCCTTGGCATCGAACATGGTAACATTGCTCTCACCGTACTGGCAGTCACAGGTTAAGAGCAGATCGGGATTACCTATACTTGATTGTTCGAATTCGATGGGGATCTCAAGCGCTCCGATGAGATACTCGAGATTGGATTTCGAGATCTTTTTCTTGCCCGAATAGATGAAACGGACTTTCTTTCCTTTTTCCTTAAAGAATGAATAGAGGGCAAAGCCGGAACCGATGGCATCTGCATCGGGGTTGTCGTGGCACTGGATGACGATATTGTCGAACTTGAGAAGATCGGACAGTTTCATGTTACGCTCCCTCATAAACTATGTTAATATAGTTACTGCCTTATTATACAATATGTGCGGGATATGAGAAAGCGGGGATTTGCGATGGATATCCTGGTACTCGGGGGAAGCTATTTCCTTGGACCCAGATTCATAAAAGCGGCTCTTGATGCCGGGCATGGTATCACCGTGTTCAATCGCGGATCGAATCCGCTGAACGTTCCGGGCGTAAGGGAGATCCGCGGCGACAGAAGCCTTGAAGATGACCTGCGTAGGATAGACGGAAAATATGACGCAACTGTCGATCTGTGCGCATATGTCAGGGGCGATATAAAGAGGGTTAAGGATGTACTCGGAGAGCGGACCGGAAGGTATGTCTTCGTAAGCACGGTCGATGTTTACAAAAGAGGCACCGGAAAACTCCTTGACGAATCGGCGGAATTTGAGACACGTGACTTCGGCGGGGAAGCGGGTGCTTACATCCTCGGGAAAGCCGCTCTGGAAAAAGAGGTCGAGGCTATGGAGGACCGCTGCGTACTCAGACCTTCCATAATATATGGGCCGGGCAATTACGCCCCGAGGGAGAATATATATTTCAAATGGATAAGCGCCGCGGGGCAGATACTTGAACCCTCGCCCGCAGACGGAACCTTCCAGACGGTAAGCGTATCGGACGTTGCGGAGGCTCTTTTACGGGCATGCACCGATGATTCCTTTAAAGGACGGAGCTTTAATGTGACCCCGAATACGCTGATTACATATGAAAGCTTTACGGAGATCCTGAAGAAAGCATGCGGATGTGATTTTGAGGTGATCAGGGTCACACCGGAAGAAGCGATGGCGGGACAGGTGCCGTTTCCCTATCCGTTATCCGCAGCGGAATCCGAAAAGTACGACGGAAGTGCCCTTGCGGAAACCGGATTTGAATATACCGATATGACTGAAGGCTTGAAAGAGGCTTGGGAATTTTATGTACATAGCAGATAACTGGAAAGATTATGAAGTGCTCGATACCGGAAACGGTGAAAAGCTCGAAAGATGGGGAAAGTTCATACTGGTCAGGCCCGATCCCCAGGTGATCTGGCAGACCGACCACAAGAACCCCGGATGGAAGAATGCAAACGGATATTACCACAGATCGTCAAAGGGTGGCGGAGAGTGGGAGTTCCGTGGGCTTCCCGACGAGTGGAGCATAGGCTATGCCTTTAAGAGCATGGACTATGAGCTTACCTTCAATCTCAAGCCTTTCGCGTTCAAGCATACGGGAGTTTTCCCGGAGCAGGCAGCCAATTGGGAATGGACTTCTTCCATAATAAAGAAGGAAGCAGATAAAAGATCCGCTGATGACCCGGTAAAGGTACTCAACCTCTTTGCATATACCGGCGGCGCGACCATGGCGGCGCTGGCAGCAGGCGCAAGCGTCACCCATGTCGATGCTTCCAAGGGAATGGTAGGCTGGGCTAAGGAGAATGCGGCGAGCAGCGGACTTTCGGACAGGCCCGTAAGGTGGCTGGTCGATGACTGCGGCAAGTTCGTTGAGCGTGAGATCAGGCGCGGAAATAAATATGATGCCATTATAATGGATCCTCCTTCATACGGAAGGGGACCCAAGGGCGAGATATGGAAGATCGAAGAGAGCATATGGCCATTCCTTGAAAACTGCGTAAAGCTTCTTTCGGACAGACCGCTTTTCTTCCTAATAAATTCATACACCACCGGATTGCAGGCCGGAGTCCTCGATCATATGATGGGAAAACTCATTGTGCCCGGGTTCGGAGGAAGCTGCGGATCGGATGAGGTCGGACTGCCCGTGAGCGGAAGCGGACTTTTCCTTCCCTGCGGTGCGAGCGGAAGATGGCAGGCATAAAGCCTTCCGACAATTGTGGTTGAATGCCTCCGGGACCACTACAGATTGTGCTCCGGGACGCATTGGAAAATTTTTACAAAAAATCTTTAAATTTTTCTTGCATTTATTTTTAAAGACGAGTATTATATCAAATGCTGTGACGTGATAGCTGTGAAGCGTGAGGTTGCTGCTTCGGAGTGATCTTAAGCAGGTTTTTACGCGGAGCGAATGTCAAGTTACAAAACTGACGACAAGTCACTGTACCATTACAGTCTGCCTTGGGCAGAAACGACGTGTGGTCCTAAAAGGAACCGGGGCCAAGGTTTCACCTCTTGATGAGGTAGGAAACACACGGGCAAGTGTACAGTCACCGCTTGTCGCAAGATTGCGGGAATCTTCATTAAAGAAGGACCTGCGAAATCGCGAAAAGGAGGCGACTTTTTTTATGGCAAAATCAGTAATGAGAATTACACTTAAGGCTTATGAGCATGAGCTCGTTGATGCTTCCGCAGCAAAGATCATCGAGACTGCCAAGAAGAACGGTTCAAAGGTATCGGGACCTGTTCCCCTTCCTACCAAGAAAGAGGTAGTTACCATTCTCCGTGCCACTCATAAGTATAAGGATTCCAGAGAGCAGTTTGAGCAGAGAACTCACAAGAGACTTATCGACATTTCCGCTCCTACTCCCGGCACCATCGAGTCCTTACAGCGCCTTGAGATGCCTGCCGGTGTCTTCATCGATCTCAAGATGCTCAACAAATAATAAGGCAAGTAACATTTAAATCTCTACTATACACGAACGCGAGAGCGGTCCAATATGTAGAAAATGAGTGCCAACAGGCCCAGGGCACTAATTAAGAGAGGAAAAGGAAATGAAAAAGGCAATACTTACAACAAAGGTCGGAATGACTCAGATCTTTGCAGATAACGGTGAGCTTATCCCCGTTACCGTACTTCAGGCCGGACCCTGCGTAGTAACCCAGGTCAAGACCGAAGAGAATGATGGTTATGAAGCAGTCCAGGTCGGCTTTGTCGACATGAAGGACAAGGTCGTCGAGAAGGACGGCAAAGGCGATAAGAAGATCGCACACAGAAACGGTGCTACCAAGGCTGAAGCAGGACACTTCAAGAAAGCCGGCACCACTTCAAAGAGATACGTCAGAGAGTTCCGCTTTGAGAACAGCTCCGAATACAATGTCGGCGATGAGATCAAGGCAGACATCTTCGAAAACGGAGATCACATTGATGCTTCCGCGATCACCAAGGTAAAAGGATTCCAGGGTGCAGTCAAGAGACTCGGACAGCACAGAGGACCCATGAAGCACGGTTCCAAGTTCCACAGACATCAGGGTTCCAACGGTGCCTGCTCATCCCCTTCAAGAGTATTCAAGGGAAAGGGAATGCCCGGTCACATGGGAAGCGTTAATGCAACAGTACAGAATCTCGAGATAGTCAGAGTTGATGCAGAGAAGAATCTCATTCTTGTTAAGGGCGCAGTACCCGGAGCAAAGAATGCTCTTGTCACCATCAAAGAGACTACCATCGCAGAAGTTTGATCTCGGCGAAAGGAGGACCAATTAAAATGGCAAAAGTATCCGTATACAATATGGAAGGCAAGGAAGTAGGTACCGCCGAGCTCAACGATTCAATCTTCGGAGTAGAGATCAACGAGCATCTCGTACACATGGCTGTACTTCAGCAGCTTGCAAATAACAGACAGGGAACTCAGAAGGCTAAGACCCGTTCGGAAGTATCCGGCGGCGGACGTAAGCCTTGGAGACAGAAGGGAACCGGACATGCTAGACAGGGATCCATCAGAGCTCCCCAGTGGACCGGCGGCGGAGTTGTTTTCGCTCCCACTCCCAGAGATTATTCCTTCAAGCTCAACAAGAAGGAGAAGCAGGCAGCTCTTAAGAGCGTGCTTACCGATAAGGTTGCAAGCGATGCACTTGTAGTAGTAGATGAGCTCAAGTTTGATGAGATCGCTACCAAGGAATTCGCAAAGGTTATGAAGAACCTTAATGTCGAGAAGGGCCTTGTAGTCCTTGCAGACAATGACAAGAACGTAGTGCTCAGCGCCAGAAACATGGCTGATGTAAATACCGAGGTTGTAAATGCTATCAATGTTTATGACATTCTTTCCGCAGGAAAGCTCGTACTTACCAAAGATGCACTTGAGAAGATCGAGGAGGTATACGCATAATGGCTGACATTAAGTATTATGATGTGATCCTTAAGCCCGTGATCACCGAGAAGAGCATGAGCGGAATGGCAGAGAAGAAGTACACCTTCCTCGTACATCCCGAATCAAACAAGAGCCAGATCAAGGAAGCAGTCGAGAAGATGTTCGACGGTGCTAAGGTTAAGAGAGTTAACACCATCAATCTTGACGGCAAGACCAAGAGAAGAGGCCGCACAGTCGGCGAGACCGCTAAGACCAAGAAGGCGGTTGTATGGCTCACTGAGGACAGCAAGGACATCGAGATCTATAGCGGATTATAATCGGTCCTGCAAAACAGTATACGGATGTGCGTGACAACCCAAACGAATATACGCCGTCCGTGCAAACGGATCAAAGATCCGGATAGTTTAGAAAAAAGGAGAACGTAAAAATGGGTATCAAGACTTACAAGCCCTATACAGCGTCCAGAAGGAACATGACAGGTTCCGACTTTGCTGAGATCACCAAGAAGACTCCCGAGAAGAGCCTCATCAGCAACAAGAAGAAGAATGCAGGACGTAACAGCCAGGGTAAGATCACCGTTCGTCACAAGGGCGGCGGAAACAAGGTTAAATACAGACAGATCGATTTCAGAAGACTTAAGGACGATGTTCCCGCAAAGGTAATCGGAATCGAGTACGATCCCAACAGAACCGCAAACATTGCACTCATCTGTTATGAAGACGGCGAGAAGGCATACATCCTCGCTCCTCAGGGACTTACCGACGGAATGAAGGTTATGAGCGGCGCAAATGCCGAAGTAAGGGTTGGTAACTGCCTTCCCCTCGAGCTCATCCCCGTAGGTACCATGGTACACAACATCGAGCTCTATCCCGGAAAGGGCGGCCAGATGGTCCGCAGCGCCGGAACCGGAGCACAGCTTGTAGCTAAGGAAGGAAAGTACGCAACACTCAGACTTCCTTCAGGCGAAATGAGAATGGTTCCCATAAACTGCAGAGCTACCATCGGAATCATCGGAAACGTTGATCACAACCTGGTTAAGCTCGGTAAAGCAGGACGTAAGCGCCACATGGGCATCCGTCCTACCGTAAGAGGATCGGTCATGAACCCGAACGATCACCCTCACGGCGGTGGTGAAGGAAAGACCGGAATCGGTCGTCCCGGACCCAGCACCCCTTGGGGTAAGCCTGCTCTCGGTCTCAAGACCAGAAAGAAGAAGAAGGCTTCCAACAAGTTGATCGTAAGAAGACGTGACGGAAAGACACTGAAGTAAGGTAGGAGGACAGAATGGGCAGATCATTAAAAAAAGGACCTTTTGCAGATGAAAGCCTGCTTAAAAAGGTAGACGCTATGAACGAGTCGGGCAACAAGTCGGTTATCAAGACCTGGTCCCGCAGATCAACAATTTTTCCTTCTTTTGTCGGACACACTATCGCCGTTCACGACGGACGCAAGCATGTTCCCGTATATATCACCGAGGACATGGTCGGACATAAGCTTGGAGAGTTCGTGGCAACACGTACATACAGAGGTCACGCAGACAATTCCGGTAAGAAGTCATAAGACCGGCGTACAGATTTGAAAGGAGTTTATATCTATGGCTAAGGGACATAGATCTCAGATTAAGAGAGAGAGAAACGAGCAGAAGGACTTAAGACCTTCAGCAAAGCTTTCCTACGCCCGCATCTCTGTACAGAAGGCATGCTTCGTACTTGATGCGATCCGCGGAAAGGACGTACAGACAGCTATGGCCATCCTGGAGTACAACCCCAGATATGGTTCACAGATAGTAAAAAAGCTTCTTGCTTCAGCAATCGCCAATGCAGAGAACAATCAGGGACTCAACCCCGAGAATCTCTATGTTGCTGAGTGCTATGCCAACCAGGGTCCCACAATGAAGAGAATCAGACCCAGGGCACAGGGCAGAGCTTACAGGATCCTCAAGAGGATGAGCAACATAACAATCGTGCTTGACGAGAAGAAATAAGGAAAGGAGCTTATAAAGCAAAATGGGACAGAAAGTTAATCCTCATGGACTTAGAGTC
>JAFZWW010000084.1 GCA_017617005.1 Lachnospiraceae bacterium
GGGCAAGTTCAAAACCAAGGATCGTATCTACCGCTTCTTTTGACAATCTTGTTATCTCTTCAAAATTGCCGGCGGCGATAAGTTTTTTATCGACCATCCAGCTTCCTCCGCAGGCTATGACCCTGTCAAAGGCCAGGTAACTGCATATGTTGGATGCGTTGATCCCGCCGGTGGGCATGAATCGCACAGAACCGTAGGGAGCCGACATTGCCTTTATCATGGGAAGTCCTCCCGCCGCCTCAGCGGGGAAGAATTTGACGACATCCAGTCCTGCTTCGATAGCCCTCTCGATATCGCTCGGTGTTGCACATCCCGGAACCACGGGTATTCCTCTTTCAACACAGTGATCAACAACTTTCGGGTTATATCCGGGGCTCACGATGAATTTCGCTCCCGCGGCAACTGCTTTATCCGCCTGCTGTGCAGTCAGGACCGTTCCTGCTCCGGTAAGCATTTGGGGATATTTTTCGGAAAGGATCCTGATAGATTCTTCCGCTGCCGCTGTCCTGAATGTAACTTCGGCGCACGGGATGCCCCCGTCTATAAGCGCCTTTCCGAGATCCCCGGCATCAGCCGCGTTATCTAATGCCACAACGGGCACTATACCGATATTGCCGATTCTGGTAAGTATTTCGTTCATTTTAATCCTCCATGCTGAGCGCTTTGTGCGAAGCAGCGCACGAGAAATTCGCGAAGGCGATTTCTCGGGACGCATCCGTGGCTATTTGGGCTCGGCACAAATAGCCGTGCGGTGATCAGAATCCAAGATCATCATTTACCAGTATTACGTGAATCCTGTTTTTATGGCGCGAAAATCTGGTGATCAGGAACTGGCAGCATATAGTGTCCAAAGATTTGCAATCCATGCATTTTCCTGTTTTTGTGCATGGCGTTGCCAGTCCGAATCGCTGCGCATTGATCGGAGCCGCAATGTTTCTGGCGCGTTTTATGGCGCTGTCGATATCGGGACATATCTTGTTCATTCCCACAATGAAGAGGACTTTCCCCGGACCCTGGGCGATGGCCGAAACCCTGTTGGCGTTTCCGTCTATATTGACGATTATCCCGTCATCCGTCATAGCGTTGGCGCTTGACAGGAAAATATCGGCATCGTATGAGGCCAGCATGGCGGCGCGTTTATCTTCGTACTCGTCTCTGTCGATAAAATGATAATCTCCTTCTTTGACCGCTTTTACAAGACCGATCTCATGCGCGCTCATAGCGCCGCCCATCGTTACCGATGCTTTGGCGGGAATAAGTTCGAGCGCTTTTTTAAGCGCCTCCTCTTTATTCGCGGCATAGTATCCGCTCATATTGCGGGACTGAAGCCCTTGGATAACCTTTTTCGCAAGCAGTTCGTTTCTTTTGAATATGTTTTCGTTCATTTCGGATCCTTTTCTTTTTGCTATATTGTTTTACCGCATTTCTATTCTATAGTAAGTGTCCGGGTAAATCAAGCCGTAATCGGCCAAAGTATTACCTGACCAGTACTCCGCTGAAATACTGCTCCTGGAAAGCAATCCGGGCGTATATTTCGTTATCATCGGGAATTTTCATATTGCTTCGGATATTGCCGTTTCCGTCGCAGGGAAGGACGATCCATTTTGTTTCGTTATCATCATATCTGTGATAAACCGCGATCACTTTTCCGGTGAACTCCCTGACAGGCGTGGTTTCTCCCATAAGATATACATCCTGTTCCGCCCCGTCACCGCCGATCACTCCCGTAACATAACCGTAATTCACGGGATAGATCATCTTCTCATGCCGCGGATGGCTGCTCCCCAAAGGCCGATCGATCTTCCCGTTCACTACCTGTCCGATCACATCCCGGTATCTGTCCCGAGGCACAGGGTTTAATACAAACCCGTAAAGATCACCCATATTAAGACAACAGTCTCCGTGTTCATACATCTCCCTGAATTCGGAAAATGAAAGCCATCGTGATTGTATGACCTCTTTGGTAGTTGCCTTTTGCAGATCCGGTTCTTCAGTTGTTTCAAAATAGAATGAATCGCGTATCCAGTTATGACGACGGCCATCGCAGGTGGTAGCGACTTTTGTGGCCAGAAGTGTGGCATCCGTGGCGTTTAGTTTAATGCCGACTTCTTCAAACGTCTCCCTTACAGCAGCTTCAATGCTTGTTTCACCGACTATGGAATGGCCGGCAACCGTTTCCCATTTCAAAGGATCCGTGTCCTTATCCGCACTGCGCTGGGATACAAGATATTTTCCGGTTTCCGGATTCCTGATCCAGACCATGACCCACAGACGGAATTCGTCATCCGCAAGCTTATCCTGTTCTCCCCGTATACAGGTTTTACCGGTCCTTCGTCTGTCTATTGTGTAAACATCCCATAATTCGCTCATTTATATAACCTCCATGTTGAGAGTGGTAGTGTCTAACCGACACCCCTTTTTTCTTTGTAAATCCTTTATTTTCCAGGAGGTCAAAACAAAATGAGCATTGACCTCCCTTTTTGGTATAATGTTAGCGACCAAACTCACATAATCCACAAAGGAGACAATGCTCGTGAACATTATACTTTATTTACTCAAAACAATCCAGTACCTTTACCAGTATAATCTCTGGTTATTTAACTTCATCTGCAGATACATTCCCTTAAAACAGTGGGCTTTCGATGATTCTCACTCCCCAAAATATCAAAAGTTCAAGGTTGACAAACTCCCGCTTATCCTAAATGTTGAGCCCTGGGACTACATGGATTACATGGCTTATCTCCAATGGCGGTACCCTGATGACAAGCCCATCAAACCTATACGCCGTCGCTCTGAGTGTGATATCGATGATGACTGCAAATGCCCCAGATGCAATGCACCTAAGATCTATCTCTACAAGAACAATGGGGCTAAAGGGCAACTTCAATGTAAGGTGTGTCAGACGCTTTTCTCACCCGAAGATAATCGCCGTTCCTCTCTTAAGCTCAGATGTCCTTACTGCAGCCATGTCCTGACTCCAAAGAAAGACCGCAAGCACTTCATCGTTCACAAGTGCATTAACCCGAAATGCCCTTATTACCTAAACAACCTTAAGAAAGTCGACAAGGAAGATCTGGAAGACGACTATGGGAAAAACAAATATAAGCTACACTATATCTACCGCGAATTTACGATAGATTTCTTCAGGATGGACATCACTACCCTACCCAGGAATGCGTCTTCTCTCAAGTTCACGAAGAACAACTCTTATATCATGTCCCTTTGCCTTACTTACCGGGTCAATCTTGGACTGTCCCTTCGTAAAACAGCCCAGGCCTTAAAAGACATACATAACATTTCCGTATCCCATCAGATGGTAGCCAACTATTGCAAAGCAGCGGCCATCTGTATAAAACCCTTTGTCGATACATATCCCTACGAGAAAGACCTAGATCATCTCGCCATGACGGCTGACGAGACCTACATCAAAGTCCGCGGTGTCAAAGGATACATCTGGTTCATAATGAACGCCGCAACCCGTGCTATCATCGGATATCAGGTGTCAGACAACCGAGGTGTCGGTCCGTGTATTATGGCAATGAGGATGGCATTCCAGCATCTCAAGAAGCTACCTGAAAACTTCAAATTCATCGCAGACGGCTACAGCGCATATCTTCTTGCCGCCCAGCAGTTCCTCATCAAGTACAAGGATAGGTTTAAGTTTAATGTAACGCAGGTCATCGGTCTTACAAATGATGACGAAGTATCAAAAGAATACCGTCCTTACAAGCAGATGATCGAACGTCTTAACCGTACTTACAAGGCGTCCTACCGTCCCACGAACGGCTTCGATAATTACGATGGAGCCAACTATGATCTTGCTCTGTGGGTGGCATACTACAACTTTCTGCGTCCTCACAAGCATAACCGCTTCAGGCCTCCGGTTGAAGATGACATCATCAAAACTGGTGCCAACATGCCGGGAAAATGGCAACTCCTGATCCATCTTGGTCAGCAGACAATACTTCGGATGCAGCAATAAACAATCGCATAGAATGGAGCGGAACCTTATGTCAAGGGGATCGTGGAATACCGGAGCGGCTGACCCTGCCGCGAGGATATGCCGCGAAAGCCCCTTGACATAAGGTTCACGGATAATCCTTTTCTCCAGGTGAAAGTCACATACTTGTGACTTTCGCCTTAGTAATACGCTTTGGAACATAGATGCCACCAGTACCTGTAGCTTAAAATGGTATTGGGAGCTCGATTTTTTTACGAATAAGTTTCCATAAATCACTTTACACTATCTTTCATATTGACAATAACATACCTTTTTGTTAGTATAAGGACAAGAAGAGATGGGTTTTTTGTCCGGTAAGCTCTATGAGCTGAGGGGGGTGCCCGTTTCTTTTTTTATGTCTATAATGTCATATAGATACATTTTTCCATCCGCAGCGTGCCGTATCAATAACGAAGCATGAA
>JAFZWW010000085.1 GCA_017617005.1 Lachnospiraceae bacterium
GGTGTAAACGATGAAATCGGGCTTGAAATTAGCCTCTTCCTCTGCTGAAGGCTTAATGAACATGTTGCGTACGAAGTGAGCCTGCCAAGCAACCTCCATGATGAAACGTACGCTCATTCTGGTGTCCTTGTTAGCGCCGCAGAATGCATCGACTACGAAAAGTCTCTTGCCGGAGAGCTGCTCAAGAGCGAGCTTCTTGCAGGTGTCCCATGCTTCCTGGGTTGCGGGATGGTTATCATTGGGATACTCGGGAGTATTCCACCAAACGGTATCCTTGGACTTGTCATCCATAACGATGAACTTATCTTTGGGAGAACGTCCGGTATAAACACCTGTCATAACGTTAACGGCACCGAGCTCGGTGAGCTGTCCCTTGTCATAACCGGTGAGGTCAGATTTTAACTCTTCATTGTAGAGCGTGTCGTTGTCGGGATTGTAGACGATCTCAGATACGCCGTTGATCCCATACTGGGAAAGATCGATGTTTGCCATGCTGATTCCTCTTTTCTTAGAATATTTTGTGACGGTTGATGATGTGCTTTCCGAAGGGAAAGCGGTAAAACCGAAATCGCTATTAATTATCGCAAAAACAGGGTCAAAAGTCAATCAGAGGCCGTGTGGTTTCGGCCAGCCATTTTCGCTCATTTTCGTCCATGAAAATGCATAATTCCTCATAAACGCATCTGTGGTATCCGTCTATTATCCTTATCTCCTCTTCCGTGAGCATTTCGGTGTCGATAAGGTCCCTGTCGAAAGGAACCAGGGTCAGCACCTCAAAACCGTAGAAATCACCGAATTCAGTACTGTCCTTCGGCACACATACGATCATATTCTCGGTGCGTATACCGAATTCCCCCTCCAGATACACTCCGGGTTCATCGCTTGTGATCATTCCGGGCACAAAGGGGGTATCTCCCATCCCGGACGGTCCGGATGAAATGTTCTGGGGTCCTTCGTGCACATTCAAAAGAAAACCTACCCCGTGTCCCGTGCCGTGGTTATAGTCATATCCGAGTTCCCAGAGGGGTTTTCTGGCAAGGATATCCAGTCTCCTGCCGGAGGTTCCTTTCTTGAACACGGCCGACGAAAGTGCGATATTTCCCTTTAAAACCGCCGTATAGAGAGTTTTCATCTTCTCCGTGGGTTCACCTATCACAACAGTCCTTGTAACGTCCGTTGTGCCTCTGAGATACTGTGCACCTGTGTCCATAAGAACTATGTCATTATCCCGCAAGGGGACGTTAGTTGTTTCATCAGGTTCGTAATGGATTATCGCACCGTGCGGACCGGCGGCGATTATAGGAGCAAAGCTCTCTTCGATGAAATCCTCCGCTTCCTTTCTGTATCCGAGAAGCTTTGATGCGATAGACAGCTCGGTTACTTTTCCCTCTTTCAGTTCATCGGAATCATGAAGTCCTTTCAGATAACAGATAATCTTTGTAAGTGCCGCACCGTCGGTTATATGAGCCGATCTTTCGTTTTCAACCTCAGTCTCCGTCTTTACTCCTTTAAGGGTAAAGGCAGGTGACCATCTGAGTATCCTATTTGCATTCACAGGTATGGAATCAAGAACCTTTACATTGATCCTCTCGATATCCGTCCAGACCGTAAGGCTTTCATCCAACGTTCCGAGATCTTCGAAAATATCTTCGTAATCCCTGACGGTCACTCCGTCATTTTCAAGAGCTGCCCTGATATCCGTGGCTTTACCGGGTGACATATAGAGAGTCGCAGTATCCCGCATGATGACAGTATATGAAAGCGTCACGGGATTGTATTCGATATCGGAACCCCTGAACTGGTAAAGCCAGGCGATATCATCAAGGGATGCGATGATAAGCACATCGCATTCCGCTTTTTCCATCTCCTGCCTGACTAGTGCAAGTTTTTCGGCTCGTGTAAGATTTGTGAATCTTTTTTCGAGAAGCCATGCTTTCCCATCCGGAAGAGCGGGTCTGTCACTCCAGATATTTCCGACAAGATCGAGGTCTGTTTTATAAGAGATCTCTTTTCCGGCAAGTGCTTCTTTAAGCCTTCCGAACGAGCCTCCGGATACACACCTTCCATCAAATCCGAGAGTCTGTCCGGCATTCATGTGCTCTTTAAGAAACTCGGAGATCTTCGGAACACCGGGCTCCCCCATCTTCATGAGTTCAATGCCGGTGCCTTCAAGCTGCTCAGCGGCCTGGATGAAATATCTTCCGTCGGTCCAGAGATACGCTCCGTCCGCACTTATGATCATTTCCCCGTTCGATCCGTCGAAGCCGGAAAGGAATTCCCTGCACTTGAAGTGATCGCATACATATTCGGACATATGAAAATCACCGCCCGGGACATAATAAAACTCTGTCCCTGCGGTGATCATTTCTTTTCTTAAAGCTTCGATCCTTTTTACATATTCGTCAGCTGAATATCTTTTCATTTTAAGAATCCTGCGATAACCGATTTCATCTCGTCAACATCACATTCGGTCTTATGAAGAACAGGTGCGGACCTTATGTCCTCGATAGCCTGCGGAACCTTGGTGTTGGAAAGCTTTGCAAGATCGTCGATGAGTTCGAAATCCGTCTTCTTGTCATATTCGGGATCGATCGCGTTCATTACGGATCTTGTAAACTTGTAAGGGCTTGCGGTGGATGCGATGACTACGGGGGTGTTGTCTCCGGTCTTAGCTTTATACTCATCACATACAAATGATGCGACAGCCGTATGGGTATCGATGACGTAACCGCTCTTTTCGTAGATCTTCTTTATCTGCTCCGCAGTCTGTACTTCATCGGCATATCCGCCGTAAAAATCAGCAAGTCCCTTCTTTTCATCGGCGGTAATGGTATAGTTTCCGTTTCCGGAAAGCTCTCCCATGAGCTCGGCACATCTTTCAGCACGGTTTCCTGCGATGAAATAGATGAGTCTTTCGAGATTGCTGGAGATAAGGATATCCATCGAAGGTGAAGTGGTAACATGGAATTCCCTGTTCCTGTCATAGGTTCCGGACTCGAAGAAATCGAACAGAACCTTATTCGTATTGGATGCGCAGATGAGCTTTCCTACGGGAAGTCCCATGAGCTTTGCATAAAATGCCGCAAGGATGTTTCCGAAGTTTCCGGTGGGAACACATACGTTGATGAGATCCCCTTCCTTAATCCTTTCCTCTTTGAGAAGTCTGGTGTATGCATAAACGTAGTAGCAGACCTGGGGAACGAGACGTCCGATATTGATGGAGTTGGCGGATGAGAAAACGAATCCCTTCTCATCAAGCTCCTTCGCAAAGTCCGTATCGCCGAAGATCTTCTTAACGCCGGTCTGCGCATCGTCGAAGTTTCCGTGGATGCCTACGACAAGAGTGTTATCTCCGCGCTGGGTTACCATCTGCTTTTCCTGGATGGGTGAAACACCGCTCTTGGGATAAAAGACAACTATCCTTGTTCCGGGAACATCGGCAAAGCCCGCAAGTGCAGCCTTTCCGGTATCTCCGCTCGTTGCGGTAAGGATCACGATCTCTTTTTTCAGACCGTTCTTCTTCGCAGCGGTGGTCATCAGATGGGGAAGAAGGCTCAGAGCCATATCCTTGAACGCGATGGTGGCACCGTGCCAGAGCTCGAGATAATATGAACCGCAGCTCTCGGAAAGAGGTGCGATCTCGTCGGTATCGAACTTGGAATCATATGCGTTTGCAATGCATCCCCTGAGTTCCTCCTCGGTATAATCGGTAAGGAAGAGCTTCATAACCTCGTAAGCGAGATTTTGGTAATCCATCTCGGCAAGCTCTGCAAGGCTTTTATCAAGTGAAGGAATATGGTCGGGTACGAAAAGTCCGCCGTCCGAAGCAAGGCCCTTGAGCACTGCCATGGAAGCGGTATACTTTACACCTTCACCTCTTGTGCTTGAGTATGTAACTTCTTTCATAAATCTGATCCTTCCTGTGTTACAATATTTCCATGAACGGTAAATCTTCTAAAGGAGTACATGTTTATGTGACTCCGTCCGGAAAAACATTATACCGTGCCTCTGTCACCAAAAACGGCCGTCATATCTCCCTTGGCTCATATCCTTCCGTGGATAAAGCACACAAGGCTTATCTGACCGCGTTAAAAGTCCTTGAAGATGTTAGCATTTCATTAAACGATTTTCAAGATTTTAAGGCTCTTAAATATGAAAAAGCCGTGATCCTGATCAATCTCAGGGATAACGGCATCTATTTCGGAACACCCATATACCTGAAAAAAGGCTATTTCAATTACCATCTGTCGAAGGATATCGTCTTTACCTTCGATATAGAGGATCTCTTCTATTTCTCGTCCCACAAGATCTCGAAAAGAGGAGGGCATTTTTTTGTGGCCGATTACGGTTCGCAGCTTTCCCTCGGAGCACGTTTCGGTCTGAAGGCTTATTCCGTCGAAGGCAGAGACTGCAGATTCATCAACGGCGACTGCCTTGATTACAGAAGATCAAATCTCGAGATCCTCAACACCTATCACGGAGTGGTTCCCGAAAAAGAAGGAAAGGGGTACATCGCCCGCATCCACACTTCCGGCTATACAAAGATCGGAATCTACGATTCGGCACTCGAAGCGGCGATTGCATACAACAAAGCCGTCGATATCCTAAAAAAATCCTCTTCAAAACAGTTTCCCGAAAATTTCATCGATGAGATTTCGGGTAAGGTCTATGCCGAGATCTATAATTCTCTCAAGATCAATCCCGGTATCGGATGATCAGAAACAGCGGAACCGTCCCCCTGTTTCTCCCGTCCCTTATTCACTTCTGCGTATAGTCTATAAATGAGATCGTTATATCGGTCAGACCGTTTACTCCGTCGAGAGTTGCGCTGTCGGTATATTCCCACATGGTCATGGCATAGGGATAATCGGGAAGGTCCCCGGGATTGTCCAGCCAGATATCTATATCGGAAAACTTTGACAGATCTATCTCTTTTATCAGAAATTCCTTATCAGCATGAAGCGCACAGTTATGACCCGATGCCTTGACGGTATCCACGAATGCCCTGAGTACAGATGTCTTCTCTGTCTTGGAAAGCATTTCGATCCTCGATGTGTCATTGAGGACAAATCCGGCATCTATCGCAAGTGGATACTTTACACTGTAATCTCCGATCGCTGCAATGAGTGCGGTTGCTTCCTCCGCTGCTTCCTCGGGAGTTATTGCCTGGGATCTGAAATAAAGTCCGACCTCAAGTCCCGCCTGTGTTGCCCTGGAGATATTGTCCGCATAATATTCGTCAAAGGTTATGCTTCCGCTCTCATATCCGCGCACGCCCACTCTCAGCATGACAAAATCTATACCGGCATTTTTAAGCTTTACAAAATCTATATAATCGTCATATTTATCGACGCTGATACCCAGATAAGAGGTTTCTTTTCCGTCGACGTAGTAAGACATCAGATTCGACTGAAGGACAAGCGAAGAAGGGTCTATGTCATTCTTGGGGAGATAAGGTGAAATGAGCACCCATTCTTCTTTTCCGTCCCTACCGATTACGAGAGTGTGTCTTCCGTCTGTGGCTTCGGGCGGTTCCGAGCCGTCATCGGGTTCAACGGGCTTATCATCCTCTTCGGTTCCCGCACCCTGAACTTCGTCTTCCGGATCACCTTCTTCGGGATACATATCCCAGAAATCGAGATCACCCGGTCCGATAACATCTCCGCTCGGAGTCTCTTCCGGTTTTATCACGGGACTTGTCTGCTGAACAGGTTCGGGATTCTGACTTGCGATATTGTTGTGATGAGGTCTTCTGTTCGCCAAAAGAACAATGACAATGATAAGGAGAGTCACAAATGCAGTGACAACCATAGCCGCAGTCATCTGTGGCGTAAACAGGTTCCTTTCATTGTCATCGGGAAGATTCATCTTGTTACTCATACGATAACCTTTTTGGGACACTTCTCGGCACACGCACCGCAGCCGACACATTTATCCTGATCGATATGGGCAAGAAAATCGGTGACGGTAACCGCACCTGCAGGGCAGTTCCTTGCACAGAGACCGCAGCCGATGCATCCCGCACTGCAGGCCTTCATGACATCGGGGCCTTTATCATTGGATGAACATGCAACGAAATATTTTGCATCATAAGGCACAAGACTGATAAGCTTTCTCGGGCAGATCTCTATGCACTTTCCGCACGCCTTGCACTTTTCCTTATCAACCTTCGCTATACCGTCGACAATATGGATTGCATCAAACGGACATACCTTTACGCAGGTTCCTCCTCCGAGGCATCCCTGTCTGCAGGCCTTGGCACCGCCCGCCGGTGAGAAGTTGATCATCCTGCAGTCGCCGGATCCATAGTAATCGTAATTGACATTAGCCTTTTCACAGTCACCGGCACATGCGACAAAAGCAACCTTTTTGACGCTCTCTGATGCTTCCTGTCCCATAATGGCGGCAACTCTGGCACCGACATCATTTCCGCCTACGGGGCATGCGTTAACGGGTGCTTCGCCCTTTACGATCGCAGCGGCAAGTCCCGAACATCCGGGATATCCGCAGCCTCCGCAATTATTTCCGGGAAGAGCCGCAAGAACCTTCTCTTCTCTTTCATCCGTTTTTACTTTGAAGATAATTCCGGCTGCGCCGAGGAAGATTCCGACGAATATTCCCACACATGCGACGCAGAGCGCGGCAGCAAGTACTGTCATCATAACAATTCCCCTTTAAAGAAGTCCCGAAAATCCCCAGAATGCGATTGCCATTAGTCCCGCTGTAAGAAGGACGATGGGCATTCCCTTGAAAGGTCCGGGCACTTCATTGTATTCCATTCTTTCCCTGATGCCTGCAAGGATGATTATCGCAACCGCAAAACCGACTGCGGTTCCGATTCCGTTTACGACGCCTTCAAGCACACCGTAGTTTTTCTGAACATTGCTTACGGCAACACCGAGCACGGCACAGTTGGTGGTGATCAAAGGAAGATAAACGCCGAGTGCACAGTACAGTGAAGGGATCATCTTCTTGAGGAACATCTCGACAAACTGTACAAGTGCCGCAATTACAAGTATGAAAACTATGGTCTGAAGATATTTGAGATTCAGCGGTTCAAGTATCAGCTTGTATAAAGCACCGGCAACCAGACTTGCCAGGGTGATGACAAATATTACGGCTCCGCCCATTCCGGCAGCGGTCTTGATCTTCTTGGAAACTCCGAGGAAGGGGCACAGTCCGAGGAATTGGCTGAGAACCACATTGGAGACCAGTGAAGATCCGACAAGAAGGAGGAGCATATCTTTGATACCGTTCATCTTTATTTCCTCCTCTTCTTGTTTTTCTTTTTATTATTCTTGCCCGAAGGCTTGTTGTTCTTTTCTTTATTATCTTCGGTTTCGGAAGACTCTCCGGTTTCCTCGGTCACGTCTCCGGTTTCTTCAGCTGCTTCTTCGGGGCTGTCTGTATTTTTTTCTTTGGAATCTTCGGAGGATTCCTCTTCGGTTTTGAGTTCTTCCTTATCTGCCTTTTTGTTTTCGGAAACCTTGGGATTGTTTTCTTTTACCGGAGCTTTGGTATCTTCAAGGATCTCGTCGATCTCTTCGTCTTCCTCGTCGTACTCTTCTTCCTCTTCGGAAACACTTTCCGCTCTTTTTTCCTGTACTTTTCTGTAGGCCTTAGCTCTTGGCTTTCCGCAAACGGATGCCTGTCCGCAGCCCGCACATCCGGATGCGCAGCCGGAACCTATCTTTGAAACATCCTTGCCCTTTGCTTCCATCTTGGCCTTGATGAAATTCTGGATGGCAACGAGCATTGCGAGCACAAAGAACGCACCGGGTGCCAGGACAAACATCGTTACACCGTATTCTTCGGGGAATACCCTGATGCCAAAGAAAGTACCGGAGCCTATGAACTCCCTGAAGATTCCGAGAAGCGTGAGCGCAACGGTAAAGCCAAGTCCCATTCCTACTCCGTCGAAGAATGAAGGGATTACGGGATTATGGTATGCGTAGCTTTCGGCACGACCGAGTATGATGCAGTTAACTACTATCAGAGGAATGTATATTCCGAGTGAAGCGTTAAGTGAAGGAATGAATGCTTCAAGAAGGAGCTGTACTATCGTAACAAATGATGCAACGATGACTATGAAAGCAGGTATCCTCACCTTATCGGGAATGATCTTCCTGAGCGCTGAGATGAAAAGATTACTCATTGCCAGGACCGCTGCGGTGGTAAGTCCCATTCCGAGTCCGTTCATCGCGGAGGTGGTTACAGCAAGTGTGGGACACATACCGAGCGTAAGAACAAATGTGGGATTCTCTTTTATGATTCCGTTATAAAGGCGCTCCAATGACTTGTTCATGCTGCGCCTCCTTCCATGGGAACTATCTCTTCCGAAACATCGAGTGCCGCATTGACACAGTTAACAAATGCGGTCGTGGTTATGGTCGCACCGCTGATCGCATCGATCTCGTTGGGGGAAGTCTTTCCCGTTTTTGTAAATACTATCCGGTCCACATCAAGGTTATGAATCTGAGGCACAAGAACATCACCCGCTCTCATACCGAGTCCCGCGGTCTCAGAGATCTCAAGGATCGAAACTCCCCTGAGTATTCCATCCGAAGAGATACCGCACATAAGCCTGATATCTCCGCCGTATCCTTCCGCGGATGTTACTTCGATCGCATATCCCGAAACGGAGCCGTCTTCGCCTATCGCTTTATAGATGTTGCCGACGGTCACTCCTTCTTTTGCAAGATCCGCAGAAAGCTTTTCAGTCGGAACGTATCCGGTAAGTTCAAAGGTTGCAACCTGTGCAAAGCCTTCTTCATTGGGGAATACGGCTTTGCAGCTGTCGATGACCGCCTGCTCTTTCTGAAGCCTTATCGGTTCTTCGGTAAGCATGTTAACAAGACCGAGAAAAAGTCCGGAAACAAGAGTAATGACAACAAGAACAAGTGCATCCTTAAGTGCGGAATTCAGATCTTTATTCATCACCTGCCTCCTTTCTTAAACTCGGAGGCCGTAAGACCGAACGGCACGGGAACAGTGAACTTATCAATGATGGGAACTATGCAGTTACCCAAAATGATCGCATAGGAAACACCCTCGGCCGAAGGTCCGAAGATCCTGAAGATGCCAGTCATGATTCCGATGAATATACCGAATATCGCCTGACCTTTTTTCGATACGGGTCTCGTCACATAGTCGGTCGCCATGAAGAATGCACCGAGCATGAGTCCGCCTCCCGCAAGATGAGCGGAAATGAAAGCAGGATCAAAACCGTGTCCGCCGAAGAGGATCAGGAATAATACAAAAGAAAGAATGTAGCTTCCGGGAACCCAGAGATCGATGACTCCGGTCAAAAGAAGGATGCATGCACCTATCAGTATCATGATCATGCTGGTCTCGCCTATGGTTCCGGGAATGTTACCGAAAACCATCGACCTGATATCCACGCTCTCCCCGCTCTTAAGAAGAGCAAGGGGTGTTGCACCCGTGTAGGTATCGGTTGTGAAATTTGTCATTGCAACGGGAAAAGAAATAATAAGAAAGCATCTTCCGGCAAGTGCGGGATTCATAAAGTTCTTGCCGAGTCCGCCGAACAGTTCCTTTACGACGATGATGGCAAATGCACTGCCGAGTGCAGCCTGCCAGTAAGGGATCGATACCGGAAGATTCAGTGCAAGAAGAAGTCCCGTAACAACGGCACTGAGGTCGTCAACTCTTATCTTCTTTTTGGCGATGAGTGCAAATACGACTTCGGAAAGAACGCAGGATGCGATACATACGATAACAACAAAAAGTGCCCTTATACCGAAATTATAAACACCGTAACCGAACGCAGGCATCAGAGCCAGGATCACGGTGAACATTATAAGCTGTGTTGTGGCCCCGCTTCTTATATGCGGGTTCGATGATACTCTTGGAAGACTCATTTTAACGATTCCTTTTATTTTTTCCTTTTAGCCAGTTCCATCTTCCTCATGGATTTGATGTTCTGGGTAAGCGGTTTTTTCGCGGGACATACAAAGCTGCAGCATCCGCATTCGCAGCACTCCATACCGCCGTTTGCGACAAATGCCTCATTATCGAAATGCTCAGCCATATCCGAAAGCCTTCCGGGTACAAGCCCTGCGGGACATGCATAGGAACAGCGTGAACAGTTGATGCAGGGAGTAGTCTCAACATTTTCCAGAGGATCCTTCGCAAATGCGAGCAGTGCGGTCGATGTCTTGGTGACGGGTACATCCGTTGTAAACATCGCAAAGCCCATCATAGGACCGCCGCATATGATCTTGCCGGGCTTGGTCTTAAAACCTCCGGCCTGTTCAATTACCTCCGTATAGCTCATACCGCATGGAACCCTTAAGTTCCTGGGCATCTTGACGGCATCACCCGAAACGGTGACGATCCTTTCCATGAGAGGTTTGCCAAGAACAACGGCATTATAAACAGAGCAGACGGTATCGACATTATTGACGATGCAGCCTACATCCGCGGGAAGCATTTTGGAATTGACCTTTCTTCCGGTCGTGGCGAAGATAAGCTGTCTTTCGGCGCCCTGGGGGTACTTGGTCTTAAGTTCCTTGATGCTTATGAGGTTTTCATTCTTGGAAAGCTTGGCAAGATGAGCTATAGCCTCGGGTTTATTGTCCTCAACGGCGATTATGCCGTGAGCATCGGAAAAGAGACTGAGGATTATCTTAAGTCCTTCGACAACCTTATCGCCCTCTTCAATGATCCTGCGGTAATCGGAAGTAAGGTAAGGCTCACACTCCGCCGCATTGCAGATACAGTAATCGATCGAATCGGGATCCTTGGGCGAAAGCTTTACGGCCGTAGGAAATCCGGCTCCGCCCATTCCGACGATACCGGCTTTTCTGATACGATCAAGTATCTCTTCACGCGAGAGCTTTTCCCAGTCACGGGCTTCTTCATACATAACCTCGGTACCGAGACCGTCATTTTCTATTATGATGCTCTCTGCCATGTCGCCCGTGGCAACTCTTCTTTTTTCAATGCCTTTGACCGTTCCGGAAACGGATGAATAAACGGGTGCGGATACGAATCCGCCTGCTTCTGCGATCAACTGGCCTCTGAGGACGGTATCGCCCTTTGCGACAAGAGGCTTAGCCGGTGCTCCTATATGCTGGCTGAGGGGATATACCATTTCATCGCCGGGTACCGCATCGATGATGGCTTTATCCCTTGAAAGATCCTTTCCGTCATACGGATGGATCCCGCCCTTAAAAGTAAATTTTGACATTTAAACCACCCTGAAATAATGAATTTACATACACAATTAATATACTCCTATCCGCCCTATTTTTCCATAAAGACGGAGAAAAAAATAACCTGTTCAGGGTACATATAACTGCGTCTGTATAATTGATAAAACAAGTCTTTTTTGTTATAGTAATTAAGTTGGGATTAACCTTATAAAAGAGGCTTTGATCATGAAGGAAACTACTCAGACTTTCGAAGATTTCAGATTGGGTTACGATATTTCCGTTGTTGCGGATCCCGAGTCGGTTCTTTTCCTGGATATCGAAACAACCGGATTCACCGCACGCTCATCCGTGCTCTACCTGATCGGATGCGCTTACCTTTCAGAGGGCAAATGGTGCACCAGACAGTGGTTTGCTGAGAAGTACGAAGAAGAAAAAGAGATCATTGAGAGTTTCTTTGCATTCGCAAAAGAAGGCGGTTACAAGACACTGATCCATTTCAACGGCAATCAGTTCGACCTGCCCTTCCTTACCCAGAAGATCGAAGCTCTTGAGCTTGATCTTACGATAGATGATTTCAGCGGCATAGATCTGTATAAAAGGATCAGCCCCCTCAAGCATCTCCTCGGTCTTTCATCACTCAAGCAGAAATCCATCGAGAAATATATGGGCATCGAAAGAGCCGATGTTTTTTCCGGAGGCGATCTGATCGGTATCTATCACGACTACGTAAACAACCCTTCCGAGTTTGCCCGCAATTCCCTTCTTCTTCACAATGAAGACGATATCAAGGGAATGATCCGCATTCTCCCGATGCTCTCTTACTGCGATCTTGTTGCAGGCAAATTAAGGGTAGCCAAGGTGCACGCAGATACTTTCACGGATTATAACGGCGAGACACAGAGCGAGATCATAATGAGCATCAAGCTCGAATCTCCCATCCCCCGCTCGATCACATCCTTCGCACACGGCTGCTATATCAAAGCTAACGGTGAGGATGCGCAGATAAAGGTTCCTCTCTACAACGAAGAAATGAAATACTTCTATGCGGGATACGAGGATTACTACTATCTTCCCGAAGAGGACACGGCACTTCATAAATCCGTTGCGACATTCGTTGACAAGGATCACCGCACACAGGCAACGGCCGCAACATGCTACACCAGAAAGACTTCGAGCTATCTTCCCCAGTGGGATACGCTCTTCGAGCCCCTCTTCAGAAGGGAATACAGAAGCTCCGATATGTTCTTCGAGCTTACCGACGATCTCAAGCGTGACCGCAACGCATTCAACAAATATGCGGCACACATCATCTCAATGCTCGCATCCACATACTAATAACTAAAGCCGGGAGAACTTATCTCCCGGCTCTTTTTAGTTTATTCCGCGGGTCCTGCCGTGGACATGCAAGTACATCCCTGTACTTGCATTCATGTCTTTCGGACTTCCTGTCCGCTTAGTATGAGTCTTCTCGCTTTTCGTCGTCAGGCGCGAAACTTGACCGACACTTGTTCCTGCTCATGCCGCAGGCCATTCACTTCGTTCAGGCCAGGCGGCTGTTTCTAACGCAGACGACGAAGTCTCGAATTCTCATACAATCCGCGTCACCCGCAAATTTAAAAAAATTGAGCCGGGAGATAAGTTCTCCCGGCTCTTGATTTTACGGTTTTCCGTAGTAGAATGAGTTTTCCCTGACGTAACCCATATCCTTGTAGTTTACGATCTGCTCGGTGGATCCGATGAAAAGGAATCCGCCGGATTTGATCGATGCGAAGAACTTTCTGAAGACTTCGTCCTTGGCTTCATCGGTGAAGTAGATGAGCACGTTCCTGCAGACGATCATATCGTAATTCGTGTCGTATCTGTCCTTGAGAAGATTGTGCTCGCTGAAGGTTACGCACTTCTTGATCTCATCGGAGATCTTGTAGGAAGGACCCACCTGGGTGAAATACTTCTTTTTGAAATCATCGGGTACGCCTGCGATGGACTTGGCATCATACAGACCGACCTTAGCCTTTGCGATGACCGTCTTGTCAAGGTCGGTAGCGGTTATCTTGATCTGGCTTAAAGGAATGTGCCTTGAAAGGGCCATAACGAGCGAATAAGGCTCATCTCCTGTCGAACATGCGGCACTCCAGATCTTGAGCCTGGTACCGAATCTCTCGATAAGCTTGGGGATGACGGTCTTATCCATATAATCCCACTGGTCGGGATTTCTGTAGAACTCTGAAACGTTGATGGTTATATAATTGATGAACTCATCAAAAAGAGCTTTATCGGTCTTGAGTGCATTTACGTAATTATCGTAACCGGTGATCTTGTTCTTGGTGATCAGGTTATCGATCCTTCTCTTCATCTGCTTCTCTTTGTAAGAGTTCAGATCGATCGAGGTAAGCTTTAAGATCTCTTTTTTGAAATATTCGTAATCGACTGCCATAAAACCTCCCTGTAAAACGGAAAATTTCATATTTTTATTATGATACCACATTCCCGGAAAAAATGACCGAAAAAAAATGCTTTTTCCGACTTACGCCGGAAAAAGCATTTAAGAATTTATGGTTTTGATCGATTACTGTTCTTCGTTTGCAACAGCTTCGATGTCAACGGGAACCTCATCGGCATTCTCGTCTGAATCGGGAGCGGTAAGAGCCTTTACGGAAAGGGAGATCTTGTGATCTGCCTCATTGAAATCAACGATCTTGGCGGTAACTTCGTCACCGACCTTAAGTACGTCTGAAGGCTTCTCTACACGGTCCTTGGAGATCTGTGATACGTGAAGAAGTGCATCAACGCCGTTCTCGATCTCTACGAATGCTCCGAAATCGGTCATACGTGCAACCTTACCGGTTACGACACGTCCGATAGCAAACTTATCATTGGCATCCTTCCAAGGGTTCTCATCATCAAACTTGAGTGAAAGAGCAATCTTGGTGCCGTTGATATCCTTAACGAGAACCTTAAGGTTGTCTCCGATGTGGAAGTTCTTCTTGGGATTCTCAACTCTTCCCCAGCTCATCTCTGAGATGTGAAGAAGTCCGTCAGCTCCGCCGAGATCTACGAATGCACCGAAATCGGTAACATTCTTGACTACGCCGTCAACAATATCGCCAACCTTGATCTTGTCAAGAAGTGCCTTCTGCATTTCTTCCTTCTTGGCTGCAAGAAGCTGCTTGCGGTCACCGATGCATCTTCTCTTGTGAGGATTGTACTCAACAACAACGAAGTCGATGTCCTGTCCGAGATACTTGGAAAGATCCTTCTCGTAGCTGTCGGAAACGAGGCTTGCGGGGATGAAGATCCTGGTTCCGTCAACCTCAACAGTGATTCCGCCCTTAAGGATAGCGGTAACCTTAGCGGTGAGAACTTCCTGGTTATTGAAAGCTTCTTCGATACGCTGGTTAGCCTTCTCCTGCTGAACTCTCTTATAGGAAACGATAACCTGACCCTCACGGTCGTCAACCTTGAGAACCTTAACCTCGAGCTTATCGCCGGGCTTTACAGCCTGGGTAAGATCTACGCTATTATCGTTGGTGTACTCGTACTTGCTCAGAATACCGTCAGACTTGCATCCGAGATCAAGAATGATCTCTTCGGGCTTAACATCAAAAACGGTGCCTTCGACTACCTCTCCTGTATGTAATATGATCTTTTTCGATTCCTGCTCTTCCAGTAATTGTTCAAAAGTCAATTCCTCTGACATATTTTTGAACCTCCTCAATAATATTTTGCGGAGTGGAAGCCCCCGCGGTGATGCCGATCAGCTTAACAGATTCAGGTAGTTTGTAATCTTTTAGGTCTTCCGGTTTCTGTACACAGACCGTGTTCGGACAATTTGCCGAAGCGATCTCATAAAGCCTGCGCGTGTTAGAACTTGCGCTCCCCCCTATGACGATCATGGCATCTGCCGATCTTGAAAGGACTTCGGCTGCATCCTGCCTGTCCTTCGTTGCCGAACATATAGTGTTCACAACGTTAGCATTATAACCTTTTTTATTTATTATTTCAACAATTTGTGAAAATTTCTTATGCTGGAAGGTGGTCTGGGCCACAATGGTCATTTCACCCGTAATATCAAGGCTTTCGGCCTCTTTTTCGTCCCTGACTACCGTATAAGGGCCGTCACACCATCCGCATATGCCGATTATCTCGGGATGTGAGGGGTTCCCGACTATCACGATGCTCCTTCCCTTTCCGCTCTCTTCAAGGACTATATCGTGGATCCTCTTAACGAACGGACAGGTAAAATCGGCCACTTCACAGCCTTTTTCCTCCAGGATCGAATAAATGTCCCTTCCTATACCGTGGGCCCTGATGATGATGCAGGCATCCTTACCGAATTCCGTTGCGATAAGGATTTCTTTGTCCTCTATGACCTTAACGCCTTTATTTTCGAGGTCGGAAACAACGGTCTCATTATGCACGATGGGACCGTATGTATAGATAGGGCGTCCGCTGCTCAGTTTTTCATATACTCCGTCAACAGCACGCTTCACACCGAAGCAAAAGCCGGACGGATCGGCCAGTCTTATTTCAGCCATATAAGTTTACCCGATGAAATATCATACATAGCATTTCGCTCATGGTTACGTCGTTAAACTGTTCTAGGTGATGCATATACTCAATCGTACCGCACCGCTCACAGGATGACATCCATGTCCCCTGTTCGCTATTTTCACCATCCGGGTGAAAATGTGCTCTGTAGGATGCATCACCAAGAACAGCTAAACTCCTCCACAAATCGCGAAATCGCTATGCACGATATTTCATCTGCTCAATTATTTACACAAGGAACAGATCTTGTCGACGACTTCATCGATGGTCATTTCGGAAGTGTCGACGAGGATCGCGTCGTCTGCCTGTTTGAGAGGCGAGATCTCGCGGGTCATGTCGCGGTGGTCCCGATCCTCGATGTCTTTTTTAACTTCTTCGAAGTCGGGATGCTCTCCCTTGGCTTCAAGTTCAAGAACCCTTCTCTTGGCCCTGACCTCGGAACTTGCGGTAAGGTATATCTTCACATCGGCATCCGGCATTACGACAGTCCCGATATCACGTCCGTCCATGATAACTCCTCCGCGCTCAGCAAGTCCTCTCTGAAGCGAGAAGATCTGTGCACGGACTTCCGGAACGGCGCTTGTAACCGATGCGGTGTTTCCTACAGCTTCTTCGCGGAGTCTTCCCGTTACATTTGTACCGTTCAGATAAACGTTCTGTACTCCGTCTTCATATTTGATATCGACACCCGCACCCTTGCACTTTTCGGCAACAGCGCTACGGTCATTTACATCTATACCGCTTTCGAGAAGATAAAGTGCAACAGCCCTGTACATTGCTCCGGTATCAACATATATAAGATCCATTTTCTTTGCACAGAGCTTCGCTATAGTACTCTTTCCCGCACCTGCAGGTCCGTCTATCGCTACATTCATCATGATTCTCCTTTTATCTCTTCAAGGTATTCACACACGCCGGTTCCGGCAAGATAACCCGTGGACCATGCGATCTGCAGGTTAAATCCTCCGGTCAGTGCATCAAGGTCGAGTATCTCTCCGGCAAAAAACACTCCCGGAACGAGCTTGCTCATCATGTTCTTCGGAGATACCTCCTTAACACTGATGCCGCCCTTTGTGATTATAGCCTCATCAAAGCCTCTCGTTCCTCTTATATCTATCTCGAGGTTTTTGAGTATCCTGACAAGGTTCCTGCGTTCTTCCTTTATTATATCACCGCATTTCTTATGCGGGTCTATTCCCGAGAGTGATGCGATCACAGGGACCATCTTGGCGGGAAGCAGTGACGGAAGAATATTGATGAAATGCTTTTCGTGATTCTCGGAGATCTCCCTGAGAAGTCTGTCATCAAGTTCTTCATCCGATAATGCCGGCTTCAGGTCAAGTATGACAAGGCAGTCATCGGCTTTCCTTTTATGATAATAACTGCTTGCGGAAAGAACCATCGGGCCGCTTATTCCGAAATGTGTAAAAAGCATCTCTCCGAAGTCTTCATAGATCAGCTTACCGCCGCTGTACATTTTAAGACCTGTATTCTTAAGAGAAAGTCCCTGAAGATCCCTGCACCAGAGCTGCTCCGTTTCAAGCGGAACAAGTGAAGGTGTGCACTCTTTTACGGTGTGTCCGAGTTTCTCCGAGAATAAATATCCGTCACCCGTCGAACCGGTTGCCGGATAAGATATTCCTCCGGTGGTTATGATAACGGCATCACATTCAAGAACTTTTTTATCTTTAAGACCGATCTCAAATCCGTCTTCTTTTTTCGTAACACTCTTAACTTCACAGTTAAGTCTTACCTGGGCTTTTTTTTCATCGAGCATTCTGATAAGGGCTTTTATCACGTCGGAAGAATGATCCGATACGGGGAATATCCTGCCTCCCCTTTCTTCCTTAACTCTGCAGCCGTGTTCTTCGAGAAGCCTGCATATATCGTGATTGTCAAAGACATCCAGCGCGCTGAACATGAACTTCGGATTGGTCATGATGTTCTTCATGATCACATCCTTATCCGCGGAATTGGTGATATTGCATCTTCCTTTTCCGGTGATAAAAAGCTTCTTGCCGAGACGGTCGTTCTTTTCAAGAAGGATGACTTCGTTATTCTTTTTTGATGCCGAAACGGCGGCCAACATTCCTGCAGGACCGCCGCCGATTACGATTATCTTATTCATCTTTCTTTTCTTCGGATGCCTGTTTTCTGAGCGAGTAGTTCAGGATAGGATCATCATCTATGAAATCTATCTCATCATTGAGGTATACCTGATAATCATTCCAAACGGACTCGAGCATCTTGAGGTTCTTCCTTATCTGATCGGGAGCCTTGATGCAGAGTGCGACCACTATCGCATTGATAACGGAAAGAGGAGCAACAAGCGAATCGACTATTGAAACCATATCCGATCTTGCATAGAGATTACAGGTCGAATAAAGAGTCATCGGAGAATGTGCGGAATCGGTGATCGCGATGACCGACGCTCTTCTGTCGTTTGCAAATTCCATGGCCTTGAGGGTTCTCATGGAATATCTGGGAAAGCTTATTCCGACAAACGCATCCTCTTCGTTGATCCTGATCATCTGTTCAAAGGTCTCGGTAACGGATGTGGAATTGACCAGTACACAACCGGGACGGACCATGTTCAGGTAAAAATGCAGGAATGCCGCAAGAGGTTCATTGGACCTGAGTCCCATGATATAAACATTCCTTGCTCGCAAAAGAATGTCAACGGTAAGATCGAATGCACTGGGATTAAGATTCTTGATCGTATCGCGGATCTTTTCCATGTCCGCGTTGAGAACCGAAGTGAGAATCTCGGACTGTGTACTGCGCCCGTACTTCTCATCTATCTTCTGAACCGAAGACAGCTTGGTCTTGACGCACTCGACCAGGCTTTTCTGAAATTCGGGATAACCTTCATAACCGAGAGCGGAGGCAAATCTTACTATTGTGGATTCACTTACTCCCGTCTCTTTACCTAATTCGGCCGCTGTCATAAAAACAGCGGTCTCATATTCGTTCTGTATGTAAAATGCGATTTTCTTCTGGCTTTTACTCATGCGGGGGATCATGTCCCTAATCCTCATGAGCACATCACCTCTAAGATCCATATAGATTCCTTGTTAAGCTAAGAATGAATTGTATGCCTTCTCGAGAAGGGACATGGTCTCTTCATCGGTAAGATCATAATCTCCGGAAAGAGTCATACATGCGGCACCGTGAATGAAGATCCACATCTTCATGAACATTCCGCCGGGATCCTGGCATCCGGTTTCCTTTGCCATATTGATCTCTGCGACAACATTTCCTTCGGAGCCGTTAAGGAGCTCATACATCGAGATCCTTCCGGGAATAACATCAACAAATAAAAGTCTGAAAAGATTCTTTTCTTTTCTGGCAAACGCAATATAAGCCATTCCGAGATTGGTAAAGGGAACCTTACCGATGCGGTCGAAACCTGCATAATAATCCCTGAAGAATGCAACCGCCTTCTCGTATACCGCAGTCTGGAGCTCGGACATATTCTTATACACCCTGAAAATGGGCTGTGTTGAGCATCCTGCTTTTTCCGCAACGTGACGCGCAGTGATGGAATCGGCTCCCTCTGCTCTTGTCATTTCGAATGCGGTACTGAGTATGTGGTCGATGGTAATGCTTTCTTTACGTGCCATGCAGATTCTTTCCTAACTTTTTTGATTGATAGATTGATTTAGAAAAATGCACTTCGCTAAAAGTGACGTTTGTTATTCTAACGGCAAAATCCCGTCAAGTCAAGGTTTCACGGATGTTTAACAAAAATTTTTTTTAAAAATTTTATAAAAAAAGTCCGGGTCTTATTCCGACCCGGACTTTGAAAAATCATGAAGATCAAACGGGATATGCTTTGTTATCCTTGTCTGCAAGTTTTACATCAACACCCGTTTCCTGAGCCTGACGATATTTGAAGAAGTCTGTTGCAACCTGAGGGAACAGTGCGTAGGAGAGAACGTCCTCATCCTGCTTCTTCCATTCCTTCATCTCTGCCTCAAGAGTAGCAAGCTCGGGCTCGGTATGTCCGGTAGCCTCTGCGCTTCTTGCGGTGGAACGCTTCTCGCCGGGGATGACCTTGTCGATAACTTCCTGGTTCATAGGCTTAACGGTCTGACCGTAGTTACCGCGAAGGAGATCCTTGAACTCACCGGTCGCCATCTTGTATCGCTCGCCCATAAGGACATTGAAGATAGCCTGTGTTCCGACGATCTGTGATGAAGGTGTAACGAGAGGAGGCTCACCGCAGTCCTTACGAACTCTGGGGATTTCTTCGAGAACGTCTCTGTAACGGTTCTCTGCCTTCTGCTCCTTGAGCTGGCTGACCATGTTGGAAAGCATTCCGCCGGGAACCTGATAAAGAAGGGTCTTGATGTTGACACCGAGAACCTTGGTGTTCATGAGGCCGCTCTTGATGCACTCATCTCTGTAGGGAGCGAAGTAATCAGCGATCTCTGCAAGAAGAGTCTGATCGTAACCGGTGTCATAGGGAGTTCCCTTGAAGGTCTCAACCATAACCTCGGTAGCGGGCTGTGAGGTTCCGAGTGCGAAAGGAGAAATTGCACAGTCGATAACATCTACACCTGCTTCTACAGCCTTGAGATAGGTCATGCTTGCAACACCTGAAGTGTAGTGGGTGTGAAGCTGGATGGGAAGGCTGGTCTGTTCCTTCATAGCCTTGATGAGCTCTGCAGCTCTGTAAGGAAGAAGAAGTCCTGCCATATCCTTGATACAGATGGAGTCTGCACCCATCTCTTCGATCTTCTTAGCCATGTCTGCCCAATACTCAAGAGTATAAGCATCACCGAGAGTATATGAAAGAGCGATCTGGGCATGTCCCCTTCCCTCTCTCTTCTTGATCTCGTTGGTAGCATTAACTGCTTCCTGAAGGTTTCTCAGGTCATTAAGGCAGTCAAAGATTCTGATGATATCGATTCCGTTTGCGATGGACTTCTCAACGAAAGCATCAACAACGTCATCTGCATAAGGTCTGTATCCGAGGATGTTCTGTCCTCTGAAGAGCATCTGGAGCTTGGTGTTCTTGAATCCGTCACGAAGCTTTCTGAGTCTCTCCCAGGGATCTTCCTTGAGGAATCTGAGTGATGCGTCGAATGTAGCTCCGCCCCAGCACTCTACTGCATGGTATCCTACTTTATCCATCTTCTCGACGATGGGAAGCATGATCTCGGTAGGCATTCTTGTAGCGATAAGGGACTGGTGAGCGTCTCTTAAGACTGTCTCCATGATCCCAACGGGTTTTTTAGTAATTTCAGCCATTTTCTTATCCTTTCAAATTAATCAAAATACACCGAACATTGCCATGAATGTACCTGCGCAAACTGCGGTACCGATAACTCCGGCAACGTTGGGACCCATTGCATGCATGAGAAGGAAGTTGGTGGGATCCTCTTCGGAACCGACCTTCTGGGATACTCTAGCTGCCATGGGAACTGCGGAAACTCCGGCGGATCCGATAAGAGGATTAACCTTGCCGCCCGTAGCGATACACATAAGTTTACCGAACAATACTCCGGCAAGCGTACCGAATGCGAATGCTATAAGACCGAGAACAACGATCTTGATGGTATTGAGGTTAAGGAATGCCTCTGCGGAAGTGGTTGCACCTACGCTGGTTCCGAGGAAAATAACAACGATATACATCATTGCATTTGAAGCGGTCTCGGTGAGCTGACGTACAACTCCGCTCTCCTTGAAAAGGTTACCCAGCATCAGCATACCGATAAGGGGTGCGGTGGTGGGAAGTACCATACATACAACGATGGTGATGATGATGGGGAAGAGGATCTTCTCCAGCTTTGATACGGGTCTGAGCTGACCCATCTTGATGGCTCTTTCCTTCTTGGTGGTGAAAAGCTTCATGATGGGAGGCTGAATAATGGGCACGAGGCTCATGTAGGAATATGCCGCAACCGCGATGGGTCCGAGCAGTGCGGTCTGTCCGAGCTTACCGGCAAGGAATATCGAAGTAGGTCCGTCTGCACCACCGATGATGGAGATGGCAGCGGCAGCCTTGTCGTTGAATCCCATAAAGATAGCTCCGAAGTATGCCATGAAAATTCCGAACTGAGCTGCGGCTCCGAGAAGGAAGCTCTTGGGGTTTGCAATAAGGGGACCGAAGTCGGTCTGCGCACCTACACCCATGAAGATGAGTGAAGGAAGTATCGCAAGTTCATCGAGCTTATAAAAATAGTAAAGGAGGCCGCCGGCACCGTTGGGTGCATCCTCTGCAGAGAGGATGATGTCGGGATAGATATTTACGAGCAGCATTCCGAATGCGATGGGCACCAGGAGAAGCGGCTCATACTGTTTGGCAATAGCCAGAAAAAGGAAAAAGCAGGCAACCGCGATCATTATGTAGTTTCCAACCGTGAGGTTAAAGAACGCTGTCTGATGAACGAGGTTGTCCAGCGTAGTCAAAAAATAACTCATTGGTTACTCCTTCATTTCATCAGTTGAGGGTTGCAAGAACAGCTCCTGCGTCTACGGGATCGCCTGCATTGCAATCGATGCTCGCAACGGTTCCGTCCTGGGGAGCTACGCAGTTGATCTCCATCTTCATGGACTCAATAACAACAACGGGATCGCCCTTCTTAACAGCGTCGCCGACATTCTTGACAGCCTTGAGAACCTTTCCTGCAGCTCCTGCCTCTACCTTGATGCTTCCTGCACCTGCACTCTTTGCGGGTGCGGGTGCTGCTGCGGGTGCGGGTGCTGCTGCAGCGGGCTTAGCGGGTGCTGCTACTGCGGGAGCTGCGCCATTTTCTTCAACAGATACTGCATATGCGGTTCCGTTTACGGTAATAGTATAATTTTTCATTTTATTTCCCTCCGAGGATTATTGTCTCTTGATCTTTCTGATGGAACGGACCACAAATCCGTCCGTGCTTGTAGTTCCTTCATATGCAGCGATCGCAGCAGCTATGACTGCAACGAGCTGGGTATCACCCATCTCCGCTGTTTCATTCTTTTCAATCTGCTTAACCGCCCTGTCGATTCCGTCTTCGGTCTTATCCTTCTTCTTACCTGCTCCGGAAAAGATTCCGAACAGTGAGATGATGTATGAGATAACGATGAGCATTACGAAAACTGTGCCCATACCGATAACTGTGTTAAGTCCTGCCTTTGACATCTTCTCGGCAGTTGTATACCTGGGGTTGAATGCGGCACTGGTAAGAACCATGTCCGAAATATCATTGTTGAAAATAAACTCGGCATCCGCATATCTGACGTCGCAGACGCATTCGATATCAACAATGATCTTGTTTCCGTCTACCGTAACCACAGGATCACCTTTGCTTATAATAGCTCCGGTCTCAGCTAATCCTTTTGAGAAATTATCAACGGCATTTGCAAATGCATATCCGTCTACTTCGAATCCCGAATTCTGTAAAACATGTTCCTCAACTTCGCCATAGGTGAATTCATTGAAGTCGGCTTCATATAATCTGGGATTATCGATAATCGCTACAATAGTGTCAATTATGTATGAATTGGCAGTTTTGGCTGCATTGTATGATCTCCATGTCTGGATATCAACTTCCTGGACACCGGAATACTGCAACAGTACTTCAGTTTCAAGATCACTTAAAGTACGGGTTTCCGGTTCACCGCAGGAGCAAAGCAGTAAGCCTAACACTACCGTCAAAAGGACCAATTTGAATTTTTTCATATTGTCGTCCTTTCTTAAATAGAAGTGTGTTTCTTGTAAATGTCTTCTCCGCGCTTTGAATAAAGCATCTCGAAGGATGCGATAACATACTTACGGGTATCTGCTGCGCTGATAACCTGATCGACGTATCCGCGGCGTGCGGCATCGGCTGCTCCCGACATTCCGGCATCGATAGCGGATGCATCTGCTCCGGTGATCTGTGATGCAAGCTTTCCTTCCATGATTCCGACCTTGGCATTGTTCCAGCTGATGGTGATATCGGAACCGAGTGCCTTGGCATTCATGATGTTGGCTGCATTACCGATAGCGTCTCCGGTGATGACATTAACCTTGGGAACGGATGCGGATGCGAATGCTGCGGCAAGCTTTGCTGCGCTTCTTGCGATCCTCTTCTCATTCTCGAGGGAAGTATCGAATCCCTTGACATTGGTAAGGGTAAGAACAGGGATGTCAAAAGCATCGCAGAAGTTTACAAAATCTGCTGCCTTGTCACATCCGTCGGCGGTAAGAACGTTATCGATCTTAACAGCCTTGCCGTCAGCACCTGCTTTGCATGCATTGTTTGCCACGACACCGGTAAGCACTCCGTCAAGCTTGATGAATGCTGTTACCATTGAAGGCTCGTAATCTGCCCTGATCTCAACGTATGAACCGGCATCACCGATATTCTCGATAAGAGCTGCGGCACCGTCGGGAACGGTAACTGCAAGTGCCCTGTTGAGATCGTCGGCACAGGTACCTTCGGGATCGTCATTTGAAGTTTCATTATTCGAAGGAAGGATGGAAACGAGCTGTCTTACCGCTGCAAAAAGTTCTGCCTCGGAAGCACACCTGGTAGCGTTTCCGGAAACCTCTGACTGGAACTTGTCACCTGCGGTATCATTCTTTGCGGTATAGTTACCGGTAATGGTATCGGGTGCGCTTACGAAAAGCTTTCCGTCAGGAGCAATGAATGTGAAGTCAGAAAGTCTTGAGAAAAGACCTGCACCGCCGCCACAGTTTCCGACAACAGCAGTGATCTGGGGAATAACGCCGCTGGCTTTGGTCATACGTCCGTAGATACGGCCGAATGCATAAAGGGCATCGGAACCCTCCTCAAGTCTCATACCGGCACAATCTACGATGCCGATAACGGGACATCCCGTCTTGATTGCCATATCGTAAAGATTTACGATCTTGCGTGCATGCATTTCACCGATGCTGCCTCCGAGGACTGATGCATCCTGGCTGTAGACATACACGACTCTTCCGCCGACCGTACCGTATCCCGTAATACATCCGTCAGATGCAAGTGCTTTGGGATCTGTGTTCAGGTCCGTTGATCTTGCAGTGACGAGTGCACCGATCTCGGCAAAGCTTGCTTCATCGAAAAGGGATGCAATACGTCCGAGCGCTTTTGAAGTACTGCTCATGTTGTTTCCTCCGAAAAATTTTTATATTTTGAACTTAAGGAGAAATCTCGGAAACCGATTTTTCCCCATTTTTTCAATCTTAACCACTATACCATACCGGCCTCTTTTTTGAAAGAACAAATAAGGCGAAATAATTGCCATTTATTGCCGCAATAAAAAGAAGAAGGTGAACAGGGGAACGGTTCCTCCGTACACCAAAATAGATGTACGGAAGAACCGTCCCCCTATTCACAAAAAGAGAGCTCCGCGAAGGGAACTCTCTTAATGGTTTTAGATATCAAGTTTGACATTGATCTCGGCTTCGGCCTCTTTCTTGTACTCCTCAACCTGGTCGGGAGTGATCTGGGGCAGATCCGAAATGGATGTGACTCCGAAACAGCGCAGGAAATTCTCGGTGGTTCCGAAAAGTATGGGCTTTCCGGGTGCATCGAGACGTCCGAATTCCTTGATGAGATCATATTCAAGAAGCTTGTTGACCGCATGCTCACAGGAAACTCCGCGGATCTTCTCGATCTCAATCCTGGTAACCGGCTGCTTGTACGCGATGATCGAAAGCGTTTCGAGCACGGTATCGGAAAGAGAAAACTTGGGCTTAGCCTTTGTGATCTTGATCAGATGCTCATAATTCTCGGTCTTGGTACAGAGCTGAACCGAATCCTCGAGTCGTACGAGCTGTACACCGCATTCGGGCTGCCCGTATCTTACGGACATCGCATCGAGGGCATCTTCTATATCCGACTGTGTTACTTCAAGCACTTCCGCAAGCTTGTCAATGCTTACAGAATCGCCCAGAGCAAAGAGTATGCTTTCTATTGCACTCTGAATTGCACTTGCTTCCATTAGTTCTCCACTGCCTCACTGACTGTTGCTTCATCCTCGGATGCGGGTTCATTAACGGGTTCACCGTCATTTCCGGCAACATTGGATGTGATGATTATATCGTCGTCTATGGTCTCCTGGGATACGGATATCTCTCCGCTCTTCATAAGTTCCAGGATAATAAGGAAGGCTACAACGAGCTCTGCCTTGCTGGTCTGTTTTTCAAGGAGCTTCCTGAATGAGAAGGTCTTGTGCTCCCTTGCGTATGCCTGGATGAAGAGAGTCTTTTCATCCATATCGATCTCATCTTTCTCGATATTGCCGTAACGGCTCCTGATGGGATCGATCCTGTCCTCCTGTCTCATGAGCATTGCTTTGAATATCTCATGAAGCTTGGGAAGGGTCATATCACCTATGAGTTCGTCATAGTCGACGGGGGTCTCATAACTTTTGACCTCGTCGGGAAGTACGGACTTGGTCCTGTAGATAACCTGGGCAGCTTCTATCTGTCTGTCTCTCAGTTCCAGAGAAAGCTGACGCGCCATCTTATACTCGAGGAGCTGCTGTACAAGCTCTGCCCTGGGATCCTCGGGCTCACCTTCATCATTCTCTTCAACGGGAAGCAGCATCCTGCATTTGATATCGAGAAGGGTCGCAGCCATTACGAGGAATTCGCTGCAGATATCCATATTCTCTTCCTTCATCTGCTTGATGTACTCGAGGTACTGAGCGGTTATCTCGACTATGGGAATATCATAGATGTCTATTTTGTTTTTTTCGATCAGGTGAAGGAGCAGATCGAGTGGTCCCTCGAACACCTGAAGCTTAACAGGTATAGCCATAACAGTTTTAGATTATACTCCACCGTGGGGCTTTAAATCAATTACCACAAGGTCCCCGGGGTTAAAAATCCTTATCGGAAGCGTGTGCGTTCCCAGTCCTCTGGAAACGATCATCGATCTTCCGTCTTTATCGAACCTTCCGGAATCATATTTGGGAAAGAACCTCAGCCTGGGCGAGAAAACTCCCCTCATGATATGTGCTCCGGCTTCTTTTGCCTTTTTTGAGACCGGTACGGGAATGCGCATCAGGCCGCCGTGAAAATGTCCCGAAAGAGTCAGGTCCGCGCCGTATGCAGCATATGTATCAAAAAATCCCGGGTTATGTGCCAATAAGATATTAAAGGAATCCGGATCGGGGCTTCCTACGGTATCAACTATATATGAAGGATCCATCTCGATCTTCGCGTTTCTCTTGTAGTACTTTCTTTCCGCAGAAAAAGAGATTATGTTAACCCCTGTGCCATCCGCTTTAAAAGTTCCGTTCTCGGTGATCTTAAGACCGAACTCCGAAAGCGCTTCCGTGTATCTTTCCCAGACATCCCCGTAGTTTTCGGGATACAGCTTCAGCCTGAGCTCATGGTTTCCGAACGCATAAACCATCGGATAATCCTTACACAGTTCACGAAGAAAAGCGGTTACCTTATCCGTATTCGCCCCCGGATGGGCATTTATCATATCGCCGCCGCAGAGTATAAGATCCGGACCGATCTCCCTTATCTTCTCAATAAGGAAGGTGCCTCCAAGACCGTACATCTTGCAGTGAAGATCCGATAAAAAGACAACCTTAAGAGACTTTACGATCCTTTTATCCGTATACTCATATTTCGACACGGTAAAACGGTTGGTATCGAAAGTGCAGATCCAGACTCCGAGGACTGTTATCACAATAATTATCCAGATAAGGATATCCAATCAGTATCCTCCGATAAAAAACAAGGCCCCCGAATGGTCAGGGGCCTGTCGTGACTTAGTTATACTTGCGCTTTCTTGCAGCTTCAGACTTCTTCTTACGCTTTACGCTGGGCTTCTCGTAATGCTCGCGCTTACGGATCTCCTGCTGGATACCAGCCTTTGCGCAGCTTCTCTTGAAGCGGCGAAGAGCGCTGTCAAGTGATTCGTTCTCTTTTACCTGTACTGATGACATTTTCTCTTACCTCCCTTCAGTCCCTTTGTACTGCAGGGTTATTCTTAAAAATTTTACGCACGACGCGTACTTTGAAAGTATATATTCAAGACCTTTGTATGTCAAGAACATTTTATCCGCGATAATTCTGGGAAGTATCATACGGCTCGCTGCTCTGATTGAAGGAATCGGTGCTCTGAGCGTAAGGATCGTACGCCTGAGTGTCAGCGGTTCCGTAAGTCATTCCGATGGGAGTAACGGGGGTGATGAATACATCATCCTGCTGAACAGACTTGGTTCCAAGCCTCTTGGAAGTAGGATTAGCCACA
>JAFZWW010000086.1 GCA_017617005.1 Lachnospiraceae bacterium
GTTCTCAGTGATTTCGGACAGGACATCTACAACGCGATCGACCAGTTTGACCGCGGTGAATATGAAGCTTCCGGAGAATCCTGGCAGAGAGTACTCGATGCCGACGGTAACTACGATCTTGCTTACATCGGAATCGGACGCTCGCTTCTCCGTCAGGAAAGATACAAGGAAGCAATGGATTATTTCGAACTCAAGTATGATGATGAGAACTATTCCAAGGCATTCAAGGAATACCGCAAGGAATGGGTTCAGAGCCATCTCTTCATAACCGTAGCTATCCTCCTTCTTATCTTCCTCGTTCCTCTCGGAATCGAGAAGTACAGAAATATGCAGATCGAGATAGCAACCTCCGACGTATTCAGATTCCCGGATCCCGAGGACAATATGACCAGGGCTGAGATCAGGGAGTATCACAAGAAGCAGCGTCAGGAATTCAAGGAAAGAGAAAAAGCTAAGAAAGAAGCAAAAAAGCTCGCTAAGATGGGCAGCAACAGATAAAGCTTTGACCAGAGAGAACACATTATGGCTAATACAGAAGTAAAAGGAAACAGAGCGGTGAACGGAATCCTCGGATGGTTCAAGAAGACCTTCAACGCAAAATATTGGGATTCGCTTAAGTTCTCCCTTTATTGCTTAACACATCCCCTCGACGGATTCTGGGATCTTACCCATGAAAAAAGAGGAACCTACGCAGCGGCAAACACCATTCTGTTTGCTACGGTACTCGTAAGGCTTCTCAATCTGAAATATACCAGTTTCGTCATCCAGACGGTTTACTGGGAGGATCTGAATGTCTGGTTATATATCGCCAGTATCCTGTTCCCTCTTGCACTGTTTGTTATCGGCAACTGGGCAACCACGACACTGTTCGACGGAAAAGGAAAGCTCGGCCAGGTTTATATCGGAACCTGCTATGCACTTACTCCTTACCCGCTCATGCAGGTCCCTCTGATGATCCTTTCCAACGGCCTTACCGTTAACGAAGCTCAGTTCTACACTGTGCTTTCGGTAATCTCGCTGATCTGGTGCGGACTTCTCCTTATCGCAGGTATGGGACAGATTCATGAGTTCGGCGGAGCCAAAAACATCCTGTTCCTTATTTTCTCGCTGTTTGCAATGCTCGTCATGGTATTCATACTTATGCTGTTCTTCAGTATGATCACCCAGGGCATCGGATATTTTTATTCACTCTACAGAGAATTCCTGTTCAGAGCATAGTGCACTGAATTATATCATCAGATAGATAAATAAAGCTGTACCGGAGTATTTATGAGAAAAAGAAGTGAAGAACAAAAGAGAGAGTTCAGTAACGGGGTCATCAAGAACCTTAAGGCCCTGATCGTTCCCGGAATAGTTGCTCTCATCATAGCTGGATTGGTATTTTTTGTAGTTACTTACCAGAATGCCGAAGAGGAAGAACAGATCATTCCCGTTCATGCATATGCCGGAGACGGAAAGGAGATAGTACTCGAGAACAGTGAGCTCAAGCTTACGTTCGATCCGAATACTACTTATTTCAACATCCTTGTTAAGTCATCGGGCAAGGTTTGGTACTCGGTTCCCGAGGATGCCGAAAATGACGGCATCGCGATGAGCTCCGAGAAGGGCCGTATCAGATCCACCCTGAACGTAACCTACGCTAATGAGATCGGTTCCGAAGTTGCATACAACAACTACGATTACAGTATCAAGAACCAGACCTACGAAGTTGATACCGACGGCGAATCCATTACCGTCCATTATTCGATCGGTAAGGTTCAGAAGGAATATGTCATTCCTCCTGTATGTACCGTTGAGCGTATGGAAGGATATATGGCCGAACTCAGTTCCGGCGATCTCAACATCATCAAGCAGTACTATAAGAAATACGATATTAATGATCTCGGCAAGAAGGATGACAAGGAAGCTCTCCTTGAAGCATATCCCGATCTTGCAAACGAGCCTCTCTATATTCTTCGTGACACAGCTACCGATTCGGTCAAGGCTAAACTTCAGACCATCTTTGAAGAGTCTGCCGGATATACATATGAAGAGTTCCTTATTGATAAGGAACTTATGAACACAGGCGAGCAGGGCAGCAGTGCCGTATATAATGTAGATATTACCTACAGACTTGACGGCGGAGATTTCATTGTAGAAATGCCTTATTCAACCATGGAATATCCGAAGGATCGCCCCATACTTGCGGTTGATGTCCTTCCTTTCTTCGGAGCGGGCGGACTTGATGACGAAGGTTTCCTTCTTGTTCCCGAAGGAAGCGGTGCACTCATCAATTTCAATAACGGCAAGACCGCACAGAGCGTCTACTATGCAAATGTTTACGGTTGGGATATGTGCCATGCGAGAGATGCTCTCGTCCACAGTACCAGCACCGTATTCTCCACATTCGGAATCTCCTGCGGAAAGGATTCCTTCATCTGTAATGTTGAAGGCGGATCGGCATACGCCGCTATCGAAGCCGATATTTCCGGAAGATCCAACAGCTACAATAATGTCAATGCCGAGTATGGCGTAATCGAAAGAGAAGAGTTCGACGTAGGTTCTATCTCGAATTCACGTATCTTCGCTTTCCAGGAAAGCCTTCCCGATGAGGTCATGTCCCAGAGATATACCTTCATCAACTCCGGAAGTTACATTGATATGGCTAAGACATATCAGGATTATCTTCTCAAGAATGCGGACGGCTACCTGGTAATGAATACCGATACCGCAGCTCCCTGTGTTATAGAGGTGCTCGGAGCGGTTGATAAGGTTAAGCAGATCTTCGGTATGCCCGTATCAAGACCTCTTAAACTCACCACTTACAAGGAAGCTGAGGGTGTCATCACCCAGCTTGATGCTGACGGTGTTGAGAATATGGTTGTCAAGCTTACCGGCTGGTGTAACGGCGGTGTCGAGCAGCAGTACATCAAGGATGTCGATACCATCTGGTCACTCGGATCCGGAAGAGATCTGAAGAACCTCTGCAATACCGTTACTTCCCAGGGCAATCAGATCTATCTTGACGGCATCGTCGAGTATGCATATAACTCCAACATCTTCGACGGATTCTTCACTTACAGGGATTCCGCAAGATATATAAGCAGAGAGCTCTGCAAGCTTTATCCCTTCAGCCAGATCACATACGGCGACAGAGACGATCTTGATGAGCATTATCTGCTCCATGAGCAGCTCATCCCCAAGATGATGAGAAGCTTTGTTAAGACCTGCGGTTCCTACGGTGCAACAGGTGCTTCATTCCAGGATGTGGGAACCGACCTTGCCAGCGATTTTTACCGCAAGGATCCCCACTCCAGACAGGAAGCACTGATAGATCAGACAGCTGTTCTGAGAGAGATCAAGGACAACGGCGGATTCATAATGATCAATTCCGGTAACATTTATGCCGCTGTTTACAGTGATATGATCACCCATATGGATCTTAAGGGAAGTGAATATACCATAATCGATGAGTTTATTCCTTTCTATGAGCTTGCACTTCACGGATATGTCAATTACACCGGAATGCCCGTGAACATCTGCGGAAGCGAGACCGATGAGATCCTCGCATCTGCCGAATACGGCGCAGGACTTTGCTACAGCGTAATGGATGAAGATCCCAAGACCCTTCAGAAGACTCTTTATCCCCAGTATTACGGAAGCTGCTATGCATCGGTTCACGATCGCCTGGTTGAGACTTACACCAGATATAACAATGAGCTCGGACATACCTTCAATCAGGAGATGACCGGCCATGACAATATCAATGACTATGTATCGGTAACCGAATATGCTGACGGAACCAAAGTATATGTCAACTACGGATATACCGATTATGCAGGCGACGGAATAACCGTTCCCGCAAGAGATTACAAGGTTGTAAAATAAGGGCGATACGGAGACCCGGATATGA
>JAFZWW010000087.1 GCA_017617005.1 Lachnospiraceae bacterium
AGCCTTGTCAGCATCATAGCATCCGGGGATGTAGTAAAGGTTCTCCTGAGCGTATGAACCGAACTTGCTTCCTGCGGAAGGTCCAACAGGGAAGGAAACGAAACCAACTTCGTCTTCCATTGATCTGCCGTCTTCGCCGATACCTCTTACGTTGTCAGCTTCCCAAACCTGTCCGAAATAGAAAGCGGTGTTTCCGGTAAGCCAATCAGTCTTGTAGAAGTCCCAAGGTGCATCAGCGGGATAGTAAAGGTGAGCGTCGTAGGTAGAAACCATCTCCTGGAAGAAGTTAAGAGCTTCTGCTACTTCAGCATCATCAAATGCTACTCTGTAGCCTGATGCTTCGTTCTTGATGAATGATCCGCCGTTTGAAAGAACGAACTCTTCAACGCCGTCATCATAGTTTCCGGTAAATCCGTAAACATCGGGAGTACCATCGTTATCGGTATCTCTCTGAACCTTCTCGCAAAGATCCTTCCAAGCGTCCCAAGTCCAGGTTCCGTTAGCCTGCATATCGTAAAGGCTCTCGGGATCGATACCTGCATCCTCGAGTACTCTCTTGTTGAAGAACATTCCTTCACGAGCCTCAGGGAATCCGTTGCTGGTAGCATACATGGTGTAGATGCTGTCTCCCTTTGCGAAGAACTCATCAACCATGTTTCTGGTGAATACTGACTCGTTCTTGAAGTCAAGGCAGTCAATAGTAGAAAGATCATACATAAGTCCGGACTGAACAGCGGTGGTAGCTGCTGCACACATACGGCCGGTGAATACATAGTATCCGTCGTCGCCGTCGGAAGTTACGTAATCAGAGAACTGCTGGATGCAGTCGCCCCAGGTAAGCTCGTTGCCGGAGAAATTCTTGGTCTCCTTAACGGTGAAGTTGTAGGTCTCCTGGCACCACTCACGATAATCCCACATAGCTTCCTCGTAATCATTTACGGGATCAGCGGGGGTATCAGCTGCCCACCAGTTAACGATGTCAACTTCGATTCCACCGAGGTCGATAGGGTTGCCGTCTGCATCGGTGTAAACCTGATACTTGCTTCCCTCATCAACGGGCTCTACAGTAGGCTCTACTGTAGGATTGGGATCGACTTCAGGCTGGGGATTTACATCGCCGGTATTTCCACCGCATCCTGCAAGTCCCGCAACCATAGCTGCTGTAGCACCTACAGCAACGATCTGGTTCAAAAACTTTCTCTTCATAATCCTCCTTTTGACCAAACGGTCATCCTTTATAATATTACCCGCTTTATTGCGGATTATATTTCGGGCTGATAAAACCCACAAAGGATTATATCATAATCCTCTGCGAATTGTCCAATTTTTACATCTTGATACCTGTTGATGAAAGGCTCTCTACGAATCCTTTCTGAGCGAACAGATACAGGAAGATGAGGGGCAGAATGATCATGAGCGTACCGGTAGACAGGATACAGTTCGAATATGCAACCGATACGGTTGTCTGTACACCGGTCTGGCTCGCTATGTAAGTCGAAAGGTCATCTGCGATCGATGAGAGCGACGTACTTACAAGCTTAAGGTTTCCGAGGAACATTCTCGAATAGAAACCGTCAGTCCACTGCCATACGAACGAGAACAGGAAGCAAGATACAAGAATGGGCTTTGCATCGGGGAGCATGATAATGATGAATGTCTTAAGTGTTCCCGCTCCGTCAACATATGCTGCCTCTTCGAGTTCCTTGGGGATGTTCCTGAAGAACTGTCTTATAAGGTAGATATACAGTCCGTTCTTAAGTCCCATACAGCCTGCACTGAGCAGATAGTACGGAAGGACCGAACCTCTGAGGTTGATCGTATTTCCGGTTATCAGCTTTGCAAGTCCGCAGAAATCGAAAAACTTGAAATGCAGATACAGGGAAGTAGACATGATCTGGGGAGGAATGATGATCATAAGGAGAACACATCCGAACCAGAACTTCTTAAGAGGGAAATCATATCTTGCAAATCCGTATCCTACGAGAGTACAAACAGCAACCTGAAGCAATCCGATGGTAAGTGAAGTGATCATCGAATTCTTGAATGCCAGCTTGTAACTCATAAGTTTAGCCGAAAGCTGGTAATTCGCGGTCGTAAAGTGCGCCGGAATATTGATGACAACGGGATCGTAGAGATCGCCCTCTGTCATAAAGCTTACGGAGATCTTGTTAAGAATGGGCTGGATTATCATAAAGCAGAGTCCGAACAAAAGAATGAAACGGACAAAGCTGATAAACGCATTAACAGCTATCTTCTTTTTTCTGAGAGCAGACATTTTGGGTCTGTCTTTGGATTTTGTCTTGCCCGTACTTGCAGGAGCACTCATCACTGCAGTATTACTCATAATAATAAACCCTCCTGGAAATTAAGAACGAGCTGATGGCAAGGAAGACGATCGTCAGAACGAAATAACACCATGCCATTGCAGACGACAGACCGTAGTTGAGCTGATCGACCATCGTATCGGTGATCTTAGTCATAACCTCGTTGTCGGTTCTCATACAGAAATCAACTATAGTGTAGACCCAGTTTACAAGGAAGATGGAGCTGACCATAGGGAAGGTAACCTTCCAAAGGCTTTCCCATGAAGTACATCCTTCGATGGAAGCAGCTTCATACATACTCTTGGGAATGGTCTGCAGTCCGGAAAGGAAAACGATGATCTGGATTCCGGATGCAAGAGCTATATCATAGATATTATCTATCAGTTCAAATACCGTTTCGTAAGCTCTGGTACCTATTCCGGCTGTTCTGAGGATATCCTCGAGAACGGCGGTGACACTTACGTTTGTCATGGACTCTTCAACGGTCGCATGCATCTGTGCGATGACGGAGTTATCTGTTTCAAGTCCGAGGATAACACCGCTGGACAGGATGACGGGAAGGAAGAAGATTGCTCTAACGAATGCCCTTCCGTGGAATTCCTGATTGAGTATCAGCGAAACAAAGAAAGCAAATACCATGATGGCAAGTGAGTAAACGATCATCCTGCCGAAGCCTTCAAGCAGAAGCCTTGAATAATCGGGATCAACCCTGAATGCGTATTTGTAATTAGATATTCCGTTCCTTACCATTTCGAAGGAACCGGCACCTACCTGAACCTCACAGAAACTCATGTAGAGTGACTGTATCATGGGCTTTACCATAAAGAGTAAGAAGCCGATAATAAAGGGGGAAATGAACAGGTATCCCGTTACTGCCCTTCTCTTTTCAAGTCCGCTAACTTTTCCGTTTAATTTCTTCTTCATATCCGGGTCTCCGTATCGCCCTTATTTTACAACCTTGTAGTCTCTTGCGGGAACGGTTATTCCGTCACCTTCATAATCGGTATATCCGTAGTTGACATATACTCTGGTTCCGTCAGCATATTCGGTAACCGATACATAATCATTGAGGTTTTCATGGTCGGTCATCTGCTGATTGAAGGTGTGACCGAGTTCATTGTTATATCTGGTGTAAGTCTCGATCATCCTGTCATGTACGGCGTCATACGAACTTCCGTAATACTGGGGATAAAGAGTCTTCTGAAGTGTTATGGGATCTTCCACCATAACGCTGTAGCAAAGGCCTGCACCGTACTCCGCAGAGGCAAGGATCTCATCGGTCTCACTACCGCAGATATTCACCGGCATACCGGTATAATTTACATATCCGTGAAGAGCAAGCTCATAGAAAGGAACGAACTCATCGATAATGGTGTATTCACTGCCCTTCAGATCCATATGGGTGATCATGTCACTGTAAACAGCGGCATAGATATTACCCGAATTGATCATGATGTATCCGCCGTTATCCTTAACCTCTTTAAGGACAGCTGTCTGATCGATAAGTGCCGCCTGTCTTGAATAAGGATTCTTGCGGTAGAAGTCACTGGCAAGATCCGTTCCGATATCCTGGAAGGAAGCACCTGTTGCTCCGTACTTGTCGGTGGTCTTGACGAAGCTTCTCATCATCTTGAGCACAAGCTGCTCATGTAACAGATAATGCTCGTTAAGATCGTCTCTGTCACCGTATGTGATCTGGCTGAAAGGATACAGCTTACAGAGCTCTCTGCTTATGAATCTTGCCGAATCCCTGTAAGCAAAGAATCCGTCGAAGATATTTGAGTTATATGCATACTCGGTAATACCGTCAAGATAGATCTGATTTCCCTGGGATGTAACGGTGTTGCAGAGATTCTTAAGATCGCTTCCTGTTCCGAGCGACCAGATAGTATCGACATCCTTGATGTACTGCTGCTGAACGCCTCCGTTACACCAGCCTGTAAGCTTGACGACCATATTGTCGATGCCTTCGGAATCCAGCTGGGTGACCATATCCGTAGCCTCTTTATATGTCGTAAGAGGAAGAGGTCTTGATATGGGCATACCGAAGATCTGCTTTACCTTGTCAACAGCTCCGACAACCTCAACAACGCAGGGAGCCGCATTGTCATCATTCATTACAAGATATCCGCCGGCATTGTTCAGAAGATAATCCTGATAAGCCTTAGCCATATCGATGTAACTGCCGGAGTCGACGAAGATATATCTCTGGGACATTACTTCATCGGGAAGGCTTTCCTGGAAAGCGAAGATACGCGAGTTGGAAACCGATCCTACATCGAACTCTTCTCTTTCGATTACGCCGTACTCGGCATTGACATTATTGTAGCTGTTGGATCTGCCTGAGATATCGGCTTCGATAGCCGCATAAGCGGATCCGCCCTCAACATTACAGATGAACGAATCTTTGCCGCTCGAAATTCCGAACGTTGAGTATACGGTACTGGTACTGTGGACGAGAGCATCTCTCGCATGGCACATATCCCATCCGTAAACATTTGCATAGTAAACGCTCTGTGCGGTCTTTCCGTTATTGAAATGGATCAGTCCGCCGCTGCCTTCGGGAACGAGAAGGAATCCTTCGTCATCAAGTCCGCCGGCGCCGAAGAAAGGAAGAACATCTACGGCAAGGATGGGCTTGTCCTTGGGATACTGCATGGTGGAATAAGGCATTTCGACAACAAGGGTGCCGCCCTCAAGTCTGTATGTAAGATCAACATTGTAAACAGACTTGGAACCTTCTTCACTGGCTGCGGCAAGTTCCCTGTCTACAAGGAACTCTTCATAGGTATAGCCTACGGATTCTTCAAAGATTGTCTGAAGCTTAGCTTTGATGGAGTCCGTTGCGGTATCACGGAGAATATAAAGAGGCTCGTTTGCAAGATCGGGATACGCTTCAAGAAGAGCTTCCTTATCATCCTTCTTACCGAGATTGTTGATATCGTACTTTTTGTAATACTGTTTAACGATATTGAGATCGCCCTGGCTGAGGCTTGCGAAATAACCCTCCATACGCTCTACGGTACATACGGGAGGAATTACGAATTCCTTCTGCACCTTACCGATCGAATAGTGAACGGTGATGGATTCTCCGTCGGTCTCAACATCATAGGTCTGGTTCTTGATACTGTAATCGTAGTTGTTGTAAGCGACTTCGGATCCGATCTCGTTAGCGTAGGTTACGTTCAGGGTACATCTTATACGTCCTTTTTCGGAACTCATTGCTATCGCATCGTCCTCAGCATCCTCGGGAACCGCAGTCCATACCTTGCCCGAAGATTTTACGAGAACCGTGAAATAGGTGGTATTGGGATCAAAGGAAAACTTCAGCTGATCATTTTCGAGAACTATCTCTCTTCCGTCTCCCGCATAAGCATTGACGGGAATGATCTGCTCTTCCTCTTCCTGATTCTGGTAATTTACCACAAAAAAGACCAGTCCTGCTATGATCAGAGCAATTATTCCGGGAACTATAAGTGCCTTAAGATTTTTGACGACCGAGTTCCTGAATTCTCTCTTTTGTTCTTCACTTCTTCTTCTCATAAATACTCCGGTACAGCTTTATATTCTTACTGAATGATGGATCCTGATTATATGTTTACGCGCTATGCCCTGAACATGAATTCTCTGTAAAGGGAATAGAAATATCCGATACCCTGGGTGATCATACTGAAGAACAGCATGAGTATGAATACCATTACGAGCATTGCAAAAAGCGAGAAAATAAGGAACAGGATATTCTTCGCTCCGCCGAACTCATGGATCTGACCCATACCCGCGATCAGCAGTAATCCGCACCATACAAGCGAGAGCACGGAAAGTACCGTGTAGAACTGTGCCTCGTTGGTGGTAAGTCCGTTGGAAAGGATCATCAGCGGAACCTGCATAAGAGGATAAGGAGTCAGTGCATAACAGGTTCCGATATATACCTGTCCAAGCTTTCCTTTTCCGTCGAACAATGTCGTTGTAGCCCAGTTGCCGATAACGAACAGTGCCAGAGGAAACAGGATACTTGCGATATACAGCCAGATATTAAGATCTTCCCAATATACGGTCTGTATAACGAAGCTTGTATACTTCAGGTTGAGCAGCCTGACAAGCACCGTGATAAACAGTATCGTGTTTGCAGCCGCATACGTTCCTCTCTTTTCATGGGTAAGATCCCAGAAACCGTCAAGAGGATGAGTTATACAATAGAGTGAGAACTTAAGCGAATCCCAGTATTTTGCATCGAAGGTCTTTTTGAACCATCCGAGGATTCCTCTCACTGCGCTGTTTCCTTTAACTTCTGTATTAGCCATAATATGTTCTCTCTGGTAAAAGCTTTATCTGTTGCTGCCCATCTTGGCGAGCTTACGTGCTTCTTTCTTAGCCTTTTCTCTTTCCCTGAATTCCTGACGCTGCTTCTTGTGGTATTCCCTGATCTCAGCCCTCGTCATATTGTCCTCGGGATCCGGGAATCTGAATACGTCGGATGTGGCTATCTCTATCTGCATATTTCTGTACTTCTCGATTCCGAGAGGAACAAGGAAGATGAGAAGAAGAATGCCTACCGTTATGAAGAGATGGCTCTGAACCCATTCCTTACGATATTCCTTGAAAGCCTTGGAATAATTATCGTCATCATACTTGAGCTCGAAATAAGTCATAGCCTCCTTGTATCTCTTCTGGCGAAGGAGTGAACGTCCTATTCCGATATAAGCAAGATCGTAGTTTCCGTCAGCCGCAAGGACCTTCTCCCATGATTCTCCAGAAGCTTCATACTCACCTCTGTCGAACTGGTCGATGGCATTGAATATGTTCTGTCCGAAATCGCTGAGAACAAAGTAGGTAATGGAACAGTCTGCCTGGTCAAGAACAAGAAGGTCATATCCCATATGCTCAATGGCAATGGGACGTCTGAAATATCCGTCCATGTTGCCGTTTCCGCCGAATGCAAATACCATTCGACCCTGATCGTCATATCCGAAAAGTCTTCCGCGGTTCTTGTCGAGACATACATAAATGTCATTTTCAAATGCGGTTACATCCGAGAAGCATGAAGGTCCCGAATATCCGCCTGCGGATCCCCAGTAGATATCTCCGCAGTTGAGCCATTCTCCGTTATTTACGAGAATGTTGTTTCCGAGAAGGTTAAGTCTTCTGACCGAGTCAACCTTAAGATCATCGAGAGCCTGTGCATCGGATACGGGTACGCTGGCATAAATGAAACCTTCGTAATCCATATAGATGTTGCTGTACTCTGTAGGAACAGCTACGGTCATACGGTCGATCTGTTCCTGTGTTGCGAACTTCTTCCAGATATAATCCCAAAGATCATACGGTGCCTTGGTAGCTCCGATGAAGCCTGCGAATGTTCCGTCAGCCTCATACTTAAGAAGTCCCTTATTGATTCCGTCGGAGATGCAGTATACTCTCTCAGCGGTATCAACTACGACCTTATTGGGAAGGAAGATCGTATCTGCGGAAAGTGCACTGTCGACGGGAAGATCAAACTGCATGAGATAATTGCAATTGGCATCCATCTTGATGATACGGTTATTGCCCTTATCGGCGATAAAGATATTGCCGTCATCCGATATCGCCATATCCGTAGGTCCGCTGAATGTTGAAGGACCGGGAGCAAACCTGACAGAATCGATAACGGAGTCCTGTACAAGACCAAGCTTCTCATCCTTAACAAAAGCCACGATACGGTTATTGCCCGTATCGACAACATACACTTTGTCATCATGGGCATAAAGACCGCTGGGGTTATTGAATCTCACATCCAGTCCGAGTTCGGATGATGTGAAAACCTTATACACCTCATATACATCGGGTGTATCCTGTACATCTCCCCAGTAATCGTAGATGTAGGTATAGCTTCTGTGCTCCATCGCATCCGTATACATGGGAACACTCAGTATTCCGATGGCAGCTGCTGCGAGGATCGCACCTATTCTTTTGATCTGTAATTTCAAGGGCTTCTTCATCATAGTTAATCCTTAAGTCCGGAGGATGCCATGGTCTCGAGGATCTGGCTCTCGGAGAATATGAATATTGCTATAGGAACTATCATCAGAACGACAAGTACGGCTGCCGCTTCACCTGTTCTCGCAATACCGCCTGCCTGGATCTGCTGCATTGCAAAGGGAAGGGTTTTCATTTCCTCGGAATAGATGACGGTTGAAGCCTTGTTGTTCCAAAGTGCCTGTACCGAGAAAATGATGAGTGTCAGCCATGCGGGCTTGACGTTCGGCATTACTATCTTACTGAAAACAGTCCACTCGGTCGCACCGTCGATCTTCGCAGCTTCGATCAGCGAAGTGGGAAGTCCTTCCATGAACTGCTTCATAAGGAAGAGTCCCATGGGGAATGCGAACGCGGGAATGATTATAGCCCAATAAGTATCGATCATGTGGAGCTTACTCATGATGATGTAGTTGGGAATACCGGTAACATAACCGGTGAACATCATTGCTACGGTTACGAGCTTGAAGAATGTCTTTCCGCCGGGGAAATCATACTTTGCAAGAACGAATGCAGCCATTGAAGCAACGATCAGATGTCCTGCGGTTCCAACACCTGTAATGAAGACGGTGTTGAACAGATATCTGGAGAATGACACCCATGACTTTCCGAGAGTTACGAACAGATCGGAGAAGTTATCAAGTGTCGGGTTCTGTGCAAATATCCTGGGAGGGAATTTGAACAGTTCATCGAGAGGCTTGAGCGCCGATTCTACCGCGTAAACGATCGGGAAGAACATGATCACCGCTACTATAAGCAGGAAGAGATACAGGAAGATATCTCCCGCAATACTTCTGTTGGGCTTGCGGCGCTTGATGATGGGCTTGTGGTAAACCTCTTCCTCTTCTTCCTTTTTCTTGGACTTCTTGGTCTTCTTTACGGAAGTCTTCTCTTTGGAAGGAGCTTTCTTAACTTCAGCGGTCTCTTCGACATCCTCGACCGACTCAAGCTTGGAAAGAGCCTCATCCTCAAGATTAAATGCCTCGGCATCAACAGTCTCTACCACTTCGGTATTGACGGTTTCCTGAGTCTCCGTAACAATGTTCTGATTTTCTGTTGTGTTGTTATTATTCATATCGGACATATCAGGTACCTACCCTGCTGAGCATTGACTGTATTGCCTTGTTGCAGAGTATCATTATGAGGAAAAGAATAGTTGCTATCGAACATGCATAACCCATCTCGAATCTTGCGAAACCGTAGTCATAAAGGTGGGTTACGATGGTTCTTGCCGCGTAGTCCGTTGAAGGGAATCCGCAGAGCGTCATTGTGACCTCACAGACACTGAAGGCCTGGGTTATCGACATGACCGCACCGAACATGAGCATGGGCTTCATATTGGGAAGGGTGATGAACCAGAGTTCCTGCCATCTGTTCTTGACACCATCCATATATCCGGCCTCATACTGGGACTTATCAATACCCTGAAGACCTGCAACGAACGAAAGGAATCCTGCTCCGAGGCTCATCCAGAGAATGACCAGCATACATACGGGAAGCATATATCTGGGATCGATGAACCAGAGTATCGGAGTATCGATGATACCGGTGTTCATAAGGAATGCATTTACATATCCGTAAGCATCACCTCTGAAGAATACCGAGAAGATAACGTAACAGTTACCTGCGATCGAAGGTGCGTAGAATACGACGACCGCAACGCTTCGTACCCATCTGGGAAGTTCGTTGATCAGCCAAGCGAACAGGAAACTTCCGAGATATCCGAGAGGACCGGTTATTATCGCTATCATGAACGTGTTCTTGATAGCCATAAGGAAAATGTCATCCTCAAGGAAAAGGGAAACGTAATTCTGTAAGCCGATGAATCTGGGAGCTTCCAGAATGTTGTAATAAGTGAAACCGAACACGATCGAAACCACGACGGGAAGTATATAGAACATCGTGAAAATGATCGCATACGGAGCGAGGAAGAAATAGCAGGCTTTGGAAAGTCTGGCTCTCTTAACTCCCACTCTGAAATTATGCTTTTTTACTTTGACGTAATCTTTTAAAAATTGTGACATCTGTTACATTTCTCCGTATACAGGTAAGCCGAACTCTCGTCTCTTTCTGTCAATCTCGTCATCGATGAGTATCGAGTAATCGATGATCGTCTCACGGGCATCCGTCTTCTCGTTGATTACCTTTCTGCAGGCATTTGCGATATGACGTCCGGTGTAGTATCCTCCGGGAACCTCTCTGATTCCTACGGTTGAATCCCACTGTTCGTTAAGAACCTTGATGTCGTTATAGCTCCATGAGAGCTGTGAGAATGCGTCACGGTTTGCGGTGGCATATCTTGCGGACGATCCGAGGAGTGCCTCGATCTCACGTCCGAATCTTACCTGGGTCTCAGGCTGAGCCCACCACTTCATGAACTCCCAGGAGTTCTGCTTTACGATCTCGTCATCGGTCGCGATCATCATGGTCGCATTTCCTGTGATGAAATCGGATCTGTCAATATAGACATTGCCGTTCTCATCCACTCTTTCGGTACCGGGGACAAGAGTGAAATCCCAGAGTCCCTTGATCTCGGGAGCGGATACCATCAGCGTATTGTACTGAGAGTAGTTGCAGATTCCGATGGGCATCTCACCTGAACGGAAACGGCTTACGAAGTCATATATTACGGGAAGACCGTAGTCATTAAAGTATCTGGTGTAATCATCGAATGCCTTAACGCCGGCCTCGGTATCTACTGTAGTCTTGTTTCCAACATCATTGTACATATCTCCGCCGTACTGGAACAGGAGTGTGAAGTACAGTGAAAGGTCGGGAGCGTTGGAAGCAACTGCGGTCGAAGCTGTTGCCGTGGTGCTGGAACCTGCTGCTGTAGGAATACCTACGGAGAGGTTGTTACCCTGGATGGTGGGAAGCATCTCAATGAGTTCCTTCCAGGTATTGGGCGGCTCGAGTCCGAGTTCGTCAAGTACGTCCTTACGATAGAACATAACGGCGAACTGCTGCTGCTCGGGAACACCGTAAATATGATCGTCCAGTCTGTACTGCTCGTAAGAGCTTTCGGAATAGTGGCTGAGCACTTCTTCCCATCCTTCAAACTGGGTAATATCCTCGGATGCATGTCTGAGTGCATAGTTTACGGGCTGGTCGGCACCTACCGAAAGAACGACATCGGGGCCTCGTCCCGCAAGAACCGCATTGAGAAGTGCGGTGGGATCGACGATCTCCACGTTGACCTTGATGCCGGTCTCGGGAGTGAACGTATCATCGATCATTGTCTTAAGGATGGTACCCTGGTCACGACCGGTGGTAACCCATACCTTAATGGTATCTTCGCGGCTTGCTCCTTCATAAACATCACCGACCGAGTTGTAGTCGACTATGAATGAAGAAATGAAGCTCTTGACCTCATGTACCGCCTTGTTCCAGAAATGTGTCTTGTCAGCGGGAGGATTGGTTGCGGTTCCCGTGATGACGATGTAATCGATATCCATCTTGGTCTCGCTGAGGTTGAGCATAGCGGTACCGAGAGCGGTAATATTATCCTTAAATGTTACGAACTCGTGAGTGATCTTGCCGGGCTTCTCGCAGAAACGCTCGAGCTGCTGTGCAACCGTCTGTGCAGCAGCGATGTTGGTAGCCTTCTGTCCGGTAAGCTCTACATATTCATCGACGATCCTGTAGAGTCTTCTGTACTCGAGTTCCATTGCTTCCATTATCTCAGGATAGTTGTCCTGGATACGGTAATCTCTGTACTGGTCGGGATTTGCACCGGTATATACAAGTATTCTTCTGTAGATCTGATTGAGTCTGTAGGTCGAATCCTCAAGCTCTTCGATAACAGGGCCGACGCTTCCGAGAACAGATTCGATCCTGAGAGTGTGGGTACCCTTGGTAAGGAAGACCTTGCAATCATTGCCTTCGCTGTCGGTCAGGCTTATGATCTGCCAGTCATTGTCATAAGGGAAAGGAACGGCCTGTGCATCCTCGAAAGGAATCTCACCGTCAATGTAAACGGCTCTTGATGTGATCTGGCCTCTCGCATAATTCTGACGGCCTTTGATTGCAATATTATAGTAGCCGTCCTGCTCTATCTCGAAATCCCACTCGATCCACTGGCCCGCAGCTCTCCACGATTCACCGCCGGTATAGTTGAGAACGGTGCTGGTGACACTGTAAGGCTGGGTGGTAGGTGAAGCTCTGTCGTACTTCGCATAAAGAGAAGACTCACTGCGGCGTGCGGAATCCTCACCCTGAATGATCTGGATGTAATCTGCTGCCGCACCGGTATCGGCGGGACCTGCCGCAATATAATCCTGATATGAAATGGAATCTTTGACCGGCTCAAGAGTAAGAGCCTTGATGACCATGGGCTCGCTCTCGGCACCGAGACCGATTGTCTGTGAACCCTTGTCAAAATAGAAAGTGTAGGGATGCTGAACATAACCCATATCATCCCTGAAATAAGATGACTGCCAATCAAATACCTCAACCTGGGTAGGTCTGATCTCATTACCCTGGTTGTCGGTCCTTACCTCACCGCCATCTGTCCAGATACGTGAGAAGATAAGTGTGCTCGCATCCGAGAAAGGAAGCTCTCCGTTGATGTAAACAGCTCTCTCAGCCTGAACGCCTCTTGATTCGGGGATCAGGTAATCCATCTTCACGTAATAGTATCCGGATTCGGGTACATTAACAGGAAAAGTTACCACCGATTCGGTATCAGTGTAAAGTGCCCTGGCCGCATCGTGGTAATCCGTAACAACCTCTGCCTCTCCGGTCTCGACGGTATAGTTGAATATATCGATATCAACCGTCTTATCGGGGCATGAAGCTCCTTCATGTTCGAGCAGGTAGCCGGTATAGGTCCCGGTCCTCTCGAGTCCCACTACATCTGTAGTAAGATCGTATCCGTCGTACTTCTCATGGAATGTATCCTTACCGCGAAGGTTGAGAAGAACGCATATGCCTGCGAAAGCTCCGCAGAAAACAACTGTGCCTATAAGCTTTTTTGTTCCGTTTCTCATAGTGTTTATTATATTTACGATAGGTTAATTAATCCAATTAATTTTTGCGATTTCGGTATTAATTTTATGCAAAAAATCGATAGAAAGTCAATTGTTTGTAGAGTTTTTTGTGCAGATTCAACAGTTTTAATGGATTTTAATGTAACTACCTAAGGTTTTTTTAGCTTTATTTGACCATCCTCGTAAGTTACAACCAGTCTTCCCATTTCTCCGCCCATTCTCTCTATCACATCTGCGGGAAGCTGAAGGCGTCCGACCTTATCTACAACCACATATTCTTCCTGTGTCTCTTCGTTTCTCCAGTCAACCCCGGATTCCTTCAGCCTGTCGGCAAAGCTCTCCTTGAGCACTCTTTCTGAACTGATGCGGCCGTCCCTTATCGCAACAACCCTTCGCACCTTTCTCGACAGTGTCAGGTCATGTGTTACGACAAGTATGGTCTGTCCCGCTTCGTTTAGTTTCGTGAATATCTCAAAGATCTGGTCTGCCGTCTTTTCGTCCACCGAACCCGTGGGCTCGTCTGCGAGGAGAAGTCCGGGTGAGTTCGCCAGCGCTATCGCTATAGCTATCCTCTGCTGTTCTCCTCCCGAGAGAGTCTGCAACTTTGAGTTGCGGTGATCTGCCATTCCTACGGCTTCGAGAAGTTCTTCGGCACGCTGTTTCTTTTTCTTCTGACCGCTGAACCTCATCGGGATGCAGACATTGTCTATGGCCGTCAGATACGGGAAAAGGTTTCTTGCGTTGTTCTGCCAGACGAATCCGACCGTCTCACGCTTGTACTTCACCCTCTCGCTCTCTGTCATACGGAAAAGGTTCTTTCCTCCGACGAAGAGTTTTCCGGCACTGGGAATGTCAAGTCCGCCTATCATATTGAGGAATGTTGATTTACCGGAACCGGAATTACCGATCAGTGCGGTGAATTCACCTTTTTCAACCTTAAGGTCCAGTCCGGAAAGTGCAAGCACCTCTGTCTCCTTGGTCTTGTAGATCTTGACCAGTCCTTCGGCATCTATCATATATTCGGGAGTTTTTATTTCATCAGACATCTTCACCGCTCCCTTCTATACGTCCGTCCTTAAGCTCTATCAGCTGGTCACCGGCTCCCATGAGTCCCACGTCGTGTGTTGTCATGATGATAGTGACATGCTCTTCCTCTGATATCTGCTTGAACAGCCTCGTCACCTCGGTAGCCATTCCGGAATCGAGTTCCGCCGTAGGCTCGTCGGCAAGTATTATTCTCGGATGATGAGCGATCGCCCTTGCTATCGCAACTCTCTGCTGCTCACCTCCGGACATCTCCTGCGGCATATGGGTCATTCTGTTTGAAAGTCCCACGATGGAGAGAACCTCCGCCGCTCTTTTATCCATGTCTTCTTTTATTCCCGCCATACGCATCGCAAATTCAACATTCTGTATGGCGTTCATCGAAGGAATGAGACTTACCGACTGGAATACGAATCCCATCTGCCTTCTTCTCATGTTCTCCCTTGCGATGGCATTCATCGAATGGGAGCTTTTTCCGTCGATTAGGATCTGTCCCGAGCTCGGATCGTCGAGTGCTCCGATTATATTAAGAAGAGTCGTCTTGCCGGATCCGGATTTTCCTCTCAGGATGCACATGGTATCGGGCTGTATGGTACAGGTGATACCCTTGAGCACCGAAACCTTTCCGCCGGGAGTCTGGAAATCTCTTGTGACATTTTTAACTTCAATGAGCGATCCCATATTACTCCTCCCCCAGCTTCAGTGCCTTGATCATGTTCTGCTTCCTTATGATCAGCGCAAGAACAAAAATGCTGACCACGAGCATCAGTCCGATGGAAGCAAACAATTTGGTCATATCGGAGCTTTCCCTTATCATTACAAGAGGAAGTATCTGTGCAGAGGATGAATATGCGGTCTGCAGCATTGGCACGTAGAGAGTGTATGCGATAAAGCCCGCAAGTGCACCTGCCGCAACGGAATAAAGTCCGCATATAGCCTGCTCTATCGAGAGCATCTTCAGCATCTCCAGCGAATGAAGTCCCATTGCCCTTAAGACACCGAGCATCATTTCCCTTGCCTTTATCGAAAGTACCCAGTAGATCAGATATCCCGCCGCACAAAGTATGAGCATTACTATAAAGCTCATGGTCAGGATTCCGTTCATTCCCTGAAGAAGAGGATCCTCTACCGTTTTCTCCAGATCCTTGGACCTGTCGGAAAAATATGTGAGCGTGGTCTCCGACTCGTCGAGCCAGTTATAGAAGAATGAAGTGTCGCCGTCCTCTCCGGCCCCGACCCAGATATAGTAGGGCTGGAGTCCGAATCTCTTTCTTATGAAAGAGTAATTGGCAACGATCATATAATTTTCGGTCTGTGTTATGTCTCCGGATGCGTTGAGTTCCCTGCTGACGGGCCTGTATCCGGGCCAGTACTCGAAGAAACCGACAACCACCGCATCGGCGGAGGATGAATTCTTATCGTAAAAAGAGATCTTATCTCCGACCTTCACACCCTTGACATCCCTGAAGTCGGCGGAAAGGAGAACTCCCGTCGGTGCGATTGCAAGGTCATTGAGAAGCTGTCTGTAGGGAGCATTCAGAAGGGAAGAATCTATTCCCGTTATGGTTCCGAATTCCTTGGTATGGATACCCATGATGCTCACGGTTTCCCTTGCCCCGGAGCCTCCCTTGATGTATCCGTCTTCAAGATAGACTCTGGTATAGCCTTCACTGCTCTTGGCAAATACAGCGTACTCGGAATAATCGGGTTCGTAATATGTCAGTTCGACTGTGGGATCGAACTGCTTGGTCGCACTGTTATCAAGCCATACTTCCTTGAACCTGATATCGGTTCCGTCTATATAGGAAGTATTGGCAAGCGAATTTTCTAGTATGGTTCTTGCGGATACTGCGTCAAACATACCGAGGGCAACCGTAAGGATAACGAAGAGCGAAATGTACTGCTGCGCCCTCGCACTCCTTATGCTCTCGAGCATTGCGGCATATGAAGCAGGCTTGAAATGCTTCTTTCCGAGGAAGAAGATCAGCTTTACCAGAAGAGGTCTCAAGCGGATGAGGAGCATTCCGGCACCGAGTATGAAGAGCGACGATGAAAAATACAGAAGAGGATCCAGTGCTTCACCCTTCAGTGCACTCTCAAGAAGATCGTCGGTATGATGTGAGAAATTATAGTATCCGTACAGTGAGACCAGAAGGAAAAGTACGTCGAGATAGAACTTCTCCCAGAGAGGCTTCTTGTTCTTGGCTCCTCCCCTCTTGGCGCCGACTATGGAAAGTCTCGATGCGGGTATCGAAGGTATGGTCATGATAAGGATACAGATCATGGCGGAGACAAGCGTGTAGACAAGTGCTTCGCCGGTAAATACAATATTTAGTTCACGTCTTATTCCGAATTCAAGGAAGGAACTTGCGCTTCCCAGCCCTCTGCATGCGAGCATTCCGAGAGGCACGCCTATGCAAGCCGCAACAGCAGCGATAAGGAAACTCTGGAGCAGATAGAGAAGGAATATCTGTCCCGAAGAAGCACCCCTGCTCTTATACATCGAGATCTCGTTTTCTTCCATGGAATAGAGCTGTCCCGAGATCATCAGAATGAATGCGGCAAGAAGAAGGAGAAGCGGTATCTCGAGCAGAAGCAGGGATACGGAGATCCTGCGTCTCATGCTCTCGTGCTTTTCAAGTATCTCCTTATAATCGGGAGTCGAAGTCAGGCCGCCCCACGATCCATTCAGATACTTATCCGTGGCTTCAAGTATCGCAGCTGCCTGTGAAGCATCCACTGTCTCATAATCAAACTGATCATAGATGGTACAGTTTATGTTGAATTTGGATCTGTCGGGATTCTGTATGAAATAATCCATATAAAGATCCGACCTTACAAAAAGAGCGTTGGAAAAGAATCTGGTCTCTTTCTGCCAGTAGATATCCGAAGGATCCTCGGCATCAAAGACTCCGACTACCTTGAGTTTAATTGAATTCACGCCCTTGGGTGCGATATTGGAAAAAGAGAACACATCGCCGATGACCATGCCCGATGCAAGGAATGTCTGTTCGCTGACTATAACATCCATCGTGCCGTCGGAAGGATCCTCATCTTCCCAGAGCCTGCCGTCTATGAGCTTGATGTGGTCTTCCAGTTCCGTGAGCGAAGCCACCTTGAGGGAAAACTCTGTATCCTCGCCTCTGGACAGCTCCGGCGTGCAGGCACATCCGACCGTCGAATAATAGCAGATGGTCCTGTACTCGGGAACTCCGACAGAGGTATATGCCGAAAGCGCACCCGAAAGATTCTTGTCGAAACCATCCATATTGGCGCTCTTACCGACCTGGAAAGAGAAGTTCATCTGCATGGGCCACTTTCCGGTTCCGGTAATGTACTCCTCAAGCTGGTCCTCAAGCATACGGTCAAGAACGGCTGTCCTGTACATGGGGAAGCTCACTGCGGACGCGAAAAGGAGCACGGCTCCGAGAAGGAGACATGCAAACATCCATTTTTTATTCCTGATCTTCTGAAGTTCGAGGAAAAGCATCAGTAAACTATCACCATTCCTTCTTCCAGACCGTCAATGGCCCAGATATATGCCGTACCGTTAATGTTCACGCTTCTAATGGGGTTGATACCGCCCGCGATAAATCCTTTTCTGATATATTTTCCGTCCTCGAGAACGGTAACATATGCCTGCTTTCCGACTACCGTCACAGCCTTGGCAGGAACAAGAATGACATCCGATTCGTACTGAAGATATCCCGTAAGCTTATAAGACTGCTTGGCAGGTGCGTTTGCAGCTTCCTGCTGGGCCAGCCATTCTTCCCAGGGATTGGAAGGAGTGAAGGATTCACCTGCGGTAATTTCCGCAGAGATCTCGGCATCGGGATCATAAGCTCCTCCGGGAAGCGTAACACCTTCCGCAGGCATTACGAAAACCCTGTCGGAAGCAAGTTCCTGACTTATCGGTCCGAATGAAACGCTCGATATGGTAAGAGGAAAACTTACCGTTTCTCCCGTTGAAGGATTTGTATATTCTCCGGTCAGTTCCATTCCGTAAAGGAGGGACTTTCCTTCGTTCATCGCGTAAAGATATTCCGAGGAGATGGCCGCAACGGTTGCGATCCTCTCACCGGGCTTAAGGATCGATCCGTCCGAAAGATCGGTGATGTATCCGACGACTCCGTCAACCGGCGAAGTGAAAGCCTTCACGGAATAAGCGGACTGGATCTCGGTGATCTGCTCGGTCACATCAGCTATCTGTCTGTCCAGTGATGCGACCGCATTATTGAGTCTTTCCTGCACATCCTGGCCGAGATAGTAATTGTTCAGATCATCTGCGGCTTCCTGTGCATCAGCTCTTTTTTCGGTGAGTCTGACAAGTCTGAGTGAAAGCTCTTCAAGCTTTACGGAATCGGGAGTTACGGTAATGTAAGCGATGACTTCGCCCTTCTTTACCCTCTGACCCTGTACGACCTTTTTCTCCGTCATGGTGACGGTTCCGTACTTTACGTCGTTGGTGACATTGGTTATGTCGGGATAATACAGATATCCGGTTCCTTCGTAAGAAAGATAATAATCGCCCCTTGCAAGGGTTGCGACATTTTCGGGAGCCTCGTTGTAGCTGTCGAGAAGAATGACATCTCCTTCATTTACACCGCTTAATATCTCGGTGAACATTCCGTCGGTGATGCCCTTTGTGATGTACGCTTTTTCACCGGATGCGAGATTTACATAGAATCCGCTGCTGTCCCTGTGTATGGACTCATTGGAAACGGACAGGATATCGTCCTTTTGATCATACAGAATAACTACCGATGCCTTCTGTCCCGCACGGATCATCCCTTCGGGATCCTCAACACGGAATACGGAATAAACATCGCTTCCGGATGCCTTAAGTGCGCTGTACTCACTGGCGGAATAAGGTATGTGTGTTATCTCGTATCTCTTTCCGTCAACGACCGCATATACATCGATCGCCGAACTGATCTCACGTGCTGATCTGTAGTCGGCGAGAATATTGATGCTGTGTCCGTCGGTTACGGCCGAAACGTTCGTACCCTCGGAGATAAGTGCTCCGGGTGAAACGGTGGATACGGCAACAACGGTTCCGGTCATATATGATGTCACACGTCTCCTGGCTTCGTTCACGGTAAGCCTGTAGAGAGTGTCGTTTAAATACTTGGCATCGAGCAGGAAGATCGCTTCATCATCTTCCATGGTCTTTTTCAGAAGATCCCTTTCGAACATTACCCTCTGGACTATGATGGCAAGCTCGGGATTATCCTCGAGTCCTATGCTCCTGTATCTGATGAACTCGTTCAGTTCCCTGACCTTCAGTTCATTGACCGCCCAGTTTTCGTTGTAATTGATGATGAGGTCATCAAGGGCATCTCTTGTAGCTTTTTCCTGATCGATATAATCCTGCATATCACCGGAAAAGAGAACACTTCCGCGTACAACCCTCTGTCCCGGGAAAAATCCGATATCCGCCGCCTTCATTCCGGCGCCTGCGGAATACTCGGACACAACGGGGAACACGCCTCCGTCAAGGACTTCATATTTGCGGATCGTACGTCTTACGGCAACCTCGGTGATATTGGCGGAGGATACGGGATCGATGAGTTCGATCTCAGGTTCCGCCTGCGCGGCATTTCCGCAGCCGGTAAGAAGCATGACCAAAGAAAGCCCTGTAACGAGCATTCTTTTTATCTTATTGAACTGTCTTCTTCCGATCGTCATCAGAAATTGACCGCAACCCTTTCTCCCGCTTCGAGTCCCGAGATTATCTCGATTCTCTCGTCGCCTTCAAGTCCTATCACAACTTCCCTGTAACGTCTGTATCCGTCTTCGTCGACGACATATACATATGTCTGATCGCCGGCCCTGTGCACAGCCGCTTTGGGAACGCTCAGTACATTGTCCCTTCTTCCGAGCTCTATCCTGATATATCCGTTCGTATTTTCAGCTATTGATTCCGTCGCACTGTCGCCGGTAAGGATGAACTTCAGTCCGGAACCGTCTTCGAGTATCTCGGGTATGGCTTCATACTGTATTCCCGATGAGCCGTTGGGAGTTATGAGCACGCTGTCCATTCCTTCGAGATAAGTGACGGCAAGAGGATCCGATGCAAAGAAATACATATCCTCGGGATCCTTCAGTGTGATCACGGTCTTGCCTATGACGGATGTGGTTCCCTCAAGGCCTTCCCTTAAGTATTCGACTATGCCGTCCATCGGGGCATAGATATTGTGATCCGCGTTGCTCTGCTCAAGATACTGCAGTTCAAGGTACTTTATGGCTATATCGTCATCGTAGCCCTGAAGGGTGTAGTAATAGTTTTTGTCTATCTCCTCAAGGGCTTCTTTTTCTTTCTTTTCTTTCTCGTAAACGCTAAGATTACCGTCCATCGCGATATTGAAACGTGCAAGTGTTATATCGTATTCCTTCTGGTCGAGGGTCCTGGCCTTCAGAAGCTCAAGCCTTTCGATCTGGTAAAGGATATTCGCACGCTCCGCTTCGATATCGGTATCGTTTACAAGGGATATAAGGAGCTGGCCGCGCTTTACTGCTTCACCGTTCGTGACAAGAACAGAATCGATCTTGACTCTTTCGACATCGAATGCAAGGTCCACGGTAACTGCGGCGCGGTACCTTACGGAGATCGACTGGGTCTTTACCACATCCGCGAATTCAACGGGAAGGTCGCCCGCAACTTCCTCTGTCTCTTCTTCACCGTAAAGGAGAACGAGTTCCTCCTCATCCCCGGTATTTGCACAGCCGATAAGGGAAATTGCCATACACAACGCAAAAAAGAGCACACCAAATCCGGTTGCTCTTTTTCTGCATTTATAACAAATACCCCAAAATGACCTAAACAAAACAAATACCCTTTCTATCCCCACGGAAGATATTACATTTACGGACCGGATACTTCAATCTTTTTACCGATTTGAGCAATATCCGAACTGAATTGAGCAATTATTCGGCTATTCCTTCTTTTCTTCTTCTTTTTTAGCTGATTTTTTAAGTTCTATCAGCTTATAGATGAAGATCTCGGTGGGAATAACGACCATAATGACACCGAATACGATTATAGCGATCTTGAGCACGCCCGCCATATCATCGCCTTTTCCGTCATCTGTTACCGGAGCGGCACCCTGGCCTGCAGGAGATGCCGATACCACGGTGGTTCCCTGTTCCGTTGCCGCACCTGCGACCTGTACGGATGTTCCTGTCTCCGTACCGCCTGCGGACATATTATCCTGTGTTACATAACCGGTTGTAAGCCCGTGTGCGCCTACAGCGATGCCTTCGGTATTGCCTGCGATGAATGCGGTCATCCATGCAAGAGGCGCATTCCAGTTGATCGCACATTCATTGGCGGAATATGCCTCGATATGGTCGAGATAGCATTTTGCGGGAGGGATCGTTCCCTTTTTCCAGCCCATGCCCCTTACCCAGGGATCCTGCATTCCGCTGTTTGGTCCTCCGACAAGAACTCCGGCGGGAGCTCCGGGGAAGCTGTCATCTATGAGATTTGCCCAGAATCTGTGGTGCGGATACATCGCATAGTGGCTTCCGTAGCCCGTAACATAGGAGTAGTCATTGGCATTTTTTCCGAGTATGTAATCCATGGCGGAGATCGCTCCGTTCAGATAAGCGACGTCTCCGGTCTTGAGATAGGCATACGCAAGCACCATCGAATTATCAAGGATGAATGAATTCGACCCCCACTGATATCCGTGTGACGAATCGCTTGAAGAAAGTGTGCTCGAGCCATAGGGGATGCCGTACCCCTGTCCCGCTTCCATGGAGACCATCACATCGGCTGCGGTCCGGAGATTATTTAACGCAGTCTCCCTGTCCTTACCCGAAAGAGCGTTATCTGTGAGGACAAGGGACATGGTTCCGAGTGACGCGGTATGACCCCAGTCAAAAGCACCGAAGGTATCCACGCTCTCACCGCCCGAAAGATCGTTTACAACCTTCAGGAAGAATGCGGAATCTGCAGCATCTTCAAGATACTTATCATCACCGGTAGTGATGAACAGTTCGCATGCGGCCCAGTAGAACTCGTCGTCTGCATTGTCATCACCGTATGCACCGCCGCCCGGAGTATCCGCTATCGGGGCATACATTTCCGGATGCTTAAGCGCGGCTTCGTATGCTCTTTCCGCAGCTGTAAGACACTCATTCGCAAAATCGTCATCTATGTGTGCCCAGAGTCTCGCACTCTGTGCGGCACATGCGGCAAGATTTAGCGTTGCCGCCGTTGTGGGAGGATACAGGACTCTCGGCTGTGGATCGTCGGCGGGAGCGACCGCAAGACCGGTCCACTTTTCATCGGTCACCTTGTGATAGACCATTCCGTCATATTCACCACCGGAAACCTGCATCTTCAGCATCCATTCCATCTCCCATCTCGCTTCGTCAAGAAGATCTGGATATGAATTGGAATTCTCGGGAATCAGCATCGTTCCGTCGGCAAATGCGGTCTCCATTCCGGTATAAAGAGCGGTCTCATACATATTCTGGAGTATCCATACGCTTATTCCGCCGTTTACCACGTATTTGCCATGGTCCCCGGCATCATACCATCCGCCGGTAACATCTGCGGAGCCCGATGTTCCGGAATATCCCCAGACGCTCAGAACAGATGCGTTATCGGGATTGTGTCCCGCAGGCCTTGCGAGCGAATCGGGACTTCCGCCGGTAACCGGAAGGGATGAGATATATCCGCTCTCGATATTTATCGCAGATCTGTTCTGGTAGAAATAGTTAAGCGAATCATAGAGCATCGACGAATACGTCCTTGATACGCCGATACCGAATGGCCTCGAATAATCCCCTGCCTCGGAAAAAATCTCATATGTTCCGGGAGTATCGAGATCCGAAAAGTCGAGCGTGTGGACATTGTCACCGGAATCCTCATCGAAACCGAACACGACGGACTTCCCTTTATAGATCACCTCGCCCGAAGCATCGGTAATGTAAAAGTCAACGGGGTTCTTCGAATCTGAAATAAGCACCGCCTTCTTCTCCATTCCGGGTATGTAACCGATCTGGTTAACGAGTATGCGGCATCTTTCAAATGCCGGCTGTTCGTGGTAATCGTGCTCATTTGACGTTTCGTCAACAAGAGACATGTTGTCAAATTCTATCACGGTTCCTGCAGGGAAGCATACACCGTTCGTATACTGACCGTCGCCTCCGAGGTGGAAAGCCCACTCGGCAACATCGATCGACTGTGAAGCGGTAAAGGAAAGATCGACCACCATCCAATTGTTTGCACTGATGTTTATGGGATCCCATGTGGCTTCAAGGTCATATCCGTTGGACATATTGTGCCAGACCTCAACGTCGCCCGCGAGGTTACCGATCTTCGTATAGAATTTTCCTGAATTGGATGCTTTGATCTCGTAATGGACATGATAAGTATGTCCCGAGACGATGGTCAGGCCCCTGTGACGGAACTGGCAGTCCCACCTGTCCTCTCCGCCGTTCGAAGCCCCGCCGGGATTGATTATCGTGATACGGTAGACACCGTCTTCTATCTCGAAATCCATTTTTGCGGTAGCAGACTCGCATATGTGCCAGGGAAGTCCCTTACCGGAATCGAAATCATTTTCACCGAGCATCTCCCCGGCACTTACGTGCATGGGAAAAGAAAACACGGCTGTCACCGCCTGTAAAAGCACAAGCGTGACAGCCATCATTACCGACATGATATTCTTCTTTTTCATAACAGTTCCTGTGCGGCAAAGCGGCATGCTTCAACCATGGGCTTGTAAGCCGGGCCGTTCTTGCCGTAATTGATCCTCCAGCTCATCCTGCGGAGGCTGATATTATCGACAGTGGAAAAATAGATCATAAGATCCTGAAGACGCTTCCTGTTCTCCTCGGAAATATCGGGGCAGGAAATAAGAAGCTTGGCTCCCGCCTTGACTATCCTGTTGAGCGGACAGTTCTCGGTATAATCCTCGTAGATACAGACCATCCTCTGCTTGTAGAGAGTCCTGTCACGTAAGGATGTAGAAACATCCATCCTTCCCCTGATGGCACTCTCTACCGCAGTCCCCTGCACATAGTCTTTGACCAGCCCGCGCTTGACCTGAAGAGTCAGTCCGTCGGCCAGTGTTTTTGCGCAATCATCAAGTGTCATGCTATCGAATTCCTCAAATTCTCAGTCCACTTAGCAACCATATCGGGCGAATCGAACCAGTACTCCTGAAGGAGAGGTACCATCTCGTACTCTACGATATTGCTGAGTATCTCATCGTCCGCACTCTTGAGGTTGGAGAAATAAGAGTGTCCTACGCAGAAGCCTGCTCCGAGAGCGGGATCGTCGGTGATCGCCTGGTTGAGCTCCTTGACGCAGTTGATGAGAGATTCGAACTTGGGCGCACCGAAGGACCTCATATACTGGATGAATCCGTCGGACTCGAATCCGGGCTTCATGTCGAAGAATACGAATCTTCTTCTGAGAGCGTAGTCGATCATCGCGATACTTCTGTCGGCGGTGTTCATGAGGCCTACGATGTAGATATTCCTGGGAACGTTGAACTTCTCTCCCGAATACAGTAGCTGGAGTTCGTTTCCTCTCTTATCGGGCTCTATCAGCATGAAGAGCTCACCGAAGATACGGGATACGTTACCACGATTGATCTCGTCGATGATGAAGAAGTACTTGTTATCGGGATCTTCCTGTGCCTTGCGGCAGAACTTATAGAATGCGCCGCGCTTGATGTCGAAGCCCATTCCTTTCTCGGAAGGTCTGAATCCCTCGATGAAGTCCTCGTAGTTGTAGCTCTGGTGGAACTGGATCATCTCAACCCTGTCGGGATCCTTCTCGCCGAGCATTGAATAT
>JAFZWW010000088.1 GCA_017617005.1 Lachnospiraceae bacterium
AACTTTGCTGTTTTCAAAGCGACAGCTTTATTAAGATATCACAGGGCATTTTCAAAGTCAACACAAATTTAAAAAAATTTTGTAAACTTTTGTGCTCTACAAATCCTTGAATTTACAGGGTTTACAGACCACTATATATTGCACTGTCACATCGTCTTTCCGAACCCTTCCTTAAAGGAAGAAAAAAGAATCCTCAAATGAGAATTCTTTTTCATCTTGTGCATTTCGAAAAGAACGGAGAAGGAGGGATTTGAACCCTCGCGCCGGTTGCCCGACCTACACCCTTAGCAGGGGCGCCTCTTCGGCCTCTTGAGTACTTCTCCTTAGGCCCGAATGCCTCTACCAATTTAGAACCGGTAGTCAATATATACGTCCGAAGACGCAAGACATATTGTAGCCACTAAAGGCCCGCTTTGTCAACACTAATTAGTGCGATCAGTATTTTCCGTAGAAGATTCCCGCAATGGGTGAGTCTTCCGAAAGAATGACAGTGTCGTCACCGCTCGTCATGCTTGCCCTGAGTGCATCGAGAGCCCTGACATAGGAATAGAAATCTGCTTTGCTCTCATCGGAATATGCATCGGAAAGTATCCTCATGTATTCCGCCTCACCCTCAGCCCTTATAGCTTCTGCCTGAGCCTGTGCGTTGGATATTGTGATGGAAACTTCCCTGTCTGTGGTGTTCATGATGATCTGGGCCTGTGCATTACCTTCTGCGGTGTACTGCGCAGCGATGTTCTCTCTTTCGGAGATCATTCTGGTATATACGGCCTGCTTGTTGTCATCGGGAAGATCAAGCTTCTTAACATCAACGGTGATGATCTCGATTCCGTACTGTGATTCGACGTTATTGATCTGGGTCATGATCTCTTCGGTAAGGGAAGTGATCTCAACAACAGCGGTTTCTTCATCAACGCTTATATCCCTGGAAACGACATCCGTGTCAGCTTCTGCTATGGTTACGGTCATCTTGCCGTCACGGCTAAGGATGACTGCATCCTGTGTCATGTTGGAGATGGTGTTCTTGGTTGCGTTGTAAACGATGTTGTCGATACGGTTCTCTGCATTGGTAACGGATCCGCTCAGGGTCTGTGCGAACTTGAGGGGATCGGTGACACGCCAGAGAACGTAGCTGTCGACGATCATGGTCTTCTTATCGGAAGTGATTACGTCCGATGCGGGAAGGTCATAGATAAGTATCTGATCGGGAACCACATCAACGGTCTCGATAAAAGGAATCTTGAACGAGATACCGGGTGTGGCGATGACTCTTTCTACCTTACCGAATCTTCTTACCAGCTTGTACTGGTCTTCATATGTAACGATCAAGCATGACTTCACAACGATGAGTGCAAAGATGACCGCTGCGAAGATAAACCATCCTTTGAACGATCTTTTTTCTTTTTTATCGGCTGTTTTTGCTTTTCCCTTCTTGGGATTGCCGTTTGAATCAAAGCTTTCAAATTGTGCCATTTTTATATCCCTCTATATCAAAATCCTGTTTCGGTTGTGGTGGTAGTGTTAGGAACTGCCTGATACTCGAAGAAGCTGTCAAGCGGAAGCATTGTCTGTGTGCTTCCGTCGGAGCTCTGGATGACCACCTTGAGTCCGGGAAGAACATCTTCCATGGTCTCGTAGAACATTCTTCTTCTCGTAACCTCGGGATAATTGATATATTCCTCGTAGAGGGCGTTGAATCTTGCTACCTGTCCGTTTGCTTCGTTGATCCTCTCCTGCTTTGCAGCCTCTGCTTCCTGGATGATCCTGTCGGCCTCAGCCTCTGCTGCGGGAATCTTTTCGTTTCTGTACTTGTTGGCGTTATTTACTGAGGTTTCTTTTCCCTGCTTTGCGGTCTCAACCTCTTTGAATGCCATGCTTACGGCATCGGTGGGGGGCTCGGCATCCTGAATGGTGATGTTGACGAGCTGGATTCCGATATCGTAAACCTCGAGCTTGTCGATGATCATCTGCTTGATGTTGGCCTGGATCTCGTTCTTGCCGGTGGTGAGAACGCTGTCAACGGTGTAGGAACCGATCGTTGTCCTGATGCAGTTCTGTGCGATGTTCCTGAGGATCTCAACGGGGTCCTCGGATGCATAGAGTGCCTTTACGGGATCGGTGACCCTGTACTCTGCGTAAAAGTCTACGTGGAGGAAGTTGTAATCGGAAGTGATCATCATTGCTTCCTCGCCGGCTCCGGTGGAGTTGTATCCGATGCTGAAGCCGTTGATGGTGGTAGATACTTTATCTACGGTCTGGATAAAGGGTATCTTGAAATGCAGACCGGGAGTGGTTACCGCCTGGGGTGAACCGAAGGTACATACTACTGCCTGCTCTTCCTCTCTGATGGTGTAGAAGGATCCGCTCACGATGATGCCTGCAACAAACAGGATGACAACAGCGAGAACGACCTTCTTTGCTGTGGAACTGAAGATCTTGTCTTTCACTTTCTTTTCTCCTTATTCTTCCCTGTACTGTTTTTGTGATTCGATGTACAGGTCTTTGCCGGTATGGTCGATGACGACTATAACGGGTAGATCCTTTACTTCAAGCTTCCTGATGGCCTCTGTCCCGAGATCGTCATATGCGACTACTTCGGAAGAGATGATGCATTTGCTCAGGAGTGCTCCCGCACCGCCTACGGCGGCAAAATAGACCGCGCCGTTACGGATCATTGCGTCCTTTACTTCCTGTGTTCTCTTTCCTTTTCCTATCATTCCGATAAGACCGAGATCAAGAAGCTCGGGCGCGTACTTGTCCATTCGGCTTGCGGTGGTGGGACCCGCGCTGCCAATGGGTCTGCCCTCTCTTGCGGGAGAAGGACCCATATAGTAGATGGTCTGTCCCTTGATATCGATGGGAAGGGCCTCACCCTTTCGAAGGGCATCGTACATTCTCTTGTGAGCGGCATCCCTTGCGGTGTAGATGGTGCCGGTCAGATATACGTAATCGCCGCAGTTCAGCGACAGTGCGTCCTCTTTTGACAGAGGCATGCTTACTCTTTTATCCATGATGCCTCCTTAAAGCTCTCTTACGCTGTGACGGTTTACGTGACAGCAGATGTTTACGGCAACGGGAAGGCCCGCGATATGGGTCGGGTAGGTGAGGACGTTGACCGCCATTGCGGTGATCCTGCCTCCGAGGCCGCCGGGGCCGATGCCGGATTTATTGATGCGTGTGAGGAGTTCCTCTTCGAGTTCCTTTACATAGGGGATGTCGGAATGCTCGCCTGCGGGACGGAGAAGTGCCTTCTTGGAAAGGAGTGCGGCCTTTTCGAAGGTTCCGCCGATGCCTACACCCACGACCATGGGAGGGCAGGCGTTGGGGCCTGCGTCATTTACCGCTGTGAGCACGGCATTTTTTACACCTTCAATACCCTCGGCAGGCTTGAGCATGAAGATCCTGCTCATGTTCTCGCTACCGAAGCCCTTGGGCGCAAGTGTGAGTTTTAGTCCGTCTCCGGGAACTATGTCGTAATGGATGACTGCGGGAGTGTTGTCGCCTGTGTTGACTCTCTCCAGGGGATCTCCCACTACAGATTTTCTTAAGAAGCCTTCGGTATAGCCCTTGCGCACGCCTTCATTGATGGCATCCGTGAGGGTTCCTCCGGTGATATGAACGTCCTGTCCGACCTCGGCAAATACGACCGCCATGCCGGTATCCTGACAGATGGGGATGGTATCGCTTCCTGCGATCCTGAGGTTTTCTTTGAGCTGGCCGAGGACCTGTTTGCCGAGAGGTGAGATCTCGTTCTTCTCAGCACTGTCCAGAGCCTTTTCCATATCGGGGGTGAGGTAGTGATTGGCCTCAATGCACATCTCCGATAAGGTTTCGGTGATGATCTTGGAATCTATTTCTCTCATTATTTCGTAAGTACTTCCTTTACACTGACAAGTTCTTCGCTTGAAGGCGATGTGGGTTTCCAGAGTATGTTCTGGCCGTCTCCTTCATACCTGGGGATCAGGTGGAGATGGAAATGATTAACGGTCTGGCCTGCTACGGCGCCGTTATTCTGGACGAGGTTAAGGCCCTGTGCTCCAAGCTTTTCAACGAGCATGCATCCGAGCTTCTTGGCAAGCTTCATAGCCTCGGCCGCGGTATCATCGGGAAGCTCGAAAAGGTTGTCCGCATGGTCCTTGGGAAGGATGAGGGCGTGGCCCTTGGTTGCGGGACCGTTGTCGAGTATCACGTTGAATCTTTCATCCTCGTAGATGGAATTGGTGGGGATGTCGCCGTTTGCGAGTTTGCAGAAAATACAATCATCTTTTTTCATTATGAATGATCCTCCGATATCAATGTGTGAAAACAAGTACCTTATCGAGTCCGCTGAGGAGTGAGAACTCACCCTTCATGCCTGCCATCGCACCCGACATGAATGCTCTCTGGAAGGACATTCTTCCGGAAACGATATCCTCCATGACATTCCTGTTGAGGGTCATCCTTATGTCACAGGTGTCGGCTTTGTCGTATCTGACGTCGATCTTAGGCCCGGTGATCTCGATGATAAGGTCCTTTTTCTTTTCCTCTATATCAAGCACAAACACTCCCGATACGCCCTGGGCGGGTTTGAATGCTCTCTTTATATCTGTGATGTACTCTTCTTCGCTTCCCGCGTCCTCGGACATCAATATGCCTTTGAAGTGGACCGCGAGCTCCTGAATGTCTTCTTTTTGCGTGCGGACATAGTTCTCATCGGATACGTACTCGGAGAGCTGCTCGGCCTCGGGCACGGAAAGTTTGAGGGGATCGGGTGCCGTGACCCTCTGGGTGAGAACGTTCTTGCTGGAAGGAAGGGTCTTCTCCCTCTGGTTGACGCCGCGGTAGAGCTTCTCGGCAAAGGACTCGACGACTGAGATGTACTCGCTGTTGACCTCAAGGTCGAGGGGATTGTCGATATAGCCGGAGATTCCGGTGAGGACCTTTCCTCCAAGGGTCTCCCAGGCATTGGCAAGGTCCGCGATGACCTGTCTTTCGCCGTAGGTCTTGGCAATCACAACGGGCATCATGTAGATCTCGCTGATCCTGGACTTGTCGCCGAACTGCCAGCAAGCGTCAAGGAACTGGAGCATGTATCCGCCCATTCCGAACCACTCGACCGTGGATGCAAGAACTATTCCGTCGGCATCCTTGACCGTCTGTGAAAGGCTTGGGATCGTGTTCTTATATTCGTAAAGGTTGTAAAGGACGACCTTGACCCTGAGTTCTTCGAGAACCTTCTGCATTCTCTCTATGACAGGGCGTGTGGGATCGTCGATGACGCCTCTTCCGCCGTAGTAAATATGTATGACCATACAGACTCCTTTCAGACTCTTCGATTATACATCCCCCGAAGCAAAATAAAAAACCCCGGGCATCATACTTGTTCCCTCGAGCATCTCCAGCATCCTCACGATACGGTCATCTATCCGGTGATAGATGCTCGTGATGCTGTTTTCCCAGGGCATTACGCTGACATAGTCCCTTTCATCGCCCTTTAGGAGCGAAAGAAGGGTCATCCACTCGGCGCCGTTTCTCTCCTTGAGCCTTCCGAAATCAAGGCTTACGTAATCGGGGCCGCCGTGGGAGTTTTCATCAAGGAATGCTTTGACGATCCTCCGGTCCTCATCGGATTTTACATGGAAGATATCGTGGTCCACGCGGAGAACTATCTTCTTCCAGGTGGTCTCCTTCTTTTCCGGATCGCGGTTTTCGGACTTTATAAAGGACTGTCTTCCGTAGGCGTCGGTTTTCCTGATATATGTGGCATTCTCCTTGCCCGCGCCCGATCCCGGGGCTTTGAGAAGGATGGTATCATTGGAAACAAAGTGCTCCCACATGACCCTGCCGATCTTTTCAAGGGGGAAAGGGAAATCAAGCGAAGACTGTATCTCGAGAACGGGATAGCCAAGGTCGGCAAGATGTGTGATCCCGCCCCTGCCGGCGAAGTTGTCCTTCATATCAGAAAGAGCTTTTTCGAAGTGTTCATTCCCGGACATTTCTTCAGCGCCTCCCTAACAAACCCTACGGGATTAAATATACCATATAGAGGGATTCGTAACAATTAACAGAAAAACCGGCAGACTCCCTGCCGGTTATGTTTTTATCATACCCATTTTTCAATTCGGATATTTCTTACTCTTTTAAACTCCCTTATATTGTTCGTGACGAGCGTACATCCCGTAGACCTGGCATGAGCCGCAATCATTGTATCCAGAGGTCCGATGGGTAGTTCCATTCTCTCAAGTTCGGATCTTATCACACCGTATTCACAGACCGCACGGTCATCGAAGGGAAGGATACCTATATTCGCAAGCAAAAATACCAGCGCAATGCGATTTCTCGAGGCATCTGCACCCTTTTCAATGCCATAAGAAAGCTCGGCATATGTAACCGATGATATACATATGTCATCCGGATCGAGCTCTTTCATCATCTCCAGGACCTGTACGGGTCTGTTTTTGATCAGATATATGCAGGTATTTGTATCAAGCATATATTTCATAGGTTTTCACGTTCCTGAATGATCTGTTCTCCCCTGCCGTTTTCGAAAACATCATCCGAAAACATATCCAGGGCCTTCATAAACAGATCCCACTTATCGGCCTTGGGAGACAGTACTACGATGTCACCGACCTTGCCGATCATAACCTCATCACCCTCAAAACGGAATTCCTTGGGTAATCTGACAGCCTGGCTTCTTCCGTTTTCAAATAATTTAGCAGTCATCATAGTAATCGCCCGCCTTTCCGACTAAAGTATATATCATGGTATATACCGTGTCAATGGCGTATTTACAACACTTCGCGGGAAAATATCACGTAAAGATAATTTTTTGGTGGCCAGTATGATCTCGTCACCTTTGGAGAGTTTCTTCTGTATAGAGGGGTCCGTAACAAATAAAAGCCCCTGCCTGAACAGGGGCTGATCAAACTATGTAAATAATGCACTTATCAAACACCACACGAGCAGTATCAGGACAACGATACAAACCATCATCAGATCACTGAAATGATGCATTTTCGTTCTTTTTATTCTGTTCCATTCGTGTTCTCTGTATCTTTCGAAACGCTCACCCGTGAAGTACAGCAAGATCATACTCTCCACTTTTCTATAGTTTGATCCTTTAACGCGGCCAAATTCGTCGATCTGATCTATGTAATCATTCCTGGGATCAAAAGCAAACCTGGTTTTAAAATCCTTTGCAAGATTTATCCTGGATGTAATATCGTTTGCCAGGACCCAGCTTTCGAACAGTTCATCCGCTTCGTCGGTATAATCCTTATCTTCTTCCGGTTTCCTGTCGGATCCGCTCTGCCCGGGAATATCAATATCGAAAGGATTTACGATACATATGTCATTACTGTAGGGGCTTCCGGAAGGCTTTATTTCGGGAGCATCCATATCTCCGTATACAGCCTTTAAGTACCTGGGTTCGACGTCCTTTCCCAGGGATTGCATTCTTTCCACGTAGATCAGGTAGTTGGCGACCACCCTTTTGCGCAGCGCCATGGAGCTCAGGGAATCCTTCTTCAATTCCTCAAGAGTGTTCTTAAGATAGTCACTGAACTCCGGTTCCAAAGAGCTTTCCAAAAGCTTTTGGATCTCATAAGCGACCATTTCGCTTCCGCTTTCAAAAGAAACGTTTATCCCCTTATTGCTACCCATACCGATACCCTCACAGATACAGCCGTTAACGTTTCACCCCCGTATCATAATATCCAATGGATATACGGAATGTCCATATTTTCTTATGAAAAAAGCCACTCCGGAGAGTGGCTTATTATGTCATAAAGATTCTCTCTTTATTCGAATCCCATTCGTATTGCATTGAAATCCTCTATTATTATACCGTCATTAATCACCATTGCAAATATTGATCACGGAAAGATCAGCTATTTTGGTGGCCGGTTTGATCTCGTCACCTTTGGAGAGTTTCTTCTGTATAGAGGGGTCCGTAACAAATAAAAGCCCCTGTCTGAACAGGGGCTGATCAAACTATGTAAATAATGCACTTATCAAACACCACACGAGCAGTATCAGGACAACGATACAAACCATCATCAGATCACTGAAATGATGCAATCTCGTTCTTTTTTGTGGTCTATTTATAGATACTGTATAAAACGTTCCTTTTCTTCCTTGGTCAGCATTTCAACCGAAACACCTTTTTCCTGCGCATAGCGAATAGCTCCACGCATATCAAGTTTAGCTTTAGGAACAACCGGCTCCTTCATATTATCAAGAGATTCTATGTAGTTTTTATAGTTCTTCATCTGTCCACTCATAGTCATATACCTCACGGATGCGCTTCGATGCTTCATCAAAGATTCCTATCTGGTATTCATGTAACATGCTCAATTTAATCGCATTATACTCTCTGACAAAATGATACATTATTTTTTCCGATCTGCAAAACCCGGTAATATCACCGTTATATCCAATCTGTATAGATCTGTCTATAGCGATAGCGAGTAGATGTCCTCCGACTCCATTATATCGTTTTTTATCTACTAATTCAGGATTATTATGAGGAGCAGCTACAGCCCAGGAAATATATATAGCTTTATAGTCTGCTTTGTTCTCCAGCGCGATCAAACCCTGAATATCAATTGAGCCCTTAAGAACAACTGCATATATTTCATTGTCCAGCAACAGATCCTGCCAATTAACATACCAGCCATTCTTCTTATTAAATTTTGATAAAAAGGTTTTTCTTTTTATTCTGATTACTTCAGTTTCAACCTTTTCACCAGTTATAACATCTTTAAGACAAGGTGATAATTCGTCAATAGTAATACAAATCATGTTTCATCCATTTAAATAATAAAACGTCTTGTGCTAATTTTTCAATTACCGATCATGTAAAGATCAGTTTTTTGGTGGCCAGTTTGATCTCGTCACCTTTGGAGAGTTTCTTCTGTTCGTAGGGCTTCAGCCTGACCCCGTTCTTAAAGGTTCCGTTTGTGGAGTTCAAGTCCTCGACATAATAATCCTCGTCCTTGAGGAAGATCCGGGCATGCATTCTGCTGATCTCTTTTTCGTCTATTACAAGGTCCGCATCCTCGCCCTTCTTTCCTATCACGATGCTTCCCCCGCTTAAGACCCTGATGCACTCCCCGTTTTCGGAATTAAGCCTCCTTGTCCCGTCATCCGCGGACAGATCGACAAATACTGTCCCCTCCGGATCCTCATCCCCGGGAGTTTCGGCATCGCTGTACCTGATCTCCTCGGCGACGGCCGGCTCAGCCTCGCTTTCAAACTCATATTCCTTCCTGAGCCTGCGGTCTTTATTGCGTATCCTGGAAAAGAAAGAAATGATTCCTCCGTTTTTTGCCTCCTCCTCGGCAGCTTTTCCGTGCTTCTTTTCTTCGGGACGGAGCTTAACGGGCCTTTCCCAGAAATCGGTGAACTCATCCCCGATCGCTTCGGAGCAGGAATAGATTGTTTTCATATCCCCGGTCCGCTCCGGTTCGGAAACAGTCTTTTCCGATATGCCCGGACCCCCGGCCTGCACGGTATTCTTCATTCCCGATGCAGGCTTTTTAAGCTCCTCTATATCCGAATAGATCTTTTCATCGACATATGCATCTCCGCCGGATTTATACTGTTCGGCTACAAGATATACACATCTGACCAACTCCTCGTCTTCGTAATCCACATGTCCGACGATGAAATCCACCATCTCGGAGAATCCGTTATCCTCATCAAGATACGGAACATACAGATATCCGAAATTTCCCGTCTTCAGATCCTGGTACACATTCCCCGGATTCCATATAAGGTTTGCGGGATCGAGAAGAAACCTTACAGCCTCGTTCCGGATCCTTTTCATGGACGAAAAAAATGAGATGACCCAGTTTCTGTCCAGCGGCTTTTTGGAATACAGGGTACTGATATTCTGCCTGGAGGTGATGTCGTAATACATGTACGCATCCGAATCGATATACCTGATCTCAAAAGGAAGAAGTCCGGTGATCCCGCCTCTTTTCATAATGCAGTACTGGTATTTCCGTTCATCCGGCAACGACAGTTCCCTGATACGCACATAATTGTTCTTGAGTCCTCTCACATATTCGCTGACGATCATCATTACTCCTCTCTTTCAGCTCACTCTTCATTAAGCGAAGATGAAATGTATTCTCCCGCACCCAGTGCCTTTCTGTATGTCCTTATGACAAATGTTTCGGGCAGTATGGTCCTTTTCCTCTCAGAGGTTGCGGACAAGGTATCAGGAACATCCCAAAGTCCGGATATTCCCGCGATGTGTCCGCTGTTTCCCGTTACGGTGCAGGCAACGCTGTCCCCGGTGCACGAGACGGATATATCCCCGAAATTCCAGACAATATATTGATCCTTATATCTTCCCTGCATCTGTTCGGTGACATACGAGGCCCTTTCATCGGCATCCATATCCTGCTGTTCCATGCACCTTACCGTCACGGCACATGTATCCATGTCCTGGAGAACCCTGTCATATCTGAAAAACCAGATCCTCATGACCAGAATGACGATCCCCAGTACCACGGGCATGATCATCGCTGCCTCTATTGTCATATAACCTCCGCGATATTTCTCCGGTCTCATACTCCAATCCTCCCACCGAATATCTTCAGCACAATGTATGCTCCGGTAAGAAACGGAACAAACGGCATCCTCGTATTTCTTCCTACCCTGTGCATGGCAAGAAGAACCGCCGAAAAGCAGGCCAGAGTCAGACACGCAATACATGACGCGGATGTCACAAAAGAACAGCTTTCGAACATCCCCATTATGACCAGCACTATCCCGTCACCTCTTCCCACCTTGTCCGAAATAAATGACAGTCCTGTCACCGCGATCCCGGGCAGGGCCCCCAGCAGAGCAACCGAAAACATCCTTTGCTGTTCCGCTGGAGACCCATACAAGAGAAAGAACAGTACCGGCCTGAACAATGCCAGGGCTATGCCGGCCTTCAAAAGCACGATCGGAAGTTTCCGGATCCGTATATCAAAAACCGACAACACCGTCATAAAAATGCCCAAAACCACACCGAACAGATCCATCATCCGCCTCCGCATCTTGAACACGGTCTTCTTGAATCCTCCACCTCCGATAACGGAACGGCAGTATAGGTTCTCGTAAGGGTATAGCACTCACCGTCATAGTGATATCTGTCCCCCGAAGTGCATATATAAACAATCTCCGGGTTTTCTCCCCTTGCACATATCTCACAGGGCAGATAATTACCCCCGCTCCCGTTCCTTTCGTCACCCACCGACGAATACCTGGCGGGCCTTACGGACAGTCTCAGGTGGGTGCAGGCAGTCGTAAGATGATAAACCTCACTGTTTTCCGTGATATAAACAATCTGCTCCTCTGACTCCGAAGCCGTATTTCCGTTTACCGCATATCCGTTCCACAGATGTCCGTAGAACCTTCCGGCCATCATAAATGAATGTATCCCGGCGATGTTAAAGGGGGTCCCCACTCTGTAGGAAAGCCTGATATCCAGAATGTCATTGTCCGTATCTATTGTGCTCCCGTAGAAATTTAGTCCGGCTTTCCCGCTCGTAAGAGGGGATGAATCCAGATAATCCTCGCCGAGCTCATCGATCATCCTGTATCTGACATAGGTATATGAAAGAGCCGTTCCTTCGGCCATCGCCAGAATACTGTCCGTATCCTCGGAACGCTCATTTCCGGACTGCCCGATATTTCCGGATGAACTCCCCTGGTCGGAGGAATTTCCCGAAACTGATGAAGGTCCGCCGCCGGCCGCTCCGATATGGCCCGTTGGACCGAGGTCCTTCATCGACTCCGTCAGTAGACTTCCGTACAGACAGACCTCATTTCCGGCTCCGTGGAGTGCATACTCCAGATTTCCGCAGAGCCTTATCATCTCCAGCGAAGCCGAAAGGTTAATGAAGAAGAACAGGAAAACCGGCAGCACAACGGCAGCTTCGACAGTCATGCCGCCGGCAAGCAGGGATGTCTTCTCTATGCGGGAAAGGTATGACATCAGTAGTTGTCCCGGAGAAGACTTTCCTCTTCGTATACAGTTTTGAAAGTTGCGCAAAGAAGATTTCCCGCATAAAAAAGACATCTCTGCCCTGTTCCTCTTAACTTGTTCAATACTTAAGCCTGCGTTTGATGTTCACGCTGTTTCCGAACGGGCTGTTAATGACAGCGCTGAATTCAAGCATCTCCATACAGGCATCCATCCTGAAATTACCGTTCCCTCCGCTCAGTCTTATATCCGACTCAATGATATCCATGGCTCTCACGGTCAGCTTCCCGGTATCTGTCAGGAACATAAAGATTCGGAGATAATCCTTATAAGACAGTCCCGTATCGGTACCCGTGAACGGACCGGGATCATATCCGGAAAGAGCACTCAGCATTTCGCTGTGCCAGGTTGTTTGGTCCTTCATGAACGGGATCTTTCCCCCGGAAAGAAGAACCCTTGTGTCATACCTTCCCTCGGCCAGAGCCCATGCCAGCAATATGGCATGAGTGAGTACCGGGGTCATTTCCTCGATAAAGCAGACCGTACATATCCCTTCGGCCAGGAGCTCCGCATCCGAACGCTTCGTAGCGTCGGTTTCAAGATATAAAAGATCCATTCCGGCTCTTATTCCCAGGATCCTCAGTGCCACACCGTTAAGGTTTTCGGTATCGTTACCCTTTCCGGCTATGAGATACTCAATCTGATACATAAGGGCATCCGAATCATCCGTATCACCGTATCTGCCCATATACCTCATCAGATATTCACCGAATAATGCTTTATCCAGAGCCTCGTCGGCTATACCGCCATCTGCTGAGCCGTATTCCAGGGTTCCCGTGCTTACATCGCCTGCATTCATTCTTCCCGAGATGATCCCGTTCAGATCCAGCTGTCTTCTCGAAAGCTTTTCAGGATCCTCGATAACGAATCCGAGTATTCCGTTGCTTACACTGCCCGCTATCCCGCTCACCGGAGAGCTGTAACTTTCAGGCAGGGCTGTGAGTTCCGGAGCCTGTGGTGCTTCGTCCCCGGCCTCTTCCGCAGCTTTACACGCTTCTTCGTACTCTTTTTCCTGCGAAGTCCTTTCGGATTCCCTTCTGCTCCTTTCGCCTGCTGCCGCCAAGGAAACAACCGAGCTCTGTGAATTCAGTTCCCCCTGAACATCCATGCTGTCCGCAGCCGTGATCTCGGCACTGGTCGCCCATCCGATCACTTCCTCCGCCAGGGCCAGTCCGAGATCATCCTTTATGGCATCGATCGCGCAGGCCCTGAACACCGCTCCATGATCGTCGGTCAGATAACTTACCGCATCTACCGCCGCACTTTCCGGATATGCTCCGAGGAAATCCCTGTAATCCAGCCACGGCATGGAAATATCCGGATCATAGTTTTTCTCCATATATTCCTTAAAATGCTGCGAAGCATGTCCCATTCCCGCTTCCGCAGTCCCATATGAGGAATCGACCGCAAATATGTTGTATTGCCGCATCAGCTCCCTGTTGTATTCGGCGAGCACGCTTCTCATCGCGGTGTCGGTAATGACCTCGGCCTGCATTCTCATGGCGCTTCTTCTCGCACCCTCGATCATGGTCATGCAAAGGCTCAGCAAAACGGCAAGCGTAAGTGTCATATAGACGGTCAGGTATCCGCCGCAAGTTCTTCTCATCGTCATACCGAATCTGTCTGCGTGGTGATCTTGTCAAAAAGATTTTCGACTATCTCGGTGATCCTGCTCTTGAAAATGATCACGAGTCCGACAAGCACAACGATAATGAGGATCACCTCCACGGTTCCCATCCCGTCATCTTCCTTCAGAAAATCCCCGAATCCCTTTAATCTCATCATCTTCCTATCCTCCTTATATCTTTATTCCGGTCATCGCCGGCATCATTATCATCACCATT
>JAFZWW010000089.1 GCA_017617005.1 Lachnospiraceae bacterium
CAACGATAATGAGGATCACCTCCACGGTTCCCATCCCGTCATCTTCCTTCAGAAAATCCCCGAATCCCTTTAATCTCATCATCTTCCTATCCTCCTTATATCTTTATTCCGGTCATCGCCGGCATCATTATCATCACCATTACGACGGCAAGCATCATCATCATTGGAGCAAGGAGCTTGGTCTGGGCCTTTTCCCCGGCCTTTCTGGACTCCAGCACCCTTTCGTGCATCGATGTATAAGCTTCGTCCCTGAGCCTTCCGAGAAAACCCGGATTGCCCCTTTTGAGATTCTGCGAAAGAAGACCGGACAGCTTGATGTACTCGGAAAGTCCTGTCCTTTTCCCGAACCGTTCGTACACCTGTGTTTCGCTCAGGCCCTGTTTCATCTCAAGGCATGCTATCTTCATCTCTTCAAATATGTATTCGCCGCTGTTTTCCGGGGCATCATCCGCGATCCTTGTAAAAGCGGCTTTTACCGTCATGCCGGCACCGATATATAACGCCAGCTGCCGCAGGATCTTCGGATAGCTCCTTCTCATGTTCTCTTTTTTCTGTTCGCTCTTGGAAGTAAGGTCCTTTTCGGAAGCCATATATATGACCGCCCCGACTGCGGCAAATACCGCCATTATCAGAAAACCGTCATCCTCAGCCCTGTATTCCCACTTAAGATCCCTCCCGGCATATTCGGAAGGCAGTGTCCAAAGCTTCTCTTCGCGGCACTCCCCCTGACTCTCTGCCAGATAATCCTCAAGTCCTGCTGCCAGGATCTGCTCATCCGTCATTTCGGGACGTACAACAAGGACCTGAAGCTCCAGACTCTTTTTGTAGTCCCCGTATGAATATGTGACCGCAAGCAGCACTTCCTCTTCTTCGGACGGATCGACCCTGCCTCCGTATGCACTGATCCTTTTCGGATCCGAGGATTTCCAAACGCACTTAAATGGGTATCCGTCATATTTTTCCCGGATCTCGAGGCCGGTACTGATATGACGCAGATCAGGATTTTCCCCGAGTATCAGCGTGCCTATCTCTTCCTCAAATCTTTCGGAATACGATTCCAGCTCCGTTTCGCTCAGAAGCCTCGGTTCCAGAGTCACATCTATCTCCAGCTTCTCCTCACCCGATATCGCATAAAGCTCCAGCCTCTCCTTTTTCCCGTTCCATTCGTTTCTTTCAAAGCCCGCATCCGATATGCTCCGTCCGTAAACTGCGGATATCTTCATAAAGCACCCGAGGATCAGACCGGCAAGTACCGTCATCAGGGTCAACCTGAACCTCCTTATGCAAAAATCCCTGTAAAGCTTTTCGATATCCTCCGAAGGATGCAGGAAAACAAGTTTTTTGATCACCGACTTATCGGGCAGTTTCCCCTTACGGCAGAACACGACCCCGTATAAAAAAGCACAGACCTTATCAAGCATGCATCATCCCTCCTCAAGCCCTGCCAGGACCTTATCACCGAGCACAAAGCCGGCAAGATATACCGCCAATAGTCCCGTCATGAGCAGAACTCCGGTCAGATTGCCGTACAGCGGATCGAAATATCCCGGACTTGTGACCCCGACATAGGCGAGGATCCCGAAGGGCATGATCCTCATGATGTTCAGTTCCATCCTTCTTCCGGACAGGGACGCATCTATCTCCTCCATGGTCTCGATCTGGAGCGAAATGGTATCCGCCGCCGAGGATATTATCTCGGGCATGCTTCCCCCATATCTTTTGGCTATCGCAAAAACCTTCGCAAAATCCGATATTGCTTCGCTTCCGCTCCGCATTCCCAGGTCCGTCAGCATTTCCTCGAGAGTGATGTTCAGGATCATTCCCCTTCTTATCGCCTCAAGCTCTTCACAGATAAATGCATCCCGTCCGAACTGTCTTTCCATATCCCTCCCGCTCTGGACAAAGGCATTCTCGACCGAATAACCTGCTTTGAGCGCGGTCTCCACTCCTCGTATCGCTTCCCCGAACTGGGATTCCAGATTCTTCCTGTCCTTTGCGGCCAGGCTCTTTCCCTTTTTCCGGAAATACAGGATCCCGATAAAGGAAAGCGGAACGGCCGCAAGAAAGCTCCGGTAAAAGAAAAACGAAAGGAGCAGCACGCACCCTGCCGATTCCAGAACGGCGCGAAGTCTCTTTCCGGCATCCCACTTAACCGAGCGATAATCCCGAGCGCCCGAGCTTTTCTCTGTTCTCAAGCTCCCCCGTTTTCCGAAGAGCCCCTTTGACCCTGCCGTTTTCATATCCCTCTTCAATGAATCCGTATAGTCTTTTAAGGGATATTTCACCGTTCTCATATCCGCAAACCTCCGATATATCCAGTACCTTTCTGGTCCTGTCCCTGAGTCTTCCGAGATGGACTATCAAGTCCAGTCCCGATGCGATCTGTGCCCTCACTGCGGAAAGCGGAAGCTCCGTAGCCATGAGCACCATATTTTCAAGTCTGGAGAGCATATCCCTTGATGAATTTGCATGCCCCGTCGACATTGATCCGTCATGTCCCGTATTCAGACACTGGAGCATATCGAGCGCTTCACCGCCCCTGACTTCACCGACAATGATCCGGTCCGGGCGCATTCTCAGGGAAGACCTGATAAGATCCCTTATGCTTATCTCCGCAGCGCCCTGTCCTCCGTTCCTGGTCTCCAGCCTGACAAGGTTCTCTATCCCCTGGAGCTGCAGCTCGGCACTGTCCTCGATGGTTATCACCCTTTCGTCCGGCGGGATAAACCCGGACAGCACGTTCAGAAAGGTTGTCTTTCCGCTTCCCGTTCCGCCGCTTATGAAAATGTTGTATTTGGCCCTGACCAGGGTCTTCAGGAATTCCGAAACCTCCTCCGTTACGGACCCGAACCTGAGGAGTCCTTCCATGGTCACGGGCTTTTCGGGAAAACGCCTGATGGTTACGGTCGGTCCCGACAGCGCAACGGGCGGAAGGACGATATTGACTCTGGATCCGTCGGAAAGCCTCGCATCGACTATTGGTGACGCCTCATTTACCGTCCTGTTGCACCCGGCCACGATCTGCTGGATGACATCCATCAGCTTTTCCTCGGAATCAAAGCCTCGGTCCAGCCTGGTAAGTGCGCCCGCCCTTTCCACAAAGACGTTCCGATATCCGTTTATCATCACCTCCGTGACCGACTTATCCTCGATAAAGCTCTGGAGGATGTCCAGTCTTCTCAGCGAATCGAAGACTTCCTTTCCTATCCGCCTTTTATTTGTCACGGAAAGCGGCCTGAATTCCGGGGAGTCCAGTATGCAGTCGTCTATGATCCCGCTGACCTCTTCATCCGTATATTCCTGTCCGTATCCGAGACGCTCGCGTACGGTTTTCTTAAGTTCATCCTTGGCCTTTACGACATCCATCAGATCTCTCCCAGCTGTTTTGCGATAAAATCGACAAATTCTCCGCTCATATCTCCCGAAAAAGAGGGAACTCTGTTTACGGACGGCGGATCACATTTTATGCTTTTTTCCCTGACATCCTCATAGTTGTAAAGACTCAGGACATTCTCGTAGCTTTCCACCTTGCGTTTCGCAACACGGTCGTTTCTCGTGAGCGTGTAGATCCGGTCGCACATCCTGAGGATTGAAAATATCCCCCTGATGCTTTCCGACAGATCAAGGATCACATACGAATATTCGCCGTAATCGCATATCCGTGAAAGGAACAGCTTCCATTCCGCTTCGGGAATATCCGAAATATCGGTCCCCGAAAGTGCACAGGGTATGTAATCGAGCCCGGCTATGCTCCTGACCATCGATTTAAACCGGAGAAGAAATACATTAACGGGGCTTTTGATGAAATACATAAGGTCCGAAAGTCCCCTGCTCTCCTCCGGCGGAATGAGTTCCTCACAGCCTTCGCAGAATTCAAAGCTCAGGTACAGAACCCTTCCCCTGTCCGAAAGAAGTCTTCCCATAAGCACCGAAAAGGTTGTCTGATAGCACCTCCTGACCGGTGAAAAAACTCCGATCAGCTTTGCACGGTCCTTGGCCGGACTCATAAAATCCGCCCCGTCGGCATCTTCATCCTCGGCACATATATCGAGGATCACCCTGAGCGTGTTCTCCGCCGGCTGGTATTTTTCGGTCACCCCGTGCACTCCCGTCGTCCCGTCATTAAGGACGATGGTGTGCTTTGCCCCGATCTTTTCAAGGCATTTGTCATAGCAGGATGCCGATGTCACAAGCACCTCGGGAGCCCTTCCGTTTACTATACCGAGAAGATCCCCGGCACTCGTGCAGGCAGCTATCTTCCAGGGAAGGCCCTTGCATCCGAGCAGATACTCCCCCATCAGATGCGCATATTCTTCATCCCTGTCATATAAAAGCAATATCCTTTCACGCTTCATTCAGTAAAATCCTCCGATCCCGATAAGTGCGCTTATGAACATCGGACCGGCAAGGGCAACCCCGTTTTCAAGTGCGGCCGCCCTGTTTGCGTGATACATTTCGGGTCTGCCCGTCCTTATTGTTTTTTTGATATATAACGCGAGCCGGTGCATCCTCTTTTTTAATTCCCCGTGCATACCCATCTTCACCGTGCCTATGACCGAAGCCGCAAGAAGCGAAACGAACAGAAAATACAGCGCCTTATCACCGGACACAAATCCGCAGCTGACCGCCATGAGCTTCACATCCCCCGCTCCGAGGGCTCCGATCACAAACACCGGATAAAACAGAGCTCCCGCGATAAGGATCCTGGGGACAACTCCGGTCAGGGAAGCCGGCCCGAACACATAAATATTCATGACCAGACAGACTCCGAGCATGATCAGGATCAGCCGGTTGGGTATTTTGCGGAAAAAGAAATCAAACAATCCGGCAACCGCGAGAAATGCGGCTAACAGATACATCTCTTTTCTCCATAGTCAATTTGTTTTAACTGTTGGGTAAACGGGACGAGCGTCCCTGAGACGATGAGGCGTCGGCTCATCATCTGCGCCCGGAAAAAGATTTTTTCCGAAAGGCGTTTTTGTAAGTGCGATTATATATTCGCAGATTTAGGATTTCAATACCTTTTTTGCAGGTTTTGTAATTTTGTGAAATATGACGGCAAAAACATGACAATCGCGTCATAAAAAAAGAACTCCCCCTAAAAGGGGAGTTCCTTATCATTCTTTTAAAACCCTTGAATTATATGAGCATTCCGCGGTTTACGTTGTTGACGAGATTCTCGTTAATGTCGTTCTTTCCGTATGTTAAACCTGCATAAACAGTCTCGGAATTGCCCATGACGGGACCGGATGTATTGTATCCGACAAGGCCCGCATATGATTCCCTGAGGGGCTTTATTATCTTTCTGATCTCATCGAGGGGCTGGATGCTCCTTCTGATGCCGACGGTGGTGAGCTTTCTGATGCAGAATCTGTAGAGTGAAAGAAGCGCCGCAGCGGGCTCATATTCCATGTGGAGTGAGCACATAAGCTCGTTTATGCAGTTTCTCATTCTGGAGATCGCTGCGTAGAATTCGTGATCCTGATCGGTCTTAAGCGCCTCTTCCGCATCATCCGCATAGCAGAGGACCATGTCGTAAAGGACGACTATAAGCTCGGTTGAATTTGCAACGCTTATTCTTCTGGTGAATTCCTGCTTGAGATTATCTGTCATATCCTATCCCCCCTTACTGAAGAAGCTGTAAAACGGTCGAAGGTCTGTCGTTAGCCTGTGCGAGAACGCTGGTTCCTGCCTGGGTCATTACGGTATAGGTTGAATATTTGGTCATTTCCTCGGCCATATCCACATCCATTATCCTGGAGTAAGCCGCGGTCATGTTCTCAGCGGTAACATCGAGTCTTGCATCGGTGTTCTCAAGTCTGTTCTGGTACGCACCGAGCTGGCCTCTTACGGTATTTACGAATGTCATCGCATTCTTGATCCTGTCGATGGCTTCCCTTGCGGTATCCTCGGTGGAAAGGTCGAGTCCGGTAAGTCCCATGTTGGCAAGGTTTACTGCAGGGATCTGCATCTCGAGGACCTGGCCCTCGTTCGATCCGACCTGGAGTCTCATTGCTCCGATGCCGGTACACTCTACTTCGAGAGCTCCGGTGGCTCCGCTTGCACTTGCCTGGTTCTCGGGAACGGTAAGCTTAAGCTCAAATCCATCAGCTCCGGTTATGGTGATGACGTTATCGATCATGGAACCCTTGTATGCAGTGGTCGAACCGTTGGAATCGATAACGGTAACATCCTTGGTTCCGTCCGCATTGAGGGTCCAGCTGATATCGTTGAAATTGTATTTGTCTGCGGGGATCTCTTTGGAATAGGTGAGAACCTTTACATCGATATTGTCGGTATAGCCCTTGAGATCGTAGAATCCGTCGAGAAGGGGCTGTGAATTGAATTCGGTACTCTTGGAAACCCTGTCGACCTCATCTTTGAGCTGCTCGATCTCCTTCTGGATGATCGCTCTGTCGTCATCGGTCATGGTGCCGTTGGAAGCCTGTACCGCAAGCTCGTTCATTCTCTGAAGCATTGCCGCAACCTCGGAAAGAGCACCGTCCGCGGTCTCGATAACTGAAATTCCGTCCATGGTATTGTCATCGGCGGTATGGGTGCCGGTGATCTGGGCGTTCATTCTTTTGGCCATTGCAAGACCTGCGGGGTTATCCTTGGCCCCGTTGATCTTGAATCCTGATGATAATCTCTGAAGTGACGCACTGAGAAGGTCGTCGTTGTTCTTAAGGGAATTGTTGGCGATCATCGCCGAAACATTATAATTGATCCTCATGGAAGCTCTCCTTGACTGCCTTCAGGAATCTCTCGGATAACCTGAAGAGCTCTTTGCGACCGGCTCCCTCCTGTCTGTTTACACCGGCATCCTTGCCGGAGAGTTCGTATTTATATGACTTTTCGGCTTCATCCGCTTTTATGACCTTGACTCCTGCGGATGTATCGTAGCCGTTTTCATTTAAGTCTGCAGTAAATATATCGGCAGCTCTGAGCGATTTCTTAAGTTCCGTGCCCGGATCGACGGAAATGATTCCGTTAACCGCCTTGTCCCAGAGCTCAAGATGTGCCCTGCACTCGTTTCCGTCCGGATCCCGGAAAAGAATGTCCGCGGAGGACGAATTTTCGCTGTTTCTGAAGGATACCCTGACCTTGGAGATCTCTCCGCCGATATCCACGGGGATGAAATACTCCTCAACACCTTCTTCTATCGCCCTGACCGCTACCGAAAGCTGTCTTCCGACCTGCTGAAGTGCCCTGACATCGATCACTTCGCCTGCTTCGAAGGTCATCTCCCGGACATCGGATCTCATTTCCTTAAGGAAATCTGCATATTCTTCTGCGGGTTCCTCAGCGGATGCTATTTTCTCGAATGCCTCGTCCGCTGCCTTTTTTTCTTCCTTTTTGCCGAAGACGGTCCTGTAAAGGTCATCGTCTGCGGAAAGGAGGTTTTCTGCCGCAATTATGTTCTCGGCATTTGCTGAAATGCCCGCATCTTCGATAAAGGAAAGCTCGGCTTCTCCCGCGAATGCTGCGTTTCTGAGGTACTCTGCCTTGTCCTCATAATAGCTTTCGGGTGCTTCCCTGAAAGATGCCATTATCTGATCGGTTATGGAGCGGCCTGCCGATACAACCTCGGAGATTCCGGTGCCGTCATCGACCCTGACATCCATACCCTTAAATCTCGAACTTCTTACCGCGGAAAGAAGGTTTGCGAAATCAAGCTCGCTGCCGGTATTTACCACGGAACCGATCGCAGCCCCGTCCTTCTTTTCGATCTTGTCGAGCATGCGGTAGATGCCGATGTAGGTTTCCCTTTCCTCTGCGGTTATCTCCTTGCTCTTATCGAGGGCATAAAGGAATTCGGCGTAGTTTTCGGAGGCCTTCTCGAAACCTTCGGTATTAACTATCCTCTCATCGAGGAATTTTCCTATCTCATCAAAGCTCTTTTCGAGAGGATTGATGCCGTTTCTGATCATATCGAGAACTGCGGCGGGCTTCATCCTGTCGATGACGGAGGTTACGGTCTCGTCGGCTGCCGCGATCCTGTCCATATTTTCGATGCTTATTTCCATACGGTTGTAAGCAAGAATCCTGACATGTCTTCTGTTGAGGTCATTCAGGTCGAGTCCGAGTCCCTCAACGAGTCCGTCGACACTTGAGAATGCTTTGCTTATGCTGTCTCCGAGGTCCCTTCTGACTTCGGTTGAAAGGGCTTCGTAGCTTTCGCCTGCCTTCTTAAGTCTTTCTTTTTCGCCGAGGGCGATCTCTTCGAATTCTCCGAATGCGACCTCTGCGCTGACCCTGGGAACGAATACTCCGAGGGAAGATGCGGGTGCGTCTTTCAGCTCGGTAACCGCGGTATTGACCGCGTTCATCAGTCTGTATGCGGCTACGGCATCCTCGGGACTTCCGATGCTCATGCCGGGTGCATTGTCATCATGATCGGTTACGCCTGCGGTCTCCGGGAAGTACTTAAGGGCTACCTCCTGCTCGATGGCTTTAAGTCTGTCTATAAAATCCTCTATGGGAGCGGTATCGATCGCAAAGCCGCTTCTTACAAGCTCGAGATTGACCTCGGCGGTCATGCTGAGCCTGATCTCCTGAATCTTTCTGGTGCGGGCGATGTCCTCTTTATCAATGACTGCATCGGAAAAATACTTTTCCCCGATCAGTGCTGCCTGCTCGTAGACGCTGCCCTTTTCGGTAAGGTCAGCCATGTCCGCGCTCTTTCCGGAAGCCAGGGCACGTGCACCGGCACGGGCCGCCCTTTCGGGGGAGACGGGGAACTGTATTTCCGAAATGTTCTTAGCCTTGAGAATGTTTTCTCCGGTGACGGGAAGGTTTCTTTCAAAGAGCCATTTTGCGATGGCAAACCCTTCCCCGGGATCGTCAAGAACCTTCCCGGCTTCGATCATGCTATCTTTTATATTCTTCATCTCGGGAGAATCGAGAACGGAAGCATCCGAGATCTGTGCGGCTCTTTCGGGTGCGGCACTCTGGGCAACGTAAAAACCCCTTACCGCAAGCGAAAGGTCGTTTTCGATGATATATGCTTTTTCGGTATCGGTGGGAGCTTCGAGCTGAGAAGCCAGATCGACCGCATTTGATACCTCGCGGATATTTTCGGGTGTGGAGGGAAGGTCCTGCTCGGCAAGGGCCTTTTTGACAACGCTGTCCAGGCCTTTGTTTCCGGCACTTTCAAGGACCGCATCATCAAGATCGTCGTTAAAGCCCCTGATGACGGTACCGCCCTTTGCGGTCTCTGCCTTGACCTTATCGAGGATGGTCACGCTCTCTTCGGGGGACATATTTCCGAGGTCGAATCCGTCCTCTTCCGCTTTTCTTACATCCTCGCCGGACATGGTGTGGGCCATGACGACGCGGTAATTTTTGAGAACGCCGGATTCCTGTACCGATGCGTCCCTGACCGCTCCGGCAAGGAGGCTGTGCTTTCCTTCTTCGCCGGGGATCTGAAGGTTATTGCCGTTTCCGATATCCACAAGCGCGGACATGCTTTCGGGAGAAAGCATATCACCCTTCCCAATCTGCTTTCCCTGGGAATTGTTCTTTATGTATTTAAGGGCCTGGGAATTATCCTGTCCTTCGAATGTGATCTTCAATCTTAAATCTCCCGTTTTAATGGATAAAATGGGGGATCCGTCCCGATCGTTTTTCCGAGAAATTATCGAAAAAAGGTGAGTGCGTCCGTGCACTCACCTATAATTTCGGTCAAAAAGGCTGATTTCTTTAGCCTGTCAGAAGGTATACACAAGACCGCTGTAAGGATTCATATCGAGTTTTATGACATTTTCCTGGAGAACGCAGTGTTCCCTTGCGGATTTAAACTTCTCGGGAGCGCTTGTTCCGAAGCCTCCGAATCTTTCCTCGTCGGAATTGAGCACAAGCTTGTACTCACCTGCCTTCGGAACGGGAACAATATAATTTTCCCACTTCATCGGGGTCATGTTCAGGATGAAGAGCAGGTTCTTTTTACCCGTTTCGTCCCTTCTGACAAAAGAGAAAATACTTCTGTCCGCATCGTCCGCATTCATCCATTCAAATCCCGCCCAGCTGTCATCGATGCTGTAAAGGCAGGGATATTTGTGATACAGGTCAAGGAGCTCTCCGACGAAGGTCTTAAGTCCGGAATTGAGCTTTTCGCCGAGAAGGAACCAGTCAAGCTCCCTTGCTTCGCTCCACTCCCTTTCCTGGCCGAAGTCCTGTCCCATGAAGAGGAGCTTCTTTCCGCAGTGGCCGAACATATATGTATATCCTAGCCTGAGGTTCGCGTACTTGTCGATCTTGTAGCCGGGCATCTTCTCTACCATGGAGCACTTGAGGTGTACGACCTCATCATGGGAAAGAGGAAGTATGTAATGCTCGGATTCGTTATAGGACATTGCGAAGGTCATCGAGTGATGGTCGCCGCCCCTCATAACGGGATCGAGCTTCATGTATTCGCAGAAATCGTGCATCCAACCCATGTTCCACTTGAAGGTGAAACCGAGGCTCTCGGTTCCGATGGGACCGGTGACATTGGGCCATGCGGTGGATTCCTCAGCAACGGTGATGAATCCGGGATATGTGCCTCTTACCACTGAATTCAGATGGCGGAAGAAAACGATGGCATCGAGATTCTTGTTATCGCCGTACTTGTTGGGAAGCCATTGTCCGTCTTTTTTGCCGTAATCGAGATAGAGCATGGAAGCAACGGCATCGACACGTATTCCGTCGACGTGGAATTCCCTGAGCCAGTAGAGGACATTTGCGATGAGGAAGTTCTTGACCTCGGGCTTGGCCAGATTGAAGATCTTGGTTCCCCAGTCGGGATGCTCCCCGCGTCTCGGATCGGGATCTTCGTAGATGCACTCGCCGTCGAATTTTCCGAGGCCGTGCGCATCGGTCGCAAAATGTGCGGGAACCCAGTCAAGGATGACACCCACACCCGCTTTGTGGAGTTCGTTTACGAGGTACATGAAATCCTGCGGTGTTCCGTAACGGGAGGTCGGTGCATAATAGCCCGTTACCTGGTATCCCCACGATCCGTCGAAGGGATGCTCCGCAATACCCATGAGTTCGATATGGGTATATTTCATTTCCTTCAGATATTCCACGATCCTTGTTGCGAACTCGCGGTAATTGTAGAAACCGTCCTCGGTTCCGTTGGGGTGCTTCATGAACGAACCGATATGGCACTCGTAAACCGCCATCGGCTCTTTGTACCAGTCCTTCTTATCCCTTGCACTCTCCCATTTGGAGTCGGTCCACTTGAAGCCGGAAATGTCGGCGGTAATGGATGCGGTGCCGGGTCTGAACTCTGCCTGGTTTGCATAGGGGTCGGCCTTATAGAGCTTGGATCCGTCCTTCGCATAGATAAGGAATTTATACATCTGTCCGGGAGTAACTCCCTCGATGAATACGGACCAGATGCCGACGGGACCGAGCTTTTTCATCTCACCCTCGGCTTCGTTCCATCCGTTCCATGAACCTACTACGTGAACGGAAAGGGCATTGGGAGCCCATACAGCGAAGTAATATCCTTTTTTTCCGTTCTGAACGGAGGGATGCGCCCCGAGCTTTTTATAGATATCGTAATGCGTTCCCTGTCCGAAGAGGTACATATCATCTTCGGAAATAAAAACTTCTGCAGCGGGAACCACTGCAGGAGTCTTATTGGTTTTCTTCGAAGCCGCAGTCTTAGCGGGCTTCGAAGCTGTCGATGTTTTCTTTTTAGCGGTAGTCTTTTCGGATGCCATTATCAAGACCTCCTTAAACAAATTTTAGGCGAAATCCTTTTCACCGAGAATTGTCATATCTTCAATATCATAACGCTTTCCGAGCAGGATATCAAAGAAATGTGTGGCGGTCTTCTTTTCGACATGCTTGATGGCATCGTCAACGATACGCTTTACTTCCATTACGGTAACGGCGTGGTCATTGGACTGTCTCATCGAGATCTGTGTATGAAGTGCGAGCTCACCCATCTCGCCGATCACATATTCTCTCTCACGCGCATATTTCTTCGCAAAGGCAACGAGCTTCTTTTCGCTGAGCGCCTTGACTTCCATATATGCGGTGAACATCTCGCACAGGGTGGGATACATATCCATGAACTTCTCGATATTTCTCTTCCTGTCGGCGAGGATGACGATCATGCCCTGGTCTTCCCTGAGCAATGCATTCTTGAGCTTCTCTGCGGTCTCTTCGGTAACTGCGGTGACATCGCTTAGGATGAGTCCGCCGCCCGCAAGGAGCTTCATGGTTGCTTCCATGCTCTTTCCGTTCAGGTTGTCGCCCTTGATCCTTGCGACTTTTCCGGAAAGGTTGTGATCGCTGTTCCTGACTTCCTTGAGGATCCTGATCGCAAGGTTTTCGACGTCTATTCCGTCGTCACCCGCAAGGATCGCATTTCCGGTATAGGAAGCCATGCTGAGTGAATCGAGGAGAACCGCCAGCTGACGCTTTGCAGCCCTGCTCTGGATATAAGGACCGAAGAGTTCTTTTTCCTCTTTGGTAAGGTCTCTTACGGAATCGTCATCGCCTACAAGGCGGATCCTTTCCTGGTTATCGCGGATACGCTGCTTGGCTGCCTCTTCGTCGGCATCCTTTTCGGTCAGCTCTGCGATGGTCGTAACGGGAATGAGTCCGGTCTCGAGCTTTGCTTCGTCGGGAAGCTCATCCATCTCGGAAACGCGGCCTTCATAGATAGCCTGGCTTGCTTCGGCTTCTTCATCGGATTCTCTTTCAAGAACCTCGAGAAGTGAATTGAGGATCTCGGTCTCGAAATGATCGAAGAGTTCTCCGGTCTGGACCTTGACCTGCTCGTGGAATTCTTCCTGGAGGCTCTTTTCGAGCTCTGCCTGTCTCTTTTCCCACTCTTCGAGGACTTCGGCGATGTTCATCTGGCCGGTGATCTGTCTGGTGATCTCCTGATCGTCGGGAAGAACGAGACTGATCTGTCCGTCGGCTTCCTGTGAAAGCGCTGAAGCGATGGACTCGGGAGGCTGATCGGTAAGTGCATCCTGGATACGTACGGACTGGGTCTCGGTAAGGTTGTTATACCTTGTCATATCCTTGGGATAGTAAGACTTGATATTGCCTTCATCCTTGACGATGCGGTCATCCCCGGGCTCGGATACTTCGACATCCTGCACGGAATCGAGGGTAGGATAATCCTTCTCCTCGGGAACCTCGACGGCTTCTGCAACTTCGGGGATCTCGGCTACCTCGGCCGTCTCACTAAAGATGGTCTCGGGTGCTTCATCGGCATTGATGTCGCCGGTATCGTAATCGTATTCTTTTTCCTTGGCTTCGGAATACTCGGGATTATCAAGGCTTCCTGTATCGGGATCGATCATGGGAGCCATGAGGGTCCTGGTTACTTCGGAGCTCTGTGCGGGCTCGCCCACGACTTCCCTGACTGCGGAAGCGAGTGCCTTCTGAAGGTCAATGGTATTGTACTTGCCGACGTCAACGGTCTTGACGCGGATCTCGGGCTCTGCGGGAATATCGATGCCCCTGAAGATCCTGGTCTCATCGGAAAGATTGGTGGTCTCGAGAGCGGCCTGGACCTGTGCGGGATCGTAAACGATGGTATCCTCGGGAGCGGTGGCCTTGTTTATCGCGGAGATCTCTTCCGCGGTGATCTCCCTGGTGGCACCTTCCCCTTGTACCTCTATCCTGCGGGTGTCTTCCTTAACCTCGGTCCCGGATGTGATCTGAGCGGTATTCTGCTCAGCCTGAGGCTCTTCGTCCTTTACTTCCTTCCAGTTGTCGAAGATCTTCTGCTGGTCGGGAGAAAGCTCGGTGTATTTCTTCTTAAGAAGCATTGAAGCATACACATACTTGCCGTCACCGAATGCTGCGATCAGCTGGTCGCACTCATGGATGCAATCGCTCTCACGTCCGGCAAGATAGTACTGATAAGCAAGGGTGTATGCCCACTTTTCCGAATATTCTATGCTCTTCAGGGTCTCAAGGGTCTCGATCTTCTGCTCGATCTCGACATGGAGCATCTGATCGCGCATATATTTGAGCTTATAAACCCTGGGATCGTTCTCACGGGCGATCCTTTCGAACTCGTTATATGCATAGACGGCCTGAACTATATATTCTTTCTTGATGTAAAGCTTGCAGAGATAATAGCAGATATTCTTGTTTTCGGGAGCCTTGCGGTATGCGATCCTGTAAAGCTCGATCGCATCGTCATATCTCATGACCTTTCTGTAAAGGTCTCCGATACGCACCAGTGTTTCCACGGGCTTCTTTTCCCAGTCGATCGTATCGGCTATCGCGACGGCATCGAAGTATTCTTTTTCATCGATGAGTTCGTTGATCTTCTGCAGTTTTACCTTATATTCGAACTTATCCACAGTTTCACCCCTAAATAAGAGAAAAAAACCACAATATATACTGATCCAATCTTTGAAATTGTACCATAACTAGTGTTAGGATGTCTATAATACGGGACTATATTTTGTGATTTTTGTGAAAAACCTCACCAAATGTTGATAACCTTGTGGATAAAAAAATCGCTGCCCCCATATATTGGGAGCAGCGATTCATTTTTCGTATATGTCACAAAAGATCGGTGAATTCGGCAAACTGTTCGAGTGTCAGCGCTTCGCCCCTGACCCTGAGGTCAAGCCCCATCCGGGTAAGAATGCTTTCCGTCTTTTCCCTGGGGATCTTCGTATCGGGATTGTTCTGGAGCGCGTTTGACAATGTCTTCCTGCGCTGCATGAACGAGGCTTTTATTATCCCGAACATCTTCGCGGGATCCTTAACCTCCACGGGTGGCTTTTCATACAGGTCGAGCCTTATAACGCTGCTGCCGACACCGGGCATCGGGAAAAAGCACTCGGGCGGAACATCGAGAACTATCTCGGGCCTGGAATAGTACTGCACGGCCAGCGAAAGTGCGCCGTAATCCTTGGAGCCCGGGCCCGTCTGCATTCTTTCGGCAACCTCGGTCTGGACCATTACGGTAATGCTCTTAAAATGTATCCCGCTCTCGAGAAGTCCCGTTACTATCGGTGTTGTGATGTAATAGGGGAGATTCGCAACAACCTTGACGCACTCTCCGGGATAGGTATCCGCAATCGCTTTAAGGTCAGTCTTCAGAACATCGGCACAGATGACATTTATGTTGTCAAAACCCGCAAGCTCTTCTTCGAGCACTGGGATCATCTGTTTGTCGATCTCTATCGCCGTTACGTGTGAAGCCTGCTCCGCAAGTTTTTTCGTGAGGCTTCCGAGTCCGGGACCTATCTCCACAACATGGTCCTCACCGCAGACTCCCGCAGCTTCGACTATTCCGTCCAGAACTCCCTCGTCTGTGAGGAAATTCTGTCCGTATTTTTTCTGCGCTCTGATATTATGCTTGCGCACGATGTTCATCGTGGCATTTTTCTGATCGGAATAAGGCATTCTTACGCTTTCTTTTCGCTGCGGAGCTTTTCTGCGAAGCGGGCAAATCTCTTCATTGCCTCTTCGAGTCTTTCGAGTGAATATGCATAGGATATTCTCAGATATCCTTCACCGCTGTCACCGAATGCAGTTCCGGGAACCGCTG
>JAFZWW010000090.1 GCA_017617005.1 Lachnospiraceae bacterium
CCAGTATATAGTCATCAGCCTCGGTGATGAGGATTTCGGAATCGATATCAATTATATAGACAACATCCTCAGGATGCAGCAGATCACAAGAGTACCCAAGGTTCCCGCATATCTCAAGGGAGTCATCAATCTCAGAGGTGAGGTTATTCCCGTAATGAGCCTCAGACTCAAGATGGGACTTTCCGAAGATGAGATCGGACGTGACACGAGGATCATCATCCTCAAGGTTGAATCCGAAGGAAGCATCGGCGTACTCGTTGACGAAGTCAAGGAAGTTATCAAGCTTTCCGAAGACCAGATCGAGTCCACCACCCCCGAGGGCGGCACACCCGAGGCCAGAAAATTCGTCAGCGCTGTAGGAAAGAACGGAGACCAGCTTATCTCCATTCTTGATATCAACACCATTAACCTTGATGACATCTGATTAATCATTTTGGGGGTTCTATGAGCGATCTTACTCTTTCTGATGTAACTCAGAATTATTATGACGTATTAAAAGAGATCGGAAACATCGGCGCGGGAAATGCCATGACGGCTCTTTCCCAGATGCTCGGATGTAAGATCGATATGGGCGTGCCCCAGGTTGATCTCCTCGATTTCTCCGACGTCGGTAATGCCATAGGCGGAGAAGAGCAGATCATGGTAGGTGTATTCCTCGGAGTAGAGGGCGATATCACCGGATCCATGCTGTTCCTTGTCGAGCAGAAGAGCGCCAAGTATCTGATCAATAAAGTTATGATGGGTATGGGAGATCCCGGCGAAGAGTTCACGGAGATGGAATTATCTGCGATGCAGGAAGTCGGAAACATCATCACCGGTGCTTATCTCAATTCGCTTTCAACCCTTACGAATCTCAAGATCTATCCTTCGCCTCCCGCACTTACCGTCGATATGGCCGGTGCCATTCTCTCGGTTCCCGCGATCGAGTTCGGAATATACGGCGACCAGATCCTCATGATCCAGTCCAAGTTCTTCGACGAAGTACAGATCGACGGATATTTCATTCTTGTACCGGATGTCGAATCGTATAAGAAAATACTCACCTCCCTCGGATTACCGGTTTAAGGTAAAGCGTTGTCAGAGCATTTGATCCAAGGAGATTAGAGATGAGTGAAATCATAAAGGTCGGAATGGCAGACCTTAAGACTTGCCTTCCTCCAAACGGAATAACTACATTGGGACTCGGTTCCTGTGTCGGTATCGCACTCAGGGACAAGAACAACAAGGTAGGCGGACTTGCACACATCATGCTTCCCGATTCCACCGTCATTGCAAACCAGACCAATGTTGCAAAGTTTGCGGATACCGGTATCGTGGAACTGCTCAAGCAGATGGAAAAGCTCGGAGCGGTCAGGAGAAATATCGTGGCCAAGATCGCAGGCGGAGCCACCATGTTCGCACTTTCTTCAAGAACAAATCTCAATGTCGGTGAAAGAAACGTCGAGGCGGTAAAAGCCAAATTAAAAGAACTCGGTATTCCCATCTTAGCCGAAGACACGGGTCTTAATTACGGACGTACGGTAATCTTTTATCCCGAGACCGGAGACTATGTCATAAAGGCGGTAGGAAAGCCGGAGAAGGTCATCTGATGAAGAGAAGATTAATTCCCCTTACCATGATGTTATCTGCGGGACTGGTCACAGCCGTGATCACCTTCATCAGGGGAGACAGTATCATATACAAGCTCGGAAGCCTTTTGGTCGTCTTTTTGATCTTCTATGCGATCGGCTCTGTCATAGTGATGTTCCTTGATCATTTTGATAAGGTCAACAGCAAAGAAGAGATGATAGAAGACGAAGTCATTGAAAAGGATGCGGACGGGGAGACGGTCGGACAGTCTCCGGATAATGAGTAAGGATCAAAAGTGTCCTGAAAAAATAAGACAGGGGGCCGATAAACCAAAAGCCTATGGATGAGGCATCAAGAAAAAAATTACTTGACGACTACGCCAAAAACAGGGGTGCAGATGTAAGGGAGAAGCTTATCATTGAATATGCTCCTCTTGTTAAAGTCGTGGCCGGAAGACTCTCCATGTATCTCGGTTACAATGTCGAGTTTGAAGATCTCTGCAGTTACGGTATCTTCGGACTCATCGATGCAATAGATAAATTCGATAATCTCAAAGATGTTAAATTCGAAACATATGCCTCGCTCCGTATAAGAGGTTCCATACTGGACCAGATCCGCAAGATGGACTGGATTCCCAGAACGATCAGACAGAAACAGAAAAAAATAGATGCGGTGATCCATGAGATAGAACTCACCAAGGGACATGTGGCTACCGATGAAGAGATAGCACAGGCCCTCGGAATCACCGATGACGAATATTCCGAGTGGCAGTCTCAGATGAAGATAACCGGACTTGTCAGCCTTGACGAGTTTGTTGAATCCGGTGCGGATGTGGCATCATCTCCTTCATCACAGACGACCGCTCATTTCCTGAGCCCCGAAGAGAGCATAGACAAAAAGGAACTTACCGAGAAATTGTCCGAGGCCCTCAGCGGTCTTTCCGAAAAAGAGCAGCAGATTATCACTCTTTACTACTATGAAGAAATGACACTCAAGGAGATCGCACAGACGCTTGAGGTTTCGGAGTCCAGAATATCCCAGCTTCACACAAGAGCTCTTAAGAAGATGAAGGATAAGCTCGGTCCGTATATGGATATACTCACTCAGACCTGATCTGCTTAGGAGAAATTTTTATGAGAAACGGATATTTCAAAGTCATCAAGACTCCCGGAGGTTTCGGAGTTGCCATATATGCTCCCAAGGACGGCGGAGAACCCGTAAGGGCACAGGAACTGGTCAATTATCTCGATATGAACGGATTGACCAATTATGAGCCGGGTAAGATCACCGATGCCATCAAGACACTGAAGGATGAAGTCATTGAACTCGGAAGCGGGGAATGTCCTCCCATCCGTGAGAATTATAATTTCACGGTTTCCGAAGACAATATGAAAGCCATCGCAAGATTCACTCCTCCTTCCGATACCGGTGAGAGGATGACCGTGGAAGAATTCCTGAAGGATCTGGCTTTCAGAATGATCAAGTACGGAATCCAGACGGAACTCCTTCAGAAGCTTTTTGCAAGCGGCGGAATCTATTCAACGGATATCGTTGTCGCAAAGGGCAAACCCGCAAGACACGGAAGAGATGCGGAGATAGAATACTTCTTTAACACTGATGTTCACGCAAAGCCTGCCATGAATGAAGACGGCACCGTGGACTATTTCCATTTGGGTATTGTCAACAATATCAAGAAGGGTGAGATGCTTGCACGTATCATCCCCGAGGATCCCGGAGAACCCGGAATGACTATTCAGGGAGCACCCATCAAACCACGCGATGTCAAAAAGCTCCGTCATAATTTCGGTAAGAACATAACCCTTTCCGAGGACAGGCTTGTTATCAAGAGTGATGTGGATGGAATGGTCCAGCTCATCGACGGGGCCGTATTCGTTTCCAATATCTATACCGTTGAGAATGTTGACAATTCTACCGGTAATATTGATTTCACCGGAAATGTTCAGGTCAACGGAAATATCGCAGCCAACTTCGAAGTAAAGGCTACAGGCGATGTCATCGTATACGGTGTCGTTGAAGGCGCACATGTCGTTGCGGGAGGTAATATAATCATCGCCCGCGGTATGAACGGCATGGGCAAGGGTGTGCTCGAAGCCGGCAATAACGTCATCGCCAAATTCATTGAGAACAGTAAGGTTACCGCAGGCGGATATGTAAGTACCGAGTCCATCCTTCATTCCGATGTTTCCGCAGGAACCGAAGTTACCGTTACCGGAAAACACGGATTCATCACCGGAGGTCATGTCCAGGCCGATTCCAAGGTCGAAGCAAAAACACTCGGTGCAACAATGGGATCCCAGACCATAATTGAGGTCGGAGCAAATCCCGAGCTCAAGAATGAATTCAACAGAACACAGAAAGAGATCGGCGAGATTGTAAAAGCCATCAAGGACGCACAGCCCGTTATCCAGAACTTCATGGAAAAGAAGGCGAAGGGCGTAAGAATGACCGCCGATCAGCTCAACTATGTAAAGCAGACCGCAGCGACTCTCGAACTCAAGAAAAAAGAGCTCACCGAGAAGAACGCGCGCATGCAGGAACTCAACAAGATATTCGATCCCGAGCGTAAATCCGAGGTTATTGTCACGGGAGAAGTTTATCCCGGAACAACCATCATCATCGGTGATCTTTCAACCACCGTTAAGGACAGCTACAAGTATTGCAGATTCATCCGTCAGGCGGGTGATGTCAAGATGGCACCCCTATAGAGAGGTACGATTATGGCAGGAATAGAGATCGCCCAGATACCGGCTTCCCTTGATTATGCCACCTTCAAGCATAATGAGGATATGCATGCTTCGCTTGTCCAGAGCCATGTAGGAGCTGAAAACGAAAAGAAGACCGACCTGTCCCATTCGCAGGTATCCAATACCGAGAAGTCCGAGATGCGTCCCGACGATCACGGCGGCTCGGGAAGCGGATATGCGGGAGACGGCGGAAGTAACAGAAAAAAGCATCATGAAGAAGCGGATACCGACAAGGTTGTTATCAAAGGATCCTCGTCTTCTTTTGACATAAAGATCTGAAAGGAACTTTCGCGATGACTGTTTTGGAGATTTTATTACTTGCCGCGGGAGCCATTCTTATTGCGGCAAGTTTTTTAATTCCCGAAAAAGAAGAACATATCGATACCGATATCAGTGAGCTTGTAAGGGAAGAGGTTAAAAAGAGCATAGAGAGCGAATCCGAGAATATGCGCAAGCATGTCGACGATGTCGTGAACGAAGCGGTAGGTTACGCAGAGGAAAAGACGGAGCGTACACTCGAGAGACTGACCAATGAGAAGATTATGGCGGTCAATGAGTATTCCGATACGGTTCTTGATGAGATCAACAAGAACCATAAGGAAGTCATGTTCATGTATGACATGCTCAATGACAAGCATAAGAATCTAAAGAGCACTGTTAACGAAGCCACCGAGGCAGCCAAGGAAGCGCAGAAGACCACCGAAGAGCTCAAGGAAGTTTCGGAATCCGTTTCTGTCAAGGCATCGGAAGCTGCGGCTGCACCTGAGCCCGTGACCGTCAAGCACACATCCCAGAAGGCAGTGAGCTTTTTCTCTGGACTTGATGCACCCGAGGCTGAGGCTACCGTAAAGAGCATCCCCGAAGAGGAAGCACCGAAGAAGAGCGTGAGAACACTCAACTGGGCCGAGCTTGCGGTAAGCGATGCGAACGAAGCCGAGAAAAAGGAAGCCGCAAAGGAAGGCCGTGAGCCCGAAAAGGCCATTGAAAGTTCACGTGAGAAGATAAACAGGGAAGTTGTCGAACTTGCGGAATCGGGATTGGAACCCGTCGAGATAGCAAGACGTCTTAAAATGGGAGTCGGGGAAGTCGGACTTATACTCGGACTTCACGGCAGGTAAGATAAATGAACAGGAAAAAGAGACTTTATATGAGAGGCATAGGTGTGGGCATTTTTATCGCCGCACTTATCCTTATCATTGCAAGAATAAATACTCCGGCAGATATTTCGGATGCGGAGATCATCTCCAGGGCGCATGAACTCGGAATGATCGAAAGCGACAGTATGTCACTTACCGAATCCGTCGGGAATAACGATACTTCGGATGAGGATACATCTTCTGACCTGTATCCCGTTCTTGTTCCTACGGGTAACAATTCCGAGCAGGACGCTGCCGATCCTTCGGGAGAAAGCTCAGACGTAATTGATCCGGACGAACAGGATGTACCCGATGAACAGGTTGAACCCGATGTGCAGCCCGAGCCCGATACACCGGTTGAACCCGATGTGCAGCCTGAACCCGATACCCCGGTTGAACCCGATGTGCAGCCCGAGCCCGATACCCAGACCGAGCCTGTAACGCAGCCCGAAGAGGTTGATTACGTTATTCTTCAGGTCGAGAGGGGAAACAGCTCGAATGTTGTTGCGGAAAAACTGCAGCGTCTCGGCATCATAGACAATGCCAAGGACTTTGATAACTATCTTGTAAATAACGGCTATGCCAACAGGATCAGTGTGGGAACCTTTCAGATACCCATGGGGAGTTCCTACGAGTGGATAGCAAAGAAGATAACCAACTCACTTTAAACACGTTATTCATTTGGGTGCTATGAAGTAAAGCAATAGTTTCGGAGGGAGAATATTGCCTGTTTATTTCATATATTATGCATCAATAAATATTGTAGGTGCCGTTTTCTTCGGAATCATGCTTCATCATGATTTTACGAGCATCGATAAGCAGGAAAAGCAGATCAAGTACGATCATGCTCTTCTTGCATTTCTTTTGTACTTTATTTCCGATGCGATATGGTCGGGTGTTGATTCGGGAGTTTTTCCCGTCAGTACGGCTTCGGTGATGATAACCACTTTTGCCAATTTTGTTCTGATGACCGTCATCACCTACAGATGGCTTCTCTATGTTATGGCGGAAGAGCAGATCCCCGGCAGGAACAGGCTCATTCTCAAACATGCACTGATCTTTCCACTCTTTGTATCGGGTATCGTTCTTTTGATCATATATATCATGTCTCCAGGACTTCTTATCAGCCCGGAATATAAATCCACACGGCTGTATGATGCCTTTATTGCGACCATTCCAAATATCTATATCTTTGCCGTGCTTGTTTATACCATCAGGAAAGCTGTCAGTGAAAAGAATCCGCTGGAAAAGAAAAAGCACCTCTATATCGGAGGCTTCCCGATAATGACTCTCGCGGGCGGATTCCTTCAGATGACACTTATGCCCGAACTTCCCATCTTTTGTTTTTCCAGTATTCTTCTGATGCTCATCTTTTACATTAAATCGATGGATTCCCGCATATCCACCGATCCCCTCACCAATCTGAATAACAGGGGACAGCTCCTTCGATATATCTCCCAGGAAGGCAACCTCTTTACCGAAGGACGCAACTCCTTCATTGTCATGATCGATATCAATGATTTCAAGAAGATCAATGATACCTACGGTCATTCCGAAGGCGACTCCGCGCTTGTCATCCTTTCAAGTGCCATCACCTCCGTCATAAGAAAGCACAGTATGCCCATCTTCCTTGCCCGTTACGGAGGCGATGAATTCATCCTTATCGTCCGCCCCGCCAATGATTCCGATATGGATGCGCTTATAGCAGACCTCCGCGAAAGCATCATCCGAAAGTGCGAGGCTGAAAACAAACCATACCGCATATCCATCGGAATCGGAATAGACAGGCTCGTAAAATCCGAAGACGATGCCTTCGCAAAGAGCCTTAAGCGCGCCGACGACAAGATGTACGAAAACAAGCAGAATATGAAGAAGGTTTCTATATAAAAGCAGTCACGCTTTTTGCTTTGATTTATTCAACGCGCACCCACTTTCGTTTCCGTCGCGCTCGTAGCGGTACTGGATTCGAACTTCGCACAGCTCGTTCTCATCAAGTGCCGACGGCGCTCCAGAGTGCGCTTATGAATTAAATCAAACCAAAAAGCTCAATTTATCTCGATATATCTGATCTTTTCTTAAGTCTAAATCTTAATAATTCCTTGCAATAAGTAGATACGTGTGGTAAAATTCGAGCGTTGTCACTATTAAACACGCTTGTTTTACCGGTAGGGTGTGCCCCACGGGGTCCTGATCCGGGTTTGAACCGCCGACGCTTAGGTTCATTAAAAAACTTGCGGAAGATTAACAATTATAAGGAGGATCTAAAATGAGCGTTATTTCTATGAAACAGCTTCTTGAAGCCGGTGTGCACTTCGGTCATCAGACCAGACGTTGGAACCCTAAGATGGCTCCCTACATCTTTACCGAGCGCAACGGCATCCACATCATCGACCTTCAGAAGACCGTAGGTAAGCTTGATGAGGCTTACAAGGCAGTCAGTGAGATCGTAGCCCAGGGCGGCACTATCCTTTTCGTAGGAACCAAAAAGCAGGCACAGGACGCAGTTAAGACTGAGGCTGAGCGTTGCGGTATGTATTTCGTAAATGAGAGATGGCTCGGCGGTATGCTCACCAACTTCCGCACCATCCAGTCCCGTATCGCAAGACTTCGCCAGATCGAGAGAATGAGCGAGGACGGAACC
>JAFZWW010000091.1 GCA_017617005.1 Lachnospiraceae bacterium
GCTGAGCGCAAGGTAATTGACCGCCTGCTTTCTGTACATATCCGCATAGATACCGTTTTGATCCATCAGCATCCTGTGGGAACCTGCTTCCGCAACAGTTTTGCCCGAGAGCAGATATACCCAGTCCGCATTCTGAACGGATGAGAGTCTGTGAGATATGAAGATGAGGGTATTATCCCTGCACGATTCGTATATGTTGTCGAAGAGTTCGGATTCCGCGATAGGGTCGAGCGCGGAACTTGGCTCGTCGAATATCTTGATGGGGCATTCCTTTACAAAAGCCCTTGCAACAACAATCTTCTGGAATTCTCCGCCCGAAAGCACCGCACCTTCATCATCGAATTCGTGAGTGAGTATGGTGTTCAGCCCCTTCGAAAGAGACATGACCTTGTCGTATGCACCGGAGAGCTTAAGTGCTTCGGTGACCTTTTCTTCTTTTACCGAAGGATCGATATTCTCACCCATTACGACATTGTCGAGTACCGACATCGAGAACATGCGGTGATCCTGGAATGCCGTTGCAAAAAGAGCGCGGTATTTATGCAGATCATATTCCCTGATGTCGCGGCCGTTCAGAAGGATAACGCCTTCCGTGGGATCGTAGAACCTGAGCAGAAGCTTGATGAGCGTTGTCTTGCCCGCACCGTTATGTCCTACGAGCGCATAGGTCTTGCCACCACGGAATTCCATGTTCAGATGTGAGAGAACTTCCTTGTCCTTGTATGAAAATGAAACATCTCTGAACTCAAGGCTCTTTATCTCGGTACCGGGATCGTCGCCGGCGGTATCCTCAGGAATCTTCTCCTTATACTCAAGGAAGCTTCTCAGGTATTCGACAAAGAGACCGTTCTGGAATAAAGCGGTGAGCGATTCGGTAAATCCGATCAGTATCCATGTTGTGGATACCATCATGCTCGTGATGACGGAAAGCTGTGCGAGTGTCATCGTGTGGCTCACAACGGTCCTGTATGCTCCGTAGATCAGAAGTCCTTCGAAGATGAATGTGAAGGTGAACATGACCGTCATCCAGTGAAGGAATGTTGCTTTCTTCGTGTACTTCTTGGTCACATCAGCAAGACCGGTTATCGCTTCCTTGTACTGTCTCTTCATCAGCTTGAAGACATCGGTAAGCCTCATCTCCTTCGCATACTCGGTCAGATACATGACACGGTTGATGTATGCGATCCTTCTGTTGTGGGGAGCCATGTCCTTGTTTCTCGCATAATCGAGATGAGAGTTCATTCTTTTGAATACGAAGTTTCCGATTATCGGGAAAAGAATGAAAAGGACGGAAATCTTGTCCACCTGGTACATGAACGCGAATGCGAACACGCTGGCGATCGCACCGAAGACGGTTCCGAATACGACCTCCACGGTCTGGATCAGTCTCTCATCTGCTTTCTCCATCGCGAGTGTGTACTTATTATAGAATTCACTGTCCTCGAAGCATTCCAGTTCGACATTCCTGGATTTTCTGAAAAGCTTGCGGTAAATTCCCTTGTTGATCACTGCCTTTGCCACCGGGATTATCTTGCCGTTCAGGACAGCGTTGTAAAGGCTCATCGAACCGAACACCACCGTGACAACGATGATGAAGATCATGATCCTCGAAAATTCCTGTCCCGTCTCAAGAGCGTTTATGACAAAGCGCATAAAGAACGCACTGTAGAACAGCCATTCAAAGTATCCGAGGAATCTGCTGATTGCCTTATGCACAACAAACTTAGGGCAGATGCGCATAACAAGACCGCAGGCGAAGATATTGTTTTCTATCGCCCTGGTTCTTCCGATCTCTCTTTTCTTCTTTTTTTCACTCATTGGATTGTCCTTGCAGAAAACGTATTTCGTTTATTGTAAATGCTGCGACTTAATTTGTCATTTAAGTTTTAGTTAATTTTTTATACTTATGGTTTAATATGGTATAATTTCAGTTGATATGGTCAGATGTACATTTTGCGACAACTTAATGAGAGAGACAGATCTGAACTGCCCTTTTTGCGGAACGCCTCACGATCCCGCCGGGAGAAGTGCGCCCAGTGCTCCCCAGACTATGTACGAACTCAGAAAGTTCGCGGAGACCGTCGGAATTTCGCTTGAAAGACTGCATTTCCACTTAGGTGAGGATTATAAGGGCAGATGTGCCTTCGGAATATACAGGGATGAAAAATCCGGAAATTACGTTGTATATAAGAATAAAGATAACGGAAAGCGTGCGATAAGATACGAAGGACCCGATGAAGCTTATGCAGTTAATGAACTGTATCAGAAATTAAAAGAAAGAATAGCATTATATAAGAAAGATCCGAATCACGATCCGGCCGATATATACAGGGAGCCGACCAAAAGTGAACTCCGTTCCGAAATGCCGGCTTCCCGAAATGCATTCAACATATTTTTCCTTATTTTTCTTGGTATTATCGCAATCCTGTTGTTCTTCTTTGCTCCCCCGTCCGGATCATCCGGCGGCAGCGGAAGCAGCTACAGATATGAATCCGACTATGACAGCGGATCCGACTACTCTTATTCCGATTACGGTTCAGATTCAGGTGATTGGAGCTCCGACTGGTGATCAGCCGGTTATCTCTATCCTGCCCTCTGCGCAAGGGTCATTCATGATGATCTCTGAGACCTCCTTTACGCGGATCACTCCGCTCTTAGGATTCTTGATGCTGATTACACCGCTTACGATATCAGCTTCGACATCGGATTTTTCAAATGAAAGATCGGCATCTTCCATAACGCAGTTTATGAGTTTCAGCCCCTTGCAATAGCACAGGGGCTGTGTTCCTGTTATCCTGCAGTTTTCAAAGGTGACATTCTCGCAATACCACGCAAGGTATTCTCCCTTTATCACGCAGTCCTTAACATAGACGTTCTTAGCGTGCCAGAAAGAATCCTTGGTATCGAAATTACAGTTTGTGAATGTCGAATCTTCAATGTACTGAAAAGAATACTTTCCCTTGAGTGACACATTTTCAAAGTTAAGCTTATCTGAGCGCATCATGAAATACTCGCTCTCGGCACTTGAATTCTTCATGTTCAGGCCGTGGACGGACCATCCGAATTCGGGCGAAATAATGCTTGAGTTTTCTATGGTCACATCACCGCATTCACGGAGCGCCTTGATGCCGTGAAGCTTTGAATCGGATATCCTGATATCATTTGAATACCATAGTGCGGCACGGCATTTATCGGTCATCTCGCAGGACTTTATCTTCAGATGATCGTCATGCCAGAAAGGATAACGGAGATTGAAATACGAATCAGAAACCTTAACGTTCCTGCTTTCCTTGAACGCACTCTCACCGTCCGCAGGTCCGTCGAACCTGCAACCCTTAACCTCTATGCCGTCACTTCCGTATAAAGCTCTTTCCTGATCAAATGTTTCGCCTGAGATAATGTTCATACCCGTCTCCAAAATTCTTTACTTGAAACAGTCCTCAATTGAATCCTCAGGACAAAAGCCGGCTGCCTGTGCGGAAATTCCGCAGGCCATACTGAAGTAATTACCGAATTCCGCAATATACCACTTATCGTCATAGCATACACAGGTCATAAAGATAATATAATCATCTCTGCCTATTTCCAGTTTCATGCATATATTTTCGATATCGCCGCCCCAGGCCTTCTCTTTATACTTGTTATATTCCTTAAGGCTCCTTTTGCTATCAAAGTCAAAATCGGATTGGTCCAGAAAATCACCGATCTCAATATCTTCAAATCCCGGATCGGATCCAAGAAACTCCATAAGCGATTCAAGGTCGTCATCATCACTTATCACAAACGTTATGCCTGACATAAAGGTTGATTCCAGTTCTTCATCATCAACCTGAGCAGCCATCGGCACGATCATCTGCCTGAAAACATTTGAGGAAATATATGCTCTCCTGTTCTCAAGATTTACGGATGTAGTAAGAGCGGAATCGTTTCCGAGCATAACAAGCTGCTGACCGCTGGTGGCAATCGCAGGTGTAAATGCGCGGATCCTGTCATAGAATTCCTCAACACTGTAGTTTTCTTCAAAACTCTCCATGGCGAATGTGGAGATGATGCCGTTATAATCACCGGCCTTCAGATATTCCGCATAAGCCGTGACCGCTTCTTCGGGAGTGTCATATCCCCTTCCTTCAAGCCTTGCTGTTTTCCCGATGCCGCCTCTCATCTGTGCAAGCGACAGAACCAGTACCGCTGTCGCACATACACCGAGGGCAAGACCGATCATAAAGAAAACAAACTTACCCGAACTCTTTTTGCGGGGCTCGGGCGCGGGTGTCTCAGGCACAGGATTTTGTACAGCCTGAGTGTTTTCGGGTGTGGTAGTTACGGGTGTTGCATTCATATTGTTGGCATCCATGATTCACATCCTCCGTTCAAAAAGAAAAAGTTAGCTGAGCTTGAGATCTCCGGGTTTTACCCATCCGAGCTTTACTACGATCTTGTGAATGATAAGTGATAAGACTGCGGGAAGCACGAAGCAGATGAGTACAAGTCCGAGCCAGTCAAACCAAGTGACTGCACCCCTTGCTCCTTCGGAAACATCCTTCACCCATCCGGTATAAACTCCTATAGGTCCTACGAGTCCGCAGGTTCCCATTCCCGATGATACGGCTGTTCCGTTCATCTTCAATCGAAATACACAGGTTGCGATGGGGCCGGTGATCGCCGATGCAAGCGTGGGTGCTATCCACACTCTGGGATTTTTGACGATATTTCCCATCTGTAGCATTGATGTTCCGAGCCCCTGTGATACGAGGCCTCCGAACTTATTCTCTTTGTATGAGATAACGGCAAATCCCACCATCTGTGCACAGCATCCCGCAACCGCGGCTCCGCCGGCAAGTCCGGTAAGTCCCAGCGCACCGCAAATGGCAGCTGAGGAAATTGGAAGCGTAAGTGCCATTCCTACTATGACCGAGACCAGTATTCCCATAAGGAATGGCTGAAGGTCGGTCGCCCACATAATGAGGTTTCCGACTGATGAAGCTGCTTTTCCGAGAGCGGGAGCGATCAGCCACGAGAAAAACATTCCCACAGATATCGTCACGAACGGCGTCACAAGTATGTCGATCTTGGTCTCCTTGGATACCATTTTACCTATCTCCGCGGCGATTATCGCGATAAAGAGAACAGCAAGAGGTCCTCCGGCTCCGCCCAGTGCATTTGCGGAAAATCCTACGGTTATAAGTGAAAAGAGAACAAGCGGCGGACATTTGAGTGCATGTCCTATTGCAACCGCCATTGCGGGACCGCTCATTGCTACCGCCATAGCTCCTACGGTGTAATCAATCCCACCTACGCTGGCGATGGGCTGCATCAGGAATCCGATATTAAACTGGGTTCCGATGGTATTAATGATCGTTCCGATAAGGAGCGAGCAGAACAGACCCTGAGCCATTGCACCGAGTGCATCGATACCGTATCTCTTAAGTGAGATCTCGATATCCTTTTTCTTCAGAAAATCTTTGAACGAACTGTATTTCTTTTCTTTCACTCTTCTTCCCATCCTTTACAAACATCGCACCAGCCGGCGAAATCGGTTGCTTTCTCAAGCTCCGCGGGTGTGAGCGTTACAGAAACGAACTCATTTCCTCCCGCGGGATGTATATATTCAAATCTCTTCATCGATATATCAAGCCATACGGGAATATCCGCAGGAACTCCGAAGGGGCATACACCGCCGGGCAAAAATCCTGTCAGTTCCTCAACACGTTCCCTCGGTATCATACTCGGCTTGGTATGAAACTGTGCCTTGAATTTGGAACTGTTGACTCTTCCGTCACCCGCCATCACAATTATGACAGGCTTGTCATCTACGATAAAAGAAAGAGTCTTTGCAATCTCTGCCTCACTGCATCCTATCTGCCGTGCGGCATGTTCCACGGTATCTATGGTCTCGGAATGCTCTGTGATCCTGTTTCCGAAACCTCTTGTATCAAGCCAGCTCTTTACGGATTCATTGATCATATCTGGCTCTCTCTCCTCCGATGTATTTATAACGGCTTGTTCCGGCAAGGATTATTGCTTCTCCGATATGCCTGTGCTGAAGCTTTGCAGGGACCACAACAGGTCTCATATGCATGCCTATCATCACGCCGCCTATATCGATGCCCACAACAGCCTTTGACTTTATATCCTCTACCGCAACAGGCTCCGAAAGCGAATTGTAATGCTTGGTCGCAAATGCGCCGCCCGCATGTCTGTGAGGAACAACATTTGCGATGGGAAGGTCATACTTCTCAGCGACTTTCTTTTCGACTATAAGTGCCCTGTTCAGATGCTCGCAGCACTGAACGGCTATATCGAAATCCTTACCGAACACTTCAGTGAGCGCCCTGTAAAGGTCCCCTGCTACATCCTCGCTTGAATTGGTCCCGTACATATCTCCCTGTACCGTGCTGGTAGAGCATCCCACCACGAGCAGATTTCCCTGCGAGGGATCGACTTTTCCGAGAACCTCGGTAAATACCTCTTTGGCCTGATCGTAAATTCCCATCTTTGTTCCTCTCCTGTCAGAAATTATTAAATCAGCAAACATAGTGAATTTTACCATATTTTAAGGAAACCGTCAGGAATAAAACAAATAGGGCGAGGATGTTATCCTCGCCCTAAATCTTGTATAGCAGTTTAATTATTTCTTAGCGCCGTTTACAAGATCCTTGAGTGCCTTACCAGCCTTGAACTTAGGAACGGTAGCTGCGGGAATCTTGATAGCCTCTCCGGTCTGAGGGTTCTTGCCCTTACGAGCTGCTCTCTTGGAGGTCTCGAAGGTTCCGAAGCCTACAAGCTGAACCTTTCCCTTCTTCTTAAGCTCCTTGGATACTGCGCCGGTGAAAGCCTTGAGTGCCTTGTCAGCGTCAACCTTGGTAAGTCCTGCTTCCTTTGCGATTGCATCAACTAATTCTGCTCTGTTCATTGATTTTATCCTCTCAATATATTGGGGTTGTTTATTGGAACACTGAAAATATACCACAAAATAGGCTTTAATTCAATAGTTTTTTGGCTTAAAACCGTATCTTGTGCTCGATTTTTACTGTTTTTTTGACATTTTCCTCGAAAATCTGCCCGTCCGAGGGCTTTCCGACGGCCGTCCCGTAATGCACGGGGATAGCGACTTCCGGCTCTATTTCATTGATAAATTCGGCTGCTTTCTTCGCATCCATCGTATATGTACCGCCTATCGGAACCAGCGCAATGTCGCATTTTACGGCCTTTGCTTCCCTTGTGGCATCCGTATCACCGGCGATATATATGCGTTTTCCGCCCACTTTCAGGATATATCCGACCCATTCGCAGGATCTTGGATGGAACGGCTTCAATATATTGTATGCGGGGACGGTTTCGAACTCCAGTCCATCGGCCTCATAAGAAGCTCCGGGCTTTACGGTGACAACCTTTGAAAACTTATCCGCTATCTTCTTTGTCTTTCCTTCCATCTTCTCGGGAACGACAAGTATCGTATTACTTCCTATTACCTTATCGATATCCTCAGGTGAGAAATGATCGTAATGATCATGTGTTATAAGGATGTAATCCGCATCATTGGGAGTGATCTTCATTTGGAAAGGATCGATGTAAATGCTTTTTTCTCCATCCTTTACGCGTATGCTGTTCTGGCCGAATGCATCTATATTCTCTGTCATACTTCCTCCCCCCTATTATATGCAGACCGGATCAATTCGTATTTATTTCCTGTATTTGGTGAGTATAAAAGTATAGGCGATGACCAATCCTATGGAAATAAACACAACACCCAGAATGGAAATAATAAACCCGGCAGAATTCTGTTTCATAAACAACAGTGGAACACCAAACAGTTCAAGCAAAATTGCATATACAACCCACAAGGTGCCCACCGAATGATTATATTTTTCCACGTCATTCACTTCGGGAGGATTTACTCCGGCAAAAAAGCCGGAAGGCTTCTTTGATCTCCCTGCGATAATCCCTATCACTGCAATGGCAAGCGCAACTACAGTCCAGATAATAAAACCCACCATCATAGCTCATGCCTCACTTTCTTCCGGTTGTCGCGAATCATAATTCACAGGTTTAAATACTATTTCTCTTTATCATAAGGAATCAGTATCGAGAATGAAAAATCTATATCGTCATAAGTGATCGAACATGTTCCGCCGTATCTGGCCACAGACTCTTTGATATTCTTGATTCCGAAGCCGTGACCGTCAGTCTCTTCCTTGGTGGAGACAAAATCATTGAGGTTCTTTTTTATCTCTCCGTTATATGAATTCTTTACGGATATGACGATATCATTATCCTCTTTGACTATCTTCACTTTGACGATCTTCTTCTCGCACTTTTCACATGCCTCGATCGCGTTATTGAGAAGATTGGATAAAATGACAACTAAGTCATCATCTTCTATCGGAAGATCCTTCAGTTCGGTCAGCACAAGCACACAGAGGATTCCCTTTTCTTCCATCTCCTTGTACTTCGTGTTGATGATCGCATCCACGAGTGCGTTATTGGTACGTATGCAGCTTTTCTCTCCGCTGAGTTTTCCGCTTATGTTGTCGATATACTTTTCCAGCTCGTCATACTGTTTCTTTTTGAGAAGGCCCTCCATGCACAGGACCTGATTCTTGTATTCATGAGCTTTCTTACGCTGCTTCTCGTAGTTGGTGTACAGGGCTTTGTACAGCTCGGTCTGGTTTCTTACCCTTATCCTGTACATATCGTCTTCTCTCATCCTGCGTTCCCTTCTCAAAATATCGCAGACAAGATAGAAGACTATGATATTTATCGCAACCAGTCCGAAGGCAATGACAAAGTCCATGTTCCCGACTTTGAAATTCTCCGAACCGCGTGTTGTCCACGCCATCGCACACAGAACAAGGATCGTAAAAACAGGGAATATAATGAATCTTAACCACTCCGCCCCTTTGAGGATGTCCTCGGCATCGCCCTTTGCGATCTTGGTCTTAAGAAACAGAACCGTCATGAACAGGGTAAGTTTTGCCAACGCATCGGACAGATTGCCGCTGAACTCATATCCCGAAACGGATAGACTGAATCTTTCATTCATAAAGATATGGTATAGATAAAATACATAATCCACAGCCAGAAGAAGACTCTGGAAAAGTATTGCGATACAGAAGGATTTCCACAGCTTTATGTCGGCATACATAAACATGACCAGACCGGTGACCAGTATGATAAGTCCCTGCTTGACGAGAAGATTTTCACCGACAAAATAGACCAGCAGAAAGTTCATGCCGGAAAGAAGTATGATGAACAGATAATCATTAAGCCTGTCTTCATTTCTCTTTTTTGCAAATGCCTCAAAAAAGAGCTTGCAACAGACCGTTTCCATTATTATGACCGATATGCTTTCCAAATAATTCAGCACGGTGTCAGAATGCTCCTTTATACTCTGTGATCATTTTCTGTACATCGTTGTATCTGGCTCTCGGTATGTTCAGCTTTATCCCGTTATCGAGTGTCAGGCAGTATCTTGAAATGCTGTTCACATGCTTTGCATTGACAAGATAGCTCTGATGGATACGGATGAAGCCTTTGCCTTCGAACTCCTTTTCAAGGTCGTCCAGAGTCATGTAAATGGTATATTTGTTCAGTGAATCATCCATGATATGGAAGAATAGTCTGTGGAGATTGCTTTCGACATATAATATGCGTTCAAGGGAAACTGTCTTTTTCCCTTCGGAAAAGTCAAACTCACGCTGCTCAACCTCATAAGCCATCTTTTCCCTGATGGAGTCGAGACATTCTTTGACGCTCCCTTCGAGCATACTATTGTTTTTGAGAATGTACCTGAAGGCATCTACCTTATACCCCTCAATGGTGTAATCGATATATGCCGTAACGAATACGATAAAGATGTCCTTGCTTTTTTCACGGATTTTCCGCGCAACATCGATCCCGTCCATCCGGTCCATGTTGATGTCCAGAAATACAATGTTGTATTTCTGAATCTCAATGCCCAGATCCGTGAGTTCTTCGCCGGACGCGAAATCATCGATGGAACAAACGATCCCTTCGGCGCTTAAATATTTCTCCAGGATACCCCTTATCTCATTCCTGAAATACTTTTCGTCGTCGCAGATTGCAATGTTCAGCATAAAGCCGGATGCCTTTCGTGAAAGCACAACGATAACATCCCCCCTGCTTTATTATATACAATCTCCCCTCATATACAACAAAATGCCGCTCTTATCTTTCTTAGGGGGGATAAGAAATCGAGCGGCATTCCTCTGATACACTGATCGTTATTATTTGTATTCGATTTTGTGTTTTTGCGCAATACTTATTGCAGAAAACGACAATTTTTTGCAGAAAATGACAAAATCCGTTACATATTGTCGTAATAATACACGTATCAGACGGGTGCAGGTTCGGCATTGACGGTTTCGGGATACCTGTCGGCGAGATACTCCGCAAGGTATTCCGGACACAGTGCCTTGATATGCACGCCGTCCTCTTCATACTGTTCGGATTCGACTTCAGCCTCTTCATGGATACGGTTAATTATCTGTCCGTCCGCAAAAGGAATAACTTTCTCAACGATCCTGTTTCCTTTTCTGAAAATGTTCTGAAGTTCATCGAGAAGGTCGCCCACTCCGTAACCGGTCTTTGCGGAGATGTAGAACCTATCGCTCCCCGGATTGTTCTTTATGTTCATATCTGCATCACGCAGATCGGATTTGTTGTACACATATATCCTGGGAATGCCGAGCACATCCATATCCTTAAGAATGTCTTCGGTAACCTTCTTGTGATCGTCATGATGAGGATCCGATGAATCCATTACAATAAGGAGCGCATCCGCATACTTCAATTCGGAAAGAGTCGAACGGAACGCCTTGATCAGATCGTGAGGAATGTTTTCGATAAATCCAACGGTATCCGAAAGCAGGAAGGGCTTTCTTCCCGGCAGATCTATCTTTCGTATCGAAGTATCGAGAGTCGCAAAGAGCATATTCTTCTCAAATACCTTCTTGCCTGCGGTCTTATCGGGAGTGGGATCGCCGAGTTCCACCAGATAGTTCATAAGCGAAGACTTGCCTGCATTCGTATATCCCACAAGTGCAACGTGTGGATATCCTCCGCGGTTTCTGCCTTCTCTCTGGACATCGCGCGTCCTTTCCATCACGCTCAGTTCTCTCTTGAGTTCGCTGATGCGCCTTGAGATCTGACGTCTGTCGAGCTCTATCTGTGTTTCACCGATACCCTTATTGGCACGGCTTCCTCCGCCGCCTCCCTGTCTTCCGAGGTGCTGCCACATTCCTGTAAGGCGGGGCATCATGTACTGAAGATATGCGGTCTCGACCTGAAGTCTGGCCTCTCCCGTTCTTGCCCTTCTTGAGAAGATCTCGAGTATCAGATTCGTTCTGTCCCAGACGGGAACATCGATTATCTTCTGAAGATTCTTCATCTGTGCAGGAGAAAGATTTCCGAGACAAACGACAAACTCGGCGCTGTTAGCCTTGACGTGCATCTTGAGTTCTTCCGCTTTACCCGAGCCGATCCATGTCGAATTATCGGGATTGGGAAGCGACTGTGTCAGTTCATAGAGAACTTCAAGGTCACAAGCCTCGCAAAGGCTTACAAGTTCCTTCATCGAATACTCAAACTCGTCATCACTTTCATTCGTGCGAAGTCCGACAACCACTACGGGTGTAAGTTCATTATTTTCTTTTTCAAATTCATATGTCATACACACATTATCGCCTTTAAAAGAGGAAAAGTACATACTCCTCCCGGTATAAAATCTGGGCCGGATAAAAAATGCAGCCTGCCGGTAAAGCAGACTGCATCATTCATCACAGAAGTATCTTCTTCAGATAATCCATATACTTGAAATACTCTTCGTCCTTGCTGAGATGCTCAAGGATAATGGGCATATCGGGATCGATGGCACTCATCTTCTCCGCATAATACTTAAGAGGAAATTCTCCCTCACCGGGTGCACACTCTTCGAGTCTCAGCGTATATCTGCTGTCCAGATGAACATCCTTGATATGGCAGCTCCTTATCCGGTTTCCGAGAAGCTCCGCACATTCATCGATAAATTCCTCGGGATGGAAATATCTGTCCGCGGAATTGGTCATGTTGATAATGTCCATATGAACCGCAAACCTGTCCCTGTCCACTTCCTCGATGAGTTTAAGGTATTCCTTCGGTCCCGTCGGAATCATCCAGGGCATAGGTTCCAGTGTAAAGAAAGTATTCTTCACATCGGCCCTGTCGATGATCTCGCGCACCATCGCTACGGTCTTCTTCCATGCATCTTCGGAATAATTCTCCCTGTATCCGCCGTCCCATACCGGTCCCATGGAACCCGCGACATTGACCGCGCATCTCGCACCGATAAAGTCCGCAAGCCTGAGCTGTTCGACACAGTAATCCATATTTGCTTTTCTCTCATCGGGATCGGATGAAAGTGCATTTCTCCAGATGCCGACCTCAGCTATTACAAGGCCTGCCTTTTCGGCCGCTTCCTTATATGCGATTATCTTATCTTCCGATTCGTTACTCTGAACGGGAAATACCACCGCTCCGCAGCCGAGTCCTATCTGTGTTTCCGTCCACTGCTCAGGTGATCCGTATGCAAGAGGGGATGATGTTCCGAGCCTCATTTTCTTCCCTCCTTTTATCAGATGCAGTTTCCGGTGAAATGAAGAACGGAAGGATCTATGCTCTTTACATCTTTCGAGCCTGTAAAGCTCATGACATATCTGAGTTCGCTATTTGTCTTCGTAATGAAGTTCTTAACGCCTTCAACGCCGTCCTTTTCGAGTGCGGGCATCATGGATCTTCCGACAGCTGCCGCATCCGCACCGAGAGCAAGAGCCTTGAACACATCGGCACCGCTTGCTATTCCGCAATCGACGATGATCTTAACGTCCCTGCCCTTCAGTGCTTCCTTTATCTTCGGAAGAACCATCATGGGAGGAACCGCATAGGGAAGGCGTCCGTGATGATGGCTTACGATGATTGCCTTAGCTCCTATATCAGCACACTTGACCGCATCGGATACGCTGAGAACTCCCTTTACGACAAAGGGAAGCTTTGTCATTTCAACATAGGATCTGAGCATATCGGCAGTCTGCTCCGCCATCAGTTCGCCAACACATACATCAAGTCCGTTCTCACCGAAGATATGGTCTATGTCCATACCGATTCCGAATGCACCGGCGCTTTCCGCAAACTGCATCTGGTCCTTTACCTTGGAATTGTCGGCATAGGGCTTTACTATCCTGACAGTCTTCGCACCGGTATCCGCTATTTTTTGGAACCCGTCGTTTTCCATCATGCCGCAAAAGTTAAGAATATTTAATTCCTTCGCTGCGATGGAATATTCTTCAAGTCCGGTCTTTTCCCTTCCGTTATACTGTCCCAGATGGGAAAATGCGGGGGTCATTATGGGACTGTCGAATTTCTCTCCAAAGAACTCTATGGAAGTATCCGCTACAACCGAATCGATGAGACGTTCTTCGATCAGGATCGAATCCATATACTTTTCGGTTATCACATTGGCATCGGATAATCTTTCGTAACTCATAGCCCGCCTCCTTATCTGGTGAAATTGGTCCATACGCGGGGTTCGGTATCGGGAAGTCCTATCTCCTGCTTTCCGAGCTTGATGCTCTTCATAAGGAAGACCATATTTCTCGCAAGGACCCTCATCACCTGCATACCTTCATCATCGACCTTGCCCTCACCGGGCTCCCATCCGTAGATGTTGTTCCAGTACTGGCTTGTCGCGACGGGCATATTGGAAAGAGTGAAGAACTTGTTGAGTTCATCAAATGTCGCCGTGCATCCCGAACGTCTTGCGCTCACCACACTTGCACCGACTTTAAGACTCTTATCGAAATGAGTGCTGTAGAACATTCTCTGAAGTGCGGACATGAGTGTTCCGTTCGCAGAGCCGTAATATACGGGTGATCCTATAACCAGTCCGTCAGCCTCTTCGAACTTAGCGGAAAGTTCATTTACTATATCGTCAAAAACGCACTTGCCGTTTTTCCTGCAGGTCTCACACGCGATGCATCCTCTTATATCAGTCCTGCCGAGAAGGATGTTCTCATATTCAACACCGTTCTCCTCAAAAACCTTCTCCATCTCATGAAAAGCCAGAGCGATGTTTCCGGTTGCTCTGGGGCTTCCGTTCAGCATAAGCACTTTTAATTTATCTGCCATAAGTTTTTCCTCTAAAATGTGGTGGGCGGAATCATCCGCAGATGATATCCGCGGTCTTGCATCTTACAACCGAGATCAGATCCGCAGGCGAAAGTTCAATCTGCAGCCCCACCTTGCCTGCACTGACGAATATATGCTCGAACGATGGAGCGGTCTCGTGGATGAATGTGGGAAACTGCTTCTTCATTCCGATGGGAGAACATCCGCCATGGACATATCCGGTAAGCGGAAGAAGGTCCTTCTGCTTTATCATGTCGATGGACTTTTCACCGGCTGCTTTCGCCGCTTTCTTCAGATCCAATTCTTCTTTTACGGGAACGACGAACACATAATATCCGCCGCTCTTTCCCTGAGTCACGAGAGTCTTAAAAACCTTCGAAGGATCTTCTCCGAGGATTCCGGCTATCTCTTCTCCCGTCATCGTTGCATCGGGTTCATATGAGTGGGTCTCGTAGGAGATCTTCTTTCCGTCGAGTACCCTGCATACATTTGTCTTGTCTTCTTTCTTCATAACATTTACTTTCCTAAAATCTCAGCCGCTTCCTTTATAAGCTCGATGATGGGAAGGTGCTGGGGACATACCCTTTCGCACTGTCCGCATCCCACGCAATCGGAAGCTTTGCCGTATCTCTGAATGAGTCCGTTATAGAAATTCTTGGAACGCCAGTCATCGGGATAGCGGCGCAGGGTGTTGATGGTCCTGAAAACATCGGGGATACTTATCTTCATCGGACAACCGTCACAGCAGTACTTGCATGCCGTACATCCGATCTGGGGAATCGCCATCAGCTCATCCGTCACTTCATCAACGATCGCCATCTCATCTTCCGCAAGCGGCTCGAAGTTTTTGAACGTTCCTATGTTGTCGTCCATCTGTGCCTCGGTGGACATTCCCGACAGTATTGTCATAACTCCGGGAAGGGATCCGACAAAGCGCAGTGCCCATGATGCGACGGACTTTTCCGGCCTGCGTGCCTTGAACTTAGCATCGATCTCCGGAGTAAAGCCAGCGAGCATTCCGCCCCTTACAGGCTCCATTACTATGATGGGGATATTTCTTTCGTGAAGAATATCATAGAGCTCCTGCGAACGGACGACCGGATTGGTCCTATCGAGATAATTGAGCTGAATCTGTACGAATTCAACCTCGGGATGATCGTCAAGAAGCTTTACGAGAAGCTCGGGACTTCCGTGAAAAGAAAAACCGAAATGCCTTATCTTTCCCTCTTCCTTTTTCTTAAGTCCCCAGCTGAAGCAATCATACTTCTCATATACGTCATAATTGTTTCCTTCTTCTATCGAATGGAGAAGGTAGAAATCGAAATAATCAACGCCCGCTCTTTCGCACTGCTCGGCAAATATCCTCTCGATATCTTCTTCCTTCCTGATCTCCCATGCGGGAAGCTTGGTCGCAATCATGAAGTCTTCCCTGGGGTATCTCTTAACGAGTGCTTCCCTTGCCGCAACCTCGGACTTTCCTCCGTGGTAAACATATGCGGTATCAAAATAATTCATTCCTGCCTGCATATATTTATCAACCATGTTGCAGACCTGCTCATGATCGATGACGCCATCCTTTTCGGGAAGACGCATAAGTCCGAAACCGAGTTTTGGCATTTTGGTAATATCGATACTCATTATTGATCTCTCCTTTCGTGTAAGGAACTAATAACCTATCTCGTCAAAAATCTCATCAAGAAGCTTTGCGTTTTTTATCGAAAACTCCGCGGAGATGTGAGGTGCCTCGCCGTTTTCGATGCAGCGTGAGAGCTGTTCCGCTTCGAGTGTGTAGTTCTGCTTTACGTAGAGCTTGCGCTTTATCTCTTTGCCTTCTGCAATAACGGAGTATGTAAGATCTCCGGACTGATTGTATTCGACATCGGAAATGATCACGCCCTTACTTCCATGGATGTAGAGCTTATCCTTTCTCGAATTGCATCCGGGTGTGAAATTCATTCCGACATTGAAGGATGCCCTGATCTTTTTATCTATCTTGAGAAGCGCGGAGGCAAACACATCGACATCCGTCTCTCCGAATTCCGCATTTGCAAAAACGAGCTCGATATCTCCGTCAAAAAGTGTCCTGATCATTGTGGTGCAGTAGCATCCGAGATCGTAGACCGCACCGCCGCCGAGTTCCTTGTGAAGACGGAAGTCCTCGATATATCCCTGTGTAAGGAATTCGGTCTCTATATAATCGACATCGCCGATGATTCCGCTTTCAAGATCAAGCCTCAGCGAATCGATGTAGGGGCTGTGGAGGTATGCATAGGCCTCCATCAGGATCTTTCCTTCTTCCCGGGCTACCGCGAACATCTCCTCGGCTTCCTTTGCATTCATCGCAAGGGGCTTTTCGCAGAGGACGTTCTTCCCGGCTCTGAGTGCCTTGATGACCCACTCCTTGTGGATATTATTGGGAAGCGGGATGTAAACGGCCTGCACATCGGGATCTTCGAGGAGCTTTTCATATCCTACATATCCCTTTGCAAAACCGAATTCCTGCTTAAAGCTTTCCACCTTCTTAGGATCCCTTCCGGCAATAGCATAAAGCTCGCAGTTCTCACCTTCCATAATACCCGGGATGGTACAATGTTTTGCTATATTTGCGGTTCCGAGGATTCCCCATTTGACAGCCATATCATTTCTCCTTTACATGGTGCGGTCTTACGGACAGACCTTGTCGATATACTATATTCTAAGGGGTGTCACGGACAGTTACACAAGATTTTTGGCAGAAAAACTGTCATTTTTTGTTATCGATCTCTCCGACAAGTTCTTCGTAAAGATCGAGTCCGAAGCTCGTAAGTTCGGGAGCGTGGGGGATCATTCGGAAGGTCCTCTGGCCGTCTTCTTTTCTCTCCGCGGAAAGGAACTGTACTCCCGAGTCAGGCTGACCTTCCGTTTCATCATGCATGCGCCTTGCAAAAGAAAGAAGATGCGTGACGGTCAGTATCTTCACGCCCGATTCCCGTAGCGCCCTGATGATGTCGTATGCGATGACCGAGCCTTCCTTTTCGGTAGTGGTTGCGAAGGATTCGTTCAGAAGGACGAGCGAGCCGTCACCGATCCTGTCTATGATGGCACTCATTCGCTTCAGCTCTTCATCGAGTCTTCCGCTGTTCATCTCACTGTCTTCCCTGCGGGTGAAATGCACGAAGAGCTTCGGGAATATTCCGCTCGAAAATGACTTTGCCATTACGGGCAGTCCGCACTGCATCATGACCTGTGCGATGCCGATGCTCCTTAAGAAGGTGGATTTTCCTCCCTGGTTTGCTCCGGTGATAATGACAAGGTCCTTCTTTTCGAGGGACATCGTATTTCCGACAACCGTGATATGATGCTCCATCGACATCACGAGTTCCCTGAGTTCTTCAAATTTTAAATCTTTTCTGTCACTGACTTCCGGATAGCACCACTCACCGCCGACTCTTTCCATCTGTGCCTTGAGCTGGACCGAAGCCAGATAGAATGCACTCTGGAACCTGAGCCTGTCGAAGAAGGTACGGAACTCTTCAAGCTCACTCTTCAGCTCTTCGACGATGTAACTGACTATTCCGAATTCGAGCTGCTGAGCCTGTTCATCTATATTCTGGTCGCTCACAGTGGAAAAAGAATCCGGTGTCAGGGAGTTTTTGAATTCACGGAATTTATATTTCGCACTTCCGCGCTTATAGAATTTCTCCGATCGGGACGATACTTCCTCGAGCCTCAGCGAACTGAATTTGAGGCCGTCCTCAAGACCGCTCTCCATCACGATCCTCGGCCGTACGACCTGCTCGCGTCCCTCATCCTCTTCGTCGGATCCGTCCGTGTAAAAGGAAATATCTCCGAGTACATTCTTCACGAACTCTTCGCGGTCTGCGGAATATGCCTTCAGAAATTCATTTTTGAACACACTCAGTCCGGCAGAGTTCAGGTCTTTCTGCTCCGACAGAAGCGCTCTTATCTCGGAAAGAGAATCACTGAACAGATGCAGTACCTTGATATCCTCGGTAAGCCTTGTGACGGGATTGCTCTGCTGCAGCTTTTCCCTTCCGCCTCTTCCGAGTGTGTTCCACTTTTTGATCACATCACTGCAGATCATATACAGGCTGCGGATAAATTCTTCGTGGGAAATGCAATCCTTTATGATCTCCTGACGGTACTTTATCTCACCTGCGGACTCAAGAGGGATCATCATTACATTCCTGAGAGTCTCCATCAGATAAGTGTCTTCCTTTTCGACACTCTTAAGCTTTCCGTCTTCGAATACAAGCCTCTTGGCAGCGGAAAGAAACAGTGTCTTTAAACCGAGATCTCCGATTATGCTCTCGGTGTCATAATATTTTTCTTTATCAGACCTTTCACGGTCCTTATATAACAGGCATACCTTCATAAGCGCTCCTTCAGCTGCTCGTATGTCAGCCTGTATTTATTCACCACATTCTCGGCGCATGCGGTATCGTCCGCTTCGCCTCTTTCGATCCTGAAGGTCTGCACCCTGTGATCGTCCAGTGTCGCCTTAAGACTCACAACTCCGTCACCTGCAGAGCATAGCTCGCGAAGATGCGTGACATATATACCCATGCATCCCAGGGCTATGAAATGCTCCAGCACGTTCCTTCCCATGATCTCGGCATCGTAACTTGCCGCGGTTGTGAAGAGTTCATTTATGACAACGAAGGTTCCCTGCTTATGCTGCTCCATCATCGGGGCAAGTCTTACAAGTTCTTCCTTGAGCTTACCACGTCCGGTCTCA
>JAFZWW010000092.1 GCA_017617005.1 Lachnospiraceae bacterium
ACGTATCGAAGAAATCTGCCATTTCTACGAGCAAATTCAGCTCGGGCTGTGATTGTCCGGATTCCCATTTATAGACCGCGCCGACCGTAACCCCCAGCGCTTCGGCCAACTTTTCCTGCGTCATCTTTCGTTGTTTCCGAAACGAACGTATATTTTCAGAGAGCGATAGCTTCATCTGTTGATCCCCCTTTGACTGTTTCTGCTGTTATTATACTTGAAGGATAAGGCAAATGGAAGACACCGCCAATACTAAAATATCATATATTTTTATACCATCAGTATGGCTTGCGCAAATTCGAGGTGCAGATAAAAAAACGGCGGGGATCGCTCCCCGCCGCCCGATACCTCATACATAGATCAGCTCATGATTCACAAGCTCTGTTGCCCTGTCCCGGATGTTGTTCATTCGCTGTACCCAAAGCATTTGATCTTGGGCTTTGAGCTCTTCGGTGACGCCCTCACGCTCGGTCATCTGCTTTACCAACAGGAGCATTTGCTCCGTCGCCTTTTCGTTGATGTCGGCAAGGTATGTATTCAGCCTGCCGCTGGTCATCAGTTCCATGTACAGGGGTTTGCGCTCCTTCTTGATGTATTGCAGGTGCCGCCGCCCCCAAATGCCGATAGGTCTTTCCTCTTGAGCCGGTACTGCTAGGCAGGGAATGTAATAGTCGCCTCGCAGTTCGTACCACAATCCGTTGTTTTCGTCATATTTAGTCTTTTCCATTGTGAAATCCTCCTGTATAATAGTTCTGTTAATGTATTCGCACATATGTCACAGGCTCCCGATTGCCACACCTTGTTATATCCTGTTATGAGTTTTCCTTGCCCTTGCTTTTGCCCTTATGAGCGGCGCGGGCGTTGTAGAAACGGTGTAACAATTAATAAAGGGATTCGGTGAGCAGATCGCGGAAAATCCTTTGTTTTCAACGGTTTCAGAGGACTTCATTAACGCCCTATAATCACTGGCGGATGCCTATGATTTCGGGAATTTCAAATCGGCATTTGTCGTGATGGCAAGTTATCCCGGGAATAAGACAAAGGCAGTTGCTGCAGAAGGCTGTGTTTACGGAGGTGCGGTTTATGCCGGATTTTTATGGGATTGATGTAGATGAGCTGTTAAGAATAAAAGGGAAACGGGGCCATGGCGTATCGATTGCCATTGGCAAAGGCGATGATATCAAGACGTACTGCTCCGGCAGCGGCAGATTCGGACGGGATTTTCCGGTAAATTCTGAAATGCTGTTTCAAGCCGGCTCTGTCAGTAAACCCATGTTTGCACTGACACTCCTTCGATATGCAGACAAAGGTTGCATCGATTTGGATGCGGATATCTCGGGTGTGTTATCGGATTTTGTGGATTCCCCGCTGACTTTCTCCGCGCTTTTATCCCATACTGCGGGTTTCAATGTCCATGGCTTCCCGGGCTACCGCGCCACTCATAAGGAACTCACCCTTGAAGATGTAGTTCTAGGACGGGGAAACACACCGAAGGTGAAGCGAACTATGCCGTACGGAAAACAATTCAGCTATTCCGGCGGCGGTATTACCCTTGCGGAACTGGCATTTACGCGCCTCACCGGCATCACTCTTCGGGATGCATTTGAAAAGGAAGTTGCCATGCCCCTGGGATTACATCGAAGCGGATACTTCCAGCCGCTGGATGAAAGTCTGGTTTCCTGCGCTGCCTTCGGCGGTATGCTTGGGATCTGGGAAGACCAGAAACACGGCTATCATTATTATCCCGAACATGCCGCGGCCGGTTTTTGGACAACCCCTGAGGAACTCGTAAAAATCGGAGTCGCCATCTCCCGGAGTTTCCGCGAGGGCGGTCTTCTCTGTCAAAATACGGCAGAGCGTATGGTGACTCCTGTACTGCAAAATATGGGACTCTGCATTTTCCGTAGTAATATCCCGGATATTGCCGGACATAGCGGGCAGAATGCTGGTTTTTTGACCTCCTGGGACTTCTCACTGACAGAAGATCTGTGTATGGCAATCATGACCAACCGTTCTGCCGCCTCCGTATGGAGAAGACTGTCTGAACTCGGCAAAACGTTGTTTTCGCGTGCAACTGAAATACCCCGTGCCAGATAGACATGCAAATTCAGGATTTGTCCGGATGATGCGACAGTAGGTTATCTCGGAATCAGATATCATAAGGAGAGATCAAATGAACACAATTATCGCAAGGCTCGAGGCAATCGTTGAAAATGTGCCATCGCGGGACAGCCGCGGCAATTCCGATGAGGAAATAGAACAGTTTTTCAACACGCTTGAAGCCGCGGAGGACGCATTTCTCGAAATTGTGGAGGAAATAAATCAGGGAGATCTTTGGCTGGAACCCGGGTTGCTGGACGAGATCTGCCGACTTGCCATAAAAGAAGACGGGGTATATGTTGACGGTGAGGAATATTCTCATTATCAGGAAAGATTACCCTTTAGGCTTTACGATCATCTTGAATTCTGGACTATACCGGTACCGGAATTGCTCATTGACGAGATCCGGAAGCATCTTCCAAACATCAGGCTTTGAAATGACTTACCGGGTCATTCAATAATTAAGATGTCAAGGAGAATAACGATGGAGTTTAAGGAAGGAAACCAATGGAAATGCTGTTTTGATCCCCAAAAAGGATTATATACTGCACAAATAGGATTCGGGGTCAACTGTACCTTATATGAGATCACAAAAGAAATATATGAAAATGTTGATGAGTCTGACGATAGTTGGTCTGCTGATCTGATACGCGAAGGTCGGCGTTTGTTCATGTCAGTAAATGATAAATGTGGGTTGCCATATACCGTTGTCCTTGATGCTGATTATGAAAAACTCTGCCCTTGGTCAGATGCAATGATTAGCGGAAAAATATGGGATGAAGATTTTACAGATGCGGTAGTTGAGAATTTGGCCTCAGAAACTAATAACAGAGAGCAGCGTCGTAAAAAACGCGAAGAGCGGCAGAAGAAAACTAAGTGAGTAAATAATGGCATGTTAAATTATGTTCCAGTTTATCATACTGACAAGAAAAGGGAGACTTGAACAAATGGAACTCAGGAAACTTACCGAACATATATGGTATATGCCTTTTGAGGAAGAGCGTGATCGTCCGAATCTCGGATATATCAAGGGTGATAAGCGGAATCTTGTCGTCGATGCCGGTCACTCGGAAGCGCATATCAGGGAGTTTTACGATTTGCTTTGTAAGGAAGGTCTGCCTCTTCCTTCGCTTACGGTCCTTACTCACTGGCACTGGGATCATACTTTTGCGATGCACGCAGTAAACGGCCTTAC
>JAFZWW010000093.1 GCA_017617005.1 Lachnospiraceae bacterium
CCAATCAGAAGTACGAGCCCGGAAGCATGCTCTACATCAGCTATAACCTCCTTATCGGCGGAGAACGCAAGAAGTATGAACTTATCGGCAAAGTCCTCGTTGTCAAGGAACTCGAGAACAGACCCGGAACCTACGAGCACAGAGTCCAGTACATCAATATGGAACGCGGTGCTAGGGAAGAGATCATCAGGTTCATCTTCGAAGAGGAAAGAAAGAATCTTAAGAGATAGTGTAGCTATTTAACAGTCGTAGCGTTAGGTACAGGTGGAATATGAAGAAAAAAATCCTTGTAGTTGACGACTCTGCACTCATGAGAAGAGTGCTCTGTGATATAATAAGCAGCGATGAAGCATTTGAGGTCGCCGGACGTGCCATCAACGGCATCGAGGCCCTCGAGCTTGTAAAAAAGAATACCTACGATGCCATCGTTCTTGACGTAAACATGCCCAAGATGAACGGACTTCAGTTCCTTTCGGAGCTTAAGAAAGCGAATCTTCCCCAGAGGGTAATGATGGCAAGTACCGACACCATGGAGGGCGCTCAGACCACCATGGATGCTCTGGAACTCGGAGCACTTGATTTTGTTCATAAACCCGACCAGGCCAATGCCTGTAGGGAAACGGACTTCGTCGGTCAGTTTTTAAGGGTTCTCCACGGAGTGGTAAGTTCAAGGGTTCCTGTTTTCACTGACAGGACCAGGGAACGCCAGAAGAAGGAAGACACCCAGAAGCTGATAGGACTTTTGTCTAAGTCGAGCAGCAGGATAGTCGGATCCAAGATCGTAGCCATCGCCAGTTCTACAGGCGGACCTAAGGCTCTTTCGAGCGTTATTCCGTTCCTTCCAGAAAATCTCGATGCTCCCGTTGTTTTAGTTCAGCATATGCCCAAAGGCTTTACCGCGACTCTTGCGCAGAGGCTCAATTCCACTTCCAAGATTGCCGTATGTGAAGCAGCAGAAGGCCAGGTGCTTGAAAAAGGTCATGTGTATATCTCCGCAGGCGGTATGCATATGAACATCGTTCCCGGCAAACCCGGAACATATGTGATCCACTATACGGATCAGCCGAACAGAGAGGGTGTAAAGCCCTGTGCGAATTATATGTACGAATCGCTCATCGATTCCAAGTTCGACCATATAATATGTTGCGTGCTCACCGGAATGGGTGCGGACGGTACCGAAGGCATCAAAAATCTTAAAGCAAAGCGCAAGGCATTTGTCATTTCGCAGGATGAAGCTTCATCCACTATCTACGGAATGCCCAAAGCAGTTTATGCGGCAGGTCTTTCCGACGAGGTAGTAAGCCTTGATAAGGTTGCCGAAGAGATATCAATGAAGGTGGGTATTTCCTAACCTGAACAAGATAATATTATGGAGGGGAAAACTATGGATGTCAGTCAATATCTGGAGATCTTTCTTGATGAGACTAACGAACACTTGCAGAATCTGAACAAACAGATCCTGAACCTTGAGCAGAATCCCGAGGACTCGGACACCATCAACGAGATTTTCCGTGCAGCCCACTCCCTTAAGGGAATGGCAGGAACCATGGGTTACAAGAGGATGCAGAATCTTACCCATGATATGGAGAACGTATTCTCCGAGGTAAGATCCGGCAATATCAAGGTCGGTCCCGAGATGATCGATACACTGTTCCAGTGCCTTGATGCCCTCCAGGAATATACCGATAATATCAAGAATTCTTCCGATGAGGGAACCAACGAGAATGAACCCCTCATCAAACTTCTCAATGAATACCTCGAAGGAAAATCTTCCGGCGAGGCTCCCGCTGCTGCACCCGCAGCTTCAGAAAGCAAATCCGCACCCGCTTCCGATTCCGCATCTTCTGATGCAGGCAATGAGAAGTGGAATCAGATCAAGTTTGACGATTCACAGGTCAAGGTGCTCGGTGAAGCACTTAAATCAGGCATGAAGGTTTACGGTATCAATGTTACCGTTAAAGAGTCATGCATCCTTAAGGCTGCAAGAGCCTTTCTTGTTCTCAAAGCCATTGAAGAAAAGGGCGGAGAGATCGTTGTTTCCAATCCCAGCTCACAGGATATCGAAGATGAGAAATTCGATTTTGATTTCACCCTGATCGTTATCGCAGAGTGTCCCATCGAAGATCTCATCAAGGCCGCATCCGATGTTTCCGAGATTGACAAGGTCATCGGTGCACCCGTCGATGTTGATAAGATCCACTTTGAAGACGAAGAGCCCGCTCCCGCAGCCGCAGCTCAGGAAGCACCCGCAGCCGCTGCACCTGCCGCAAGCACTCCCGCAGCACCTGTTCCTTCGGCAGCACCCGCAGCACCCGCAGCCGCAGCAAATGCTGCAGGCAAACCTGCCGCAAAGGCCGGCAAGCCTGTTGTCAACAGAACGATCAGAGTCGATATCGAGAAGCTCGATTCACTCATGAATCTCGTATCCGAGCTCATCATCGCAAAGAACAGCCTTGTTTCCGCATCATCGGGCTCGGCTGAGAATAATGACTTCAACGAGAAGATCGAATATCTCGAGAGCGTCACCACCAATCTTCATGAGTCCGTTATGAAGGTTCGAATGGTGCCCATTGAAAATACCGTTCAGAAGTTCCCTCGTATGATCAGAGATCTTAACAAGAAGCTCGACAAGAAGATGGAACTGTATATGACCGGTGAAGATACCGAACTTGACCGTACCGTTGTGGATGAGATCGGAGATCCTCTGATGCACCTGCTCAGAAATTCGGCCGATCACGGTATCGAGTCTGCGGAAGTCCGTGCACAGCGCGGAAAGCCTGAGACAGGTTCCATTTTCCTCGATGCATATCAGGAAGGCAATAACGTCATCATCGAAGTAAGGGATGACGGTAACGGAATCGATGTCGAAGCAGTCAAGAACAAAGCGATAGAAAAAGGAGTCATCACTCCCGAACAGGCTGCCGCAATGGCAGACAAGGATGCGATCAATCTTTTGTTCCATCCCGGATTCTCAACCGCCAAGGAGATCACAGATGTATCCGGAAGAGGCGTCGGTCTCGATGTTGTTAAGTCCAAGATCGAAGCTCTCAGCGGTGAAGTAAGTGTCAAGTCCGTACTTGGCGAAGGTTCCACCTGGACCATCAGACTTCCTCTTACCCTTGCCATCATCCAGACTCTCATGGTTGTTGTCGGCGGTGAGAAATATGCGATCTCACTCGGTTCCATCGAGACCATCGAGACCATATCCGAGAAGGACATCAAGTTTGTAGAGAATAAAGAAGTCATCAATCTCCGCGGTCAGGTTCTTCCTCTCATCAGGATCAATGAACTGATCGAAGTTGAGGCTAAGCCTCTGGTAGACGGAATGCTTACCGTAGTTATCGTCAAGAAGGGCGATAAGATGGCAGGTATCGTTGTCGATGAACTCAGGGGACAGCAGGAGATAGTCATTAAATCTCTCGGAAAGTACATCAAACAGGTCAAATTCATCAGCGGCGCTACTATCCTCGGTGACGGTGAAGTTGCCCTCATCCTTGATACCAACGCACTCCTTTGATTACAGAAAGGCAGGTTAATATGGAATTAAGTAATGATCTTAAGAATCTTCCGGCGAGTGGTGACGAGACCAAGATAGTAAAAGAGATCTTCCAGTATATAGTCATCAGCCTCGGTGATGAGGATTTCGGAATCGATATCAATTATATAGACAACATCCTCAGGATGCAGCAGATCACAAGAGTACCCAAGGTTCCCGCATATCTCAAGGGAGTCATCAATCTCAGAGGTGA
>JAFZWW010000094.1 GCA_017617005.1 Lachnospiraceae bacterium
AGTCGGCATATTACAGAACCGGCCTCAATGTAATCACCCTCATTCACGCATATCTCGTCTATCCTTCCGCTCGACATATACGTTGCTGATACAAGAGGTTTTACCGTATCAATATTACCCGTTGCTGTTATCACAATGTCTGTTCTGAATAAACATGCCCAGATGATTGTTGTTGCTATAAGAGCAAAGCAGGTATACAGAATGATCACAGTAAGCTTATTCGCAGGTTTCTCTATGATACTTTCCATCTCGGGAAGAAAATCATAGTACAGACGCTTATCTCTTTCGATGAGTTGTTTCTTCAAATATTTGTTCATACACTCACCTCACCTTTCGCCTGACTGTTATACAAATGAGCATAGAGTCCGCCCAGTTCAAGAAGGTGCTCCTGACATCCGGACTCTATCAGATTACCTCTGTCGATGACCAGGATCTCATCCGCCGATGAAAGTGTGGATAATCTGTGAGCGATTATCAGAACCGTCCTGTCCTTACATATCTCCTTGAGGTTATTCTGGATGATGCTTTCCGATTCATAATCAAGTGCGGATGTTGCCTCATCAAATATCAATATCCTGGGATCATCTATGATTGCTCTCGCTATAGCTATTCGCTGCTTCTGTCCTCCGGAAAGAGCGACTCCTTTTTCGCCTATGATCGTGTCATAACCTTCGTCAAGTTCCATTATGAAATCATGTGCTCCGGCAGTTTTCGCCGCTTCCATAACCTTCTCGATACTGCACTCCGGACAATGTATGGATATGTTATCCGCCACAGTACCGTTGAACATAAAGTTTTCCTGTAGTACAACACCTATCTGACTTCTGAGCAGAGCCGGAGGAAGAAGTGACACGTCCATTCCGTCAATAGTGATCTTTCCGGCCTGAGGAATATATAATCTCTGAATAAGCTTGGATATAGTACTCTTTCCGGATCCGCTCCTTCCAACCAATCCGTAGATCATGTTTTCCTTCAACTCAAATGAAATACCATGAAGCACATCGGATCCGTCCATTCGATATCTGAATCTGACATTGTCAAATCTTATCCTGCCCTGTATGCGAGGGACAGATGTAATGGTGTTTTCACTTTTAAGTTCCGTGGGAGAATTGAAGATATCACCGATACGTTTAACGGACAGATCAGCCTGCTGATATTCCTGCCATAACTGAACAAGTCTTAAAACAGGTCCGCTAACACGGCCCGAAAGCATTCTGAATGCAACCAGCTGACCGATGGATAGTCTTCCGTCTATCACCAGCTTTGCACCAAATACGAGAATGAAGAGATCCACCGTATGCTGTATGAAATTTGCCACAGCATTCGATGTCTGGGATATCATTGAGGTGTTGTACCCGGCTTTGACATAATTAGCCTGAAGCCCACCCCATTTATCTAGGAACTTATCTTCAAGTGCGAATGATTTGATAGTCTGTATTCCGTTAATGGATTCAACAAGGAAAGACTGTGCCTCGGCACCGGTCTCAAATTTCTTATCCAGACTCTTTTTGAACAGCGGTGTGATGATCAGCGAAAGAATTGCGAACAAAGGGATGGAAAGCACAACTATCAAGGTAAGCTTTCCGCTATAGAAACACATCACCGCAATATAGACAATGATAAAGAATGAATCGATCATTGAAGAAAGCGGTGTTCCAGTAAGAAATGACCTGATATGATCAAGCTCTCTTACACGTGCAACGGTCTCACCGGCACGTCTGCTTTCAAAATATTTAAGAGGAAGTGAAAACAGATGTTTAAAAAGCCTGCTGCTTAAGATAACATCGATCCTGCTCGTCGTATGGACAAACAGATAAGATTTACACAGAGTGATTACCAGTTCATAAATGTATACAATAAAGATACCGATAGCAATCGTATATAGAGTGTTCATCGCTTTATGTGAGAGCACTTTATCAACGACCACCTGCGTCATCAGGGGAGTAAGGATACCGAGTATCTGAATAACAAATACCGATAACAGAACCGTGATGAACTGTTTTTTGTATTTTAAAATTGTGGGAATAAACCAGCCGAATCCGAACTTCTTATTACCGATACTGCCGCTATCACCGGATGATCTCTTTTTACCGATTATAATGCAGTCGCCGGTAATTCTTTCTTTTAATTCGGAAACAGATATCTTCTCCGGATTTCCTTTATCCGGATCAAGTATCATCCATTTATCAGCCTGATTATTCAGAATGAGAATATATCCGTCATCCTTGCACTTTGCGATGACGGGAACTGTGAGTTTGGAGAATAGATTTTCTTTGAAAACAGATAATTTTACTTTTAGACCTGCTTCCTTCGCAGATCTGATAATGGTAGCATCAACATCTCTCGTACACGCAAAAGATGTCTCAAGCTTCTTACTGTCAGCCTTAACACCGAGCATTCTGAACACTACCATAAGGCTGACATATCCGGGATTATTCATTTGTGTCCTCTTAGAATAAATAGAACGTTTTCTTATGAAAACGTTCCCCCCAAGGACATTTTACTTAACGTTTTACTTAATAGCAAGAATTTTTACTGTTTTTCTGTTTAAACGGGCGAACTATCGAGTTTCATGGTGCATATCTTTACGGTATAAAAAACCCCTTTCTCCGGTTGTCCGGAAAAAGGGGTACTTATCAAACTTTGTTTATATATTCTTATCAGTTTGCACCGGGGGTTCCGCAGTCGGGGCAGAACTTGGATGTGATCCCCGCCTTGCCGCAGTTAGGGCAGTTCCATGCAGCCACGACGGGTGATCCGCCGGAAACCACATTTCCGAATCCCTGTCCGACCTGTGCGGAAGTTCCCATGATGGGATTCAGGGCATCCTTGGTCATGTTGATGACTCCACCCATGGCACCGAGAGTTACTCCGAGTCCGGCAACATCGCCTATCGCACTTCCGCCGCCGTTTCCGGAGCCGCCGCCGGTGATGCCGTTCTTCATGGCCTCTAAGCCGACCTCTCTTGCAGTCTCCTGTTGATAGGTATAACCCTTCATCTTCATCTCGACCGCTTCTGCTTCTGCCTGCATCTTGTATGCATCAGCTTCGGCCTGGGCCTTGATCCTGAGCGCCTCGGCTTCTCCCTGGGCATTTACCATCTTCATCTGGGCTTCGGTTCCCGCTTCAACAAGCTTTCTGTCCCTTGCCGCCTCAGCCTCTGCCTTTTTGATCTCCTCGTCGCGCACCTTCAGGGTCTTGTCCGCAAACTGCTGTCTGAGCCTTACAAAGTTGGGATCGTCATCCGGAGTGGTGATGCTCGTTACATAGAACTCGGGCATATAGAGTCCATATTCGGTCAGCGTCTCGTTGATGTCGAGACGGAGTGCTTCGGACAGTCCGCCAAGATACGAATCTATCTCAAGGATGTTGATGTTCTGGTCCTTAATGAATCTTGCGATGTCTGACTTGACCTTGTTGGAAACAAGTGCCTTGAACTTGCCGGTGCCGTAGGAAAGACCGCCTTCATCCGCACCGCCCACGATCTCACTCTGGAGCAGGCCTTCGGTTGTTCCGACCATCTTGACGATGAGTTTGCGTGAATCGATTACCTGAAGGTTAAAGCTTCCACTCGCACCTATCTCAATATGAAGACCCGATGCGGGATCGAAGAGACGGACCTTGCTGTCTGTTCCCCACTTGATGCCCATCTGAATGGCCATATTGATGAAGTAGACCTCGGCATGGAAGATATTCTCTCCGCCGGTACCCTTGGCTATTAGATCCTTAACAAGGGGAAGGTTATAGGTCTGGAGAGTATGTCTGCCCGCGGTGAACAGATCCAGTGCTCTTCCGTCCTTGAAAAAGAGAGCTTCCTGGGATTCATGCACGATCAGCTGGGTTCCGAAATTGAAATCCTCTTTCGGATGCTTGTGTACGAATACCTCGTTACTTCCTTCATATTTCAGTACACTGATCAATTCCATATCATTGTTTCCTTTCCGCCAGAACGGCAATGACAGCAACTACTGCGACGGGAATACCGATGGCCAGCTTGACCGCGGCTCCCGGCGCCATATGAAAACCATAAGCCAGTATCATATACAGAAGTAATGGGACCGATAAAAGGAAGGACAAAATCTCGACGATGATCGAAAGCACGCCCTCGAGATATATGACAAAAGAAAGAAGTGCTGAACCTGCCAGGAACACAAGAATGCACAGCGGAATATTCAGCCCGGCCTTCTCATGCAAAAAGAAACCGAGGATCGCAGGGATGATCATACCGACGATCACAGCATAGGGAATTCTCTTCCTGCGCTGGACCTTAACACCTTCCTCACACTGAGGAATCAGGAGGTCTGTATCCTTATAACCCTTCACTTTATTAAACTCGGAAAGAGCCCTGATATAGTTTTCTTTTTCAAGATAGGATTTTCCCGAGGCATAAGTCTTGGCCTTCTTAGCTTCTTCCTGTCCCGCGTTGCACAGCTTTAAAAGGTCGGATGCGATGCTGTCCGAAAATCTCAGGCAATCTGCTTCCGCACTCTTGTAAAGAATGAGTGCCTGTCCTGCCTGTGAGGTATCCGCACCGTCAGCGAGCATTTCCTTTGCTTTATTTATCTTTTCGATGATCCGGGAATAATCTTTGTAATTGGGAATAATATCTGCAAGGGACCATCTGTTCCCGCAGTTTTCGCATACGCAGGCACCCAGCATGTAATCATTCGCCAGGTCCCCACCGCATATCTTACATTTCATAGAAACAGGTTTTATGTTCTGTTCAGACATTTACCTCTCCATAAGAAACACATCTTTATTATTTTATCATTTCCAGGCATATTCACACAATAAAAAACCTGCCCGTATTGCTACGGGCAGGTTTAAAGGTTCATATTGCCTTACGGATTACTTGAAAGGATTCTCGGTGGGATAAGGAAGTGACTTGGGCTGGTTGTATCCGAGATTCTCTACTCCGAGATACTTGAAGATCTCGTAGAGAGCCTTTCCGTTGTGTGCGAATGTAACTGCGCCGTGATGAGGGAAGTTGTTCTCGATCAGCACGTGGCGATAGAAACGTCCCATCTCGGGAATAGCGAATACGCCGATTCCGCCGAAGGACTGGGTAGCAACGGGAAGAACCTCACCCTCTGCAACATAAGCCTTAAGCTTGTTGTCGGAGGTGGACTGAAGTCTGAAGAAGGTGATGTTGCCGGGAGCGATATCGCCTTCGAGAGTTCCGTTGGTAACCTCGATGGGAAGTGCTCTTGCCATGATCTTCTGATACTTCATCTCGAAGTTGCTGCAGAGCTTCTTGGTGCAGGTATTTCCGCAGTGGAATCCCATGAAGGTATCGGTAAGCTCATAAGGGAACTTGCCCTTGATGGACTCATTGTACATATCCTTGGGAACGGAGTTGTTTATGTCGAGAAGGGTAACGATATCGTTTGAAACGATCTGTCCGATGAACTCGGAGAGACATCCGTAGATATCAACCTCACAGGATACGGGGATTCCCATTCCAGTAAGACGGCTGTTTACATAGCAGGGAACGAACTTGAACATGGTCTGGAATGCAGGCCAGCACTTTCCTGCGATTGCAACATACTTTCTGTAGCCCTTGTTAGCCTCAACCCAGTCAAGGAGAGTAAGCTCGTACTGAGCAAGCTTTTCGAGAATCTCGGGCTTCTTGTTTCCTGCGCCGAGCTCTTCTTCCATCTCTTTAACCTTAGCGGGGATTCTCTCGTCTCCCTCGTGCTTCTGGAAGCTCTCGAAAAGATCGAGCTCAGAATTCTCCTGGATCTCTACGCCCATGTTGTAAAGCTGCTGGATGGGAGCGTTACAAGCAAGGAAGTTGTGAGGTCTTGGACCGAAGGTGATGATCTTGAGATTGTTGAGTGCATAGATCGCATTTGCGATGGGAAGGAAATCGTGGATCATGTCAGCGCAATCCTCAGCGTCGCCGACAGGATACTCGGGAATATAAGCCTTTACGCTTCTAAGGTGGAGATTGTAGCTTGCATTGAGCATTCCGCAGTAAGCATCTCCTCTGCCGTCCTGAAGGTCTGCCTGGCTCTCTTCAGCAGCTGCGCAGAACATCTTGGGACCACAGAAGTGCTTTGCAAGAAGGGTCTCAGAGATCTCGGGACCGAAGTTTCCGAGATATACGCAGAGAGCTTCGCATCCTGCCTTCTTGATGTCCTCGAGAGCGTTGACCATGTCGATCTCACTCTCTACGATGCAGATGGGACACTCATAGATGTCTGCTGCATCATATTTCTTGGTATAAGCCTCTACGAGAGCCTTGCGGCGGTTAACTGCAAGAGACTCGGGGAAGCAGTCGCGGCTTACAGCCACAATTCCTACTTTAACCTTGGGAATATTAATCATATTGTACCTCCTGATACATTTTACCCCTTCAAAAAGGGACCTACGAAAACGATTTTATCACATAGAAGTCAAACAATAAACTCAAAAGTTGTCTTCGGAGGACCATATTTTGCGAAAATATGGAAAAACCCGCAGAATGCGGGTTTTTCGGTATGCTCAGCTGTTTTTTTCCTCCATCATTTCCAGCAGGTAGTAAACATCTATATAGGTACTCTGTATTTTCTCCTGCCTGTAATGTTCCGCCAGATTTATTATATCCTGTCTGTTCCATCCCGAATCGGGAGAAACTCTGTTAAGAAGCTCCGGAGTCTCGGCTATTTCCATTACCATTGCGGACGGAAGATCGGTCAAAAACGCCTTATCGACCGTACAGCTTATACCGCTGTCACCGAATACACCGAATGCATACTCTCCGGGGGTCAGGGTTTCAATGAGCTGTTCTCCGGATCCTTCATCCCAGATCACGATCTGAACCTCGCCGTTCATGACCCAGATCCTAGCTTCGTCTTTTCCGTTATAATACATATATCCCGCAGCCTCGATCATCGAAACGGAAACGGCGCCGGCTTCCAGTTCCAGTGTTTCGGTCGACCGGTAGGGATCATCTATGCAGAAGAACAAAGCTCCTTTTTTCATCGTTATCCAGGTTGCTTCTTCTGCCTTATGCACCTGCATCTGGCTGTCCGCAAGCATTTTCAGCGACCTGGCTGCGCCAAGCTTCAGGTATGCCTCGCCGTTATTTCCGGTCCTGACAGAGTCTCCGTCGAAAAGATTCCTTCCCTTGGTTATGCTCTCTTTATTTCCTTCTTCGTCATACAGCTCAACATCCACGGTATAGGTTTCAAGCGTTATACCGGTCGGTCTGTGCTTATAAGATTCGATCACGACGGTGATTATTCCGTAAAGCATAACCGCGGCAATGACCGCGATGATTATGATAGCACCGGGAGCTATCGGGAACTTTTTGGTCTCCCCGGAAGAAAAATCCACCTCATTCCACTCCCCGGATCTGTAGGCGGAATTTCCGGTTTTTGGTGACGCAGATTCCACCGGTCCGGGTTTTCTTTCCGGTGCGGCGGCTTCAACAAACTTCATGGGTTCCGCAGGCTTTACGGGTTCCGCAGGTCTCACCGCAAATCCGGTCCGAAGTCTTTCATTCTCTTTAAGCTTGGCGCCGCACTCACTGCAGAGGATCTCGCCTTCTTCGTTTTTCGATCCGCAACTGGGGCAATAAATCATAGTTCTCCTTTCAAAGGGCTGTGATCAAAATTCGATCGCAGCCACTTTCCACTCGCCGTCCTGTCTGACAAAATAGAACTTGCCGTCCGTCATAATATCTTCGGGTTCCCTTGATCCCCACGCCATCGTAAGATATTGCTCGACCAGAACCTCACAATAAAACGCATCTTCATTATAAGCTATGAATTCCTGTACTTCCGCGGAATGAATCTCGGACTTAAGATGACGTGTGAACCACTTAAGCTCGGCATGCTGCATATAGTACAGATATATATTATCCTTTGTGAAATACTGTCTCAGAGTTCCTTCGGAAAGATCGCCGGAAATGAATTCCGCATATGCTGACACGGCCTCGCATGCAATGCTTTCCATTTCGTCCCTGCCTTCGCAATCTTCCGGATATCCTATGCTGTAGATCCCGTTTTCGGGATCGGCGGTAACGGGTACGGGTGTGCCGTCTTCATATTCGGCGGTTATCTCGGGAGTCAGATAAAAACCACCCACCTTCACATCCGTCATCACGGGGAGGGTTGTGAATCCGTCATAAAATCTCTGCGCGGAAGGAGGATCCTGCTCCGTTCTTCCGGAGTTTCCCGTCAGTTCTTTTCCGTTCACGAACAGTCTTACATTTTCCGGCGCACTGATCCTGGCCGAAACCGAGGGCTCGGCAAATACCTCAAGTGAAACAAGATCCCATACCGGAATATCCCTGCGGTTTCTTTCGGGTTCTTTTACATACTCGGCCCTGGCAACCCTTAATTCACCCGATTCGATGTAATAGACCTGATGCTCGTCACTTGTTTCTTCAGCCACGGGAACCATGCTTATTCTGCCGTTCGAGATAAGAGTGCGGATGTATTCCTTAAGATCATCTTCCGTCTCATAAGCATTCAGCGTGCACTTTTTTGTCATCAGCGCACAAACGGAATCCACATCATGCGCACGGAATGTTTCCGCAAGTTCTTCCGTCACGGATTCGGGAAGGGATGCCCTGTATTTGGCTTCTGTATTTTCCAAAAAAGAAAAAAACTGCCTGTTGAAGTCCCATATCGCAAGAAGGAGAATAAGGATCCAAAGCAGCATAAAGATCCGGAAATAGTTGAATTCTATTCCGGTGCTTCTTTCCTTCATTTTGTTTTTATCGTTCACAGGATCCGTCATCAGTCATGTTCCTGCGGAAGTACGATAAACGCTGTAGGTATGCTTCTCGTATCACGCACTGTGCAGTTATCAACTATCTTTTCGCCGTTATAGAACATCGAGGATGACATTCCACCGTCGAGGTTGGCGGCATTAACGGCTCCGTATTCCAGCATTACATCTATAAGATCGGCCATAGATGCACCGAGTGATGAAGTTTTTCTTCCTTCAATGACAAGTAAAAGAACCGCACCGTCCGGACGCTGTCCTATTGCGGTACGGGGATTAAGTCCTCCGCCGACTCCCGAGCACTGCGAAGATCTTCCGTTTACGATAAGTGCGGGCCCGAATGTAACGGCATCGCGGATGCCGATGGACTGTGCATAAGCCGCGGACATCTTTCCGCAGATAAGGATATTGTCTTCGTTAAATCCGTAAACGCCGTATGTCGCACCGGGGCTTCCGGCTCTGAGTTCGCCTCTCGAGATGACTATCCCCTCGGGCCATGCTCCGCTACCGAGTCCGCTCTCATCCTCATATTTACCGCCGTTGATGCCTGCGACGGCTCCGTTATTTTCTACGTGCTGCTGAAGTGTCCATCCCCTGTAACCGTGGGTGAACTGCGGTATCGCGGATACAACGACTCTCGAAGGATCGTAAACTATCATCATCATTCCGGAATATGTCTCGCCATGGACCTCGTGGATCTCGATTCCGTCGCCGTCCGGGTCGTCATATACATATCCCCATTCATTTTCGGAAGCCGCATCGGCCGGGCTGTCGCTTTCTGCCGTTTCATTTCCCGGCACAGCCGCTACGGTTACCATGGAAGCATCGGTTATCTCATCACTTTCTACGGTACGGTTTCTCGCCTGGATCTTAGCAATCTCATCATCGCTCAGATAGATCTCGGCAAGTATGCCTCCCGCACTGGATTCCATCACGGATGCAACGAACAGATCCCTGACATGTGTTGAAGGACCTTTGTTTACAAAATAGAGCATCTCGTACAGTCCGCCGAGAAGGATCAGGATCGTTACAAAAAGCCACACAAAAAAGCGCCCGACATATGTCAGGAGCCTTCTTAAGATCGTTTTTTCTTTTTTCCCCTCATTTGCACGCATTACTCAATAATATATAACATAAAGCCCGGTTCTTATCAATTAATGTAAGAACCGGGCGCACATCAGATACCGTAATCTTTATCCAGGCCGAGCTTAAAGGACCAGAGTCTTCTTTCGGATACCGGAAGATGAGTCAGTTTTTCAAGCGATTCCCTGTAGTAATCCATCTGCGTCTCGTATCTCTTCCAGAGTTCATCCATTGAACCAACGGAATCCGTCTTGTAATCAAGAAGGATTACTTTTCCGTTCTCAACAAAATATGCATCTATGATTCCCTGTATCATAAGGAGCTCTTTATCAAGCACTTCGGATCCGGAATTCCTGTGCTCGGGATCAAGAAGCCTTGATGCGGGGATGCCGTAAACAAAAGGCTGCTCTCTCCTGAGAAGACCGCCGCATTCGGCTCTCCACATTCTGTATGACAGTTCGGATCTTAAGAATGTCAGGATCTTAAATGCGGCAACCGCGGCATGAGTCTTTTCCGAGATATGCCCCACGGAAAACTCTTCGGACCAGAACTTTTCGAAGCATTCTTTTACCCGTGATTCGTTACCTGACAAAGCTTTCATATATTCATCATATGACGAAGGAACGGCTCCCATAACAGGTCCCAGGATCCTGTCCCAGGAAAGAAGCTGCATGCATCTGTGATATGCATTTCCGCGTTCGGTACCTGAGATCACGAGATGCTTTTTGCTGGATCCGGCTTCCTGCTCGGTATCCTCTTCCGGATCGTCATACACGACACTCTTGCTGCCTCCCGCAAAAACAGGAACTGCGGTCTCATCTTCCCCGTGCTCCATGAGGTCATACGCACCCTCATCTTTTTCTGCCATTGCAGCCATCTTGAGTTCGGATACTGTTGTCTTGGTATAAAGGTTCTCGAGATATTTATACGGATATTCATATGAGAATTTCTTCTCAAGTGCATCGAGGATGTCACGGTCCGCATGTGACAGATCTCCGCCCGAAGCAAGTGCAAATTCCGTCACTCCCGCTGCCTGGCTCTCTTCTTCCTTCTTTCCCGCAGCCATGATATTTTCGACACTTGCAATCCTGATGTCGATGACTTCCTTAGCCTCTTCGCATCCTATGACAGGAAGTATCAGGTCAAGATATTTCTTCGAGTTCTGGAAATTTCCGAAGGGAAGGCTCTGCAGAGGATAATCAAAGCATTCTGCAAGTGTATCCTCAGCATCCTTAAGTCCGCCCACCATAATGAGCTTTTCCTTAGGCCTGGTCATCGCAACATAGAGAAGTCGCATCTCTTCAGCGATGACATCCCTTCTCTTCTTATCCGAAACCGCACTGTAGCGCAGGGTCCTCATTCTGACACGGCTGTCAAGGTCGGCATATCTGCATGCAAGTCCCAGCATATTATCCGCGAGCAGCGGTTTGTATGTATCCTTGAAATTAAAACCTCTTCCCATCCCCGCAAGGATCACCACAGGGAATTCCAGTCCTTTGGATTTATGGATCGTCATCAGTCTTACGACATCTGCACTTTCCGAAGCGGAACCCACTTCTCCCGAGTCGACTTCAAACTTCTCCATGTTATCTATATACCTGATGAAATCATTGAGGCCGAGATAACTGGATCTTTCGTAATTTGATGCCATAACAAGAAGCATCCTTACGTTGCCGGTCCTTGACTGTCCGCCGGGAAGTGCGGAGCATATCTCTATATAATGATGATCCGCCGTAACACGGTCCAGAAGCTGTCTTACCGTAAGGTATGAACTCATATCGCGGTACATATCCAGACGGTCAAGAAATGCGCCCAGCTTATCCTTCAGGGCCGGAGAGATCTCATTGCCCGTATCCGCTTCCTCCGTCCTGCCCGCAGCCATTCGAAGCGCCTCATAAAACGGACAGTTCCTGTGTCCCGCCCTTATCAGTGCGATCTCATTTTCATCAAAGCCTCCGAATACGGAATGCATCACCGCATAAAGCGGCACATCATCGAGAGGATTGCTGAGTACACGGAGATACTGAAGCAGAAGGCTCACTTCCGATGCTTTGAAATATCCGTTCTTTCCTTCCGCGTAAAGAGGTATTCCCATATCCGCAAACACCTTGCGGTAGGTTTCCGTCACCGGGCTTACGCTTCTGCACAGGATCACTATATCCCTGTAGGAAATATCCCTGAGCCCGGGGTTTTCCCTGTTTCCGTCGGACAGTTTCATACCCTGCATCAGTTCCTTTATCCTGGTTCCGATGATCCTTGCTTCGAGTTCGCTCTTATCGGATGCGTCGTCCATAAGGTCTTCTGCGGATGCGGTGTACTCACTTCCTTCACCGTCCGATACATTGTGATCATCAGCCATCACATCAGCCGATTTTTCGATCATCTTATTGTCGTACAGGATAAGTTCGGTCCTGCATCCGTCCGCCTCGGGGAATACAGCCTTTGCTTTCAGCTGTGCATTCTCATCGTATTCTATCCTGCCGTTTTCGGCATGCATGATGCGTTCAAATATGCGGTTGACCGAATCGATGACCTCACTGCGGCTTCTGAAATTACCTGTAAGATCTATCTCCATTCTGGGAGGGATCTGATCGTATTCGAACTGCTTCTGCAAAAAGAGTTCGGGCATGGCCTGTCTGAAGCTGTATATGCTCTGCTTTACATCACCTACCGTAAATCTGTCATATCTTCCGATGTTCTCAGCTGACACGGCTGTCAGAATAAATTCCTGGATCACGTTTGAATCCTGGTACTCATCCACCATTACCTGTGCGAATCTGTTTCTGTATTCGGTTGCGGCATCCGTAGGTTCTATGTGAGTGACACCCTTTTTGACACTGTGCGTAGTCAGGATATCGAGAGCAAAATGGGACAGATCCGAAAAGTCGACGGAGTGTCTCTTTTTCTTTTCTGCGGCATATTCCCTTCTGAAGTCGATGACCGTGTCTATCAATGCTCCGACGGGCTCACTGCATCCTTTTATGATGCGGACCTGTTCTTCAATGGGAAATGAATAATAATACTTGTAAAGTTTTTCGAGCTGCTTCCAGGCTTCGGTACGGAATGCCTTGGCAGGCTCCGACAATTCTTCCTTTGCGCGGGCTTCCTCTTCATTCACAGGTTTTCTGAGTCTCTTGAGCGTGGTCCTGCACTTATCGAAATCGCTCATAAGGGTATACATATCGGTCAGCGTACCGTGTGATACACATAATTCGAGCGCCTCGAAGAAATCCCTGTCCAGTGAAAAGGTCTCCGCATAATTATCCATTATCGGATTAAGGTCGCATAACCTGAGTGCTGCTTCAATGTACCAGAGCGCATACATGACAAAACCGTACGAAGATTCCTTGACCGCTGTTTCTATCGGGGTTTCATTGAGGTCCTCGGGCTTTTCGATATCGTGATCCTTCCCGGCTGCGATGAGATAATCCTCGGGCCAGGGGAAGCTTTCAGAGGTTCTGTAAAGACCCATTATTATCTCTTCCAGGATACTGTCGTCATTACCGGGGCAGAAGGTTTCGACGCATTTTATGAATGCGGGATCCTTAGCTTCGTATGCCTTTTCAAGAACCCTGCCCAGAACATCAGCACGTATAAGCTCGGCCTCTCCGTCATCGATCACCCTGAAGTCGGGTTCGATACCTATATCCTGGAAATGGTTCCTTATGACATCAAGGCAGAAGGAATCTATCGTGGTGATGAGTGCCCTGTGAACAAGGGTCTGCTGTTTGAGAAGGTGCTCGTTTTCGGGATCGTCTTCAAGTATCTCTCCGATCCTCTTAAGAACTCTCTCCTTCATTTCCGCAGCGGCAGCCTGGGTAAAGGTAACGACAAGGATGCGGTCGATATCCACGGGATTTTCCTTATCACAGACAAGCGAAACAATCCTCTCGACAAGTACGGCAGTCTTTCCGCTTCCTGCCGCGGCACTTACAAGAAGGCTTGTATTCCTGGCATTAATGATACGGGCCTGTTCTTCGGTGGGTTTAAATGCCATTATCCTCGCCTCCTTTCTCCGTATTTTCTTCCGCTTTTCCGGGATCCGTACCTGCGCACAGCATGGCTATCGCATCGGCACGCTTTACCTTGGAATCGCTGCGGTATTTATATCCGGGAATCTTTCTGTCCATTCCGCATGCACCCCTGTAAGGACAATATGTGCATGTTCCGTTATACGGAGAGACCGTAATCTTTCCGTTCAATATTTCTTCGCCCTCGGTCTTCGCGACCCTGACGGCTTCGTTCAGCATCATGTCCATTGCAGTCTTGCTGAGAACCCTGCTTGCTGCGGTAAATTCTCCGTCCTTCTTGACACTGACAAAGAAATAATCTGAAGAAGCCTGAGGTGAAAGTCCCGTCAATGACCTGTCGAGAAGTGAAAGAGCTTCTTCCTCTCCGAGCATTTCTCCCTTGGGACGCATCTTCTTGCGCAGCTCGTCGGATACCTTATCGATATTCTCGATATAGTCAAGATCGTACATCGGATCCTGTATCTGGAAATACAAAAGCGAGGCAGGGATGCCTTTCATTTCTTCCTTTTCACTGTACATATAGAGCGGAAGCTGTATCTGCCTTCCGTCCATAAGCTTTGCGAGATCTATGTCACGTCCGCCCGATTTAAAATCCATCACCTGGATATATTTTCCGGCTTCTCCTTCGGCGGTATCTATGCGATCGACAACTCCCGTCATGTGAAGAGTCCTGCCGCTCTCAAGAGGAAGATCCATGGCAAAAGGCTTCTCGCTTCCGGCAAGGTCAAATCCTCCGGCTGCCAGCTGGTCCCTTAGGAAGCATACGGAATTGATCACAAGCCTCGAAAGCTTGAGAATGTTGTATTCATTTCTCTTGTTGTCGTAATACAGTGAACTTCCGTAAGCGGATGCCGCTTCCGATGCGATCTCCGGTATCATACGTGAAGCATAATCATCGGTGAATGACTTCCAGTCCGAGCCATCCTTCGTGAGTCTGTCAGTAAACCTCCTGATGATATCGTGAACCAGGGATCCCCTGTCAAATGACTGTATCTCATATGTATCGCCCTGTTCTATATTCAGACCGAACCTGAGAAAATATCTGTAGGGACAGCCCGCATATGTTTCGAACGAACTGACGCTTCCTCTTAATTCATCGGGATACAATGCATCCACAGTCTCCTTGGAAAGAGGTTCGTCCAGATATCTCTTATATACCGCTTCCGTTATCTTCTGTCTGTTTCCGTTATCATCGCCTACGGCGGAAAAGAGTGCGAACGTCTCGCCACCGTTTTCTGAATTACCCTGCGAATCCGCATAATCCCTCATCATCACGGAAAGCTCCGTAAGAGCATCCTCTCTTGTGCTGACGCGTTCATTCACAGGCCTGTCTTCGGGCCTGAACACATCAGAGGTATAAGGAAGTATTCTTTTTACAAGAGGGATCAGGTATGAAGGCCTTACGGATTTACCGTCGGCCCTGACTCTTATATATGAAAGATAAAGTTCCTCGGAAGGCTTGCAGATATTCATATACAGATACTGTCTCTGTATATACATCTTCTGTCTCGGAGTGGGCGAAAGTTCAATACCCTTGTCGAAAAGAAACTCCCTGTCCAGATCCGATATCATTCCTTTTCCGGAAGTGTCCGCAGGAATATTCCCGTCGTTTACTCCCGCGAAAAAGAGAACCTTCACACTTTCGAGTCTGGATCTTTCGATATCACCTATGAGGACCCTGTCCACATTGACGGGAATGCCGGGAACCCTCATCTCGCCTATTCCTGCCGTGATAATACCAACATAATTTGCAAGGCTTACTTCATCATCGCCGAGAAGAAGATAGACCTTGTCGAACAGATCGACAAACTGCTTCCAGACGATCTTGTATTCGAGAGTCTTCTCAGCATCGCCCTGCTCTTCAAACCGCCGTTTGAGCATACGGATCTTGTCAGGCGCATCCATAAGGATAAGTGCTTCATACAGACGCTTAGTGTATCCCGATGCCGTACCGGATACAGGTGCTTTCTTCCCGTCTTCTTCAAAAGGAGAAAAGAGTGCGATGACTTTGCGCCTTATCCCATTGATCCTGCCGAGGTATTCGCTGTCCTTTCTCTTGGAGCGGATGGTTTTCGTAAACTCCCTGTGCCATGAATTAAAGCCCCTGACACCGGTCTGTCTGATGTAATTGTCGAGAAGATCGGTCTCATCCCTGCTTATGCCCGTCAGTCCGGCTTTTAAAAGTCTCGTGACGCTTGCGGGTGCGTAATCATCCGAAAGAATGTCGAGATAAGCCTGCACCGTTTCCGCAAGAGGATCGAGTGCAAGACCGTTTACATTGTCAAGATAGAAAGGAATACCGAGCGTCTTGAACTCCCTGCGGAAATAGGGAGCGTAGCTCTCTATGTTGCCGCACACCACTGCGATATCCCTGTACTGATATGCTTTTTCGGAAAGAAGTTCCCTGAGTTTAACACCGAGATAACGCACTTCGGTCCCGGGATCGGCCATTTCCATGATATGGACGGAGCCGGAACACTTCCCATCGGAACCGGTTCTCTTTTTACGGAAGAGGTTCTTTTCAAGCAGTGCAATGTCTTGGTCGGGAAGAGGGTGAGAGCAGCTCACCGGATCCGCGACCTCCATTCCCGCTTCAGCCGCACATTTTATGAGTGATGCCGCAGCTTTATGAGAAAGGAAAAAGAGTTCCTCCTCACCTGCGGGAACGCGCACGTCTTCTCCTTCGGAGCATTCCAGGGTGACGATCATCTCCGAGCATCTTGACATGAGTGCACCTATGACTCTCATCTGAACGGGAGTAAATCCGGTGAAGCCGTCAAAGACGATGACGGAATCCGGAACTATGGATGAGGAAGGGATGGCTTCGCAAAGAATATCGAGTTTTTCTTCCCTTGTGATGTAATGTCCCTCTATATACTGTTCAAAGAGACCGTATATGGTCGAAAGGTCCGCAAGTTTTCCCCTGAGTGCTCCCCTGCCGAGGCAACAGTCGATCAGATCGTCCATATCTGCGGGAGTGATGCCGTACTGCATGAACTCCGAAACGGCGCTCTTTACTTCCGCAATCATACCCGCGGATTCCAGTCTGTTTCCGAGAACGGGAAGCTTGTCCCTGGCGGAGGAAGCGACCTTCTGGATCACGAGGCTCATTCCCGTATCGTCAAGGACCGGCATCTCCTCCTGACCCGTTTCTTCAAGTATCCTGTGCGAAAGCCTTCCGAATCCGAGGACATCGATATTCAGGATTCCCTTGTCAGGGCTCATTGAAACAAGCGCCTTCTGTGCGCTCATGGCAGCCTGGTCGGGAACAATGAAAAGGAAATTACGGTCTCTTTCTTTTCCCGCCCTGTCAATTATCTCTTTATAAACTTCCGTGCTCTTTCCCGAGCCGGAAGGACCTGTTATCAGTCTTAATGTACCCACCGATACTCCCTCCTGACCATACCATTATACTACATCCCGGGATGGGTAATATTTGCCACATAAAAACACCGCGGAATAACTTTCCGCGGTGAAAATTTCTTCGCTTCCGGATCAATCCCTGCGGAAAAGATCCCTGGTATAAACCTTGTCCTCCACATCATCGAGCACGTTCTCGTAACGGTTTGCGATTATGGAGTCACAGCTTTTCTTGAAGCGATCAAGATCGTTAACGACGAGCGAACCGAAGAATGTGGTTCCGTCGGCAAGCGTCGGCTCGTAAATGATGACTGTCGCTCCCTTGGCCTTGAGACGCTTCATGACTCCCTGGATACTGCTCTGACGGAAGTTGTCGGAATTGGTCTTCATGGTCAGGCGGTAAACACCGATCGTGATGGGACGCTCCTTGTCGGCATTCCACATGGAGCTTCCGGTGTAGTATCCGGTCTTTTCAAGCACGCGGTCGGCGATGAAATCCTTACGTGTACGGTTGCTTTCCACGATGGCGCGTATAAGATCCTCCGGCACATCCTCGAAGTTTGCAAGAAGCTGCTTGGTGTCCTTGGGCAGACAGTATCCGCCGTAGCCAAAAGAAGGATTGTTGTAATGCGAACCGATCCTGGGATCGAGACATACGCCGTCGATGATCTCCTTTGTATCAAGTCCCTTCATCTCGGCATAAGTGTCAAGCTCGTTGAAGAAGCTTACGCGGAGTGCAAGATAGGTATTGGCAAAAAGCTTTACGGCTTCAGCCTCGGTAAATCCCATGAACAGGGTATCGATGTCTTTCTTTTCCGCTCCCTCTTTAAGAAGAGCTGCAAACTTTTCGGCAGCCTCCCTGCTCTTTTCATCGCATCCGACAATGATGCGGCTGGGATGGAGATTATCGTAAAGAGCCTTGGACTCTCTTAAGAACTCAGGTGAAAACAGGATCCTGTCACTTCCGAATTTCTCGCGGACTTTTTTGGTATATCCTACGGGGATGGTGGATTTAATGATCATGTACGCCTTGTCGTTGGTCTTAAGAACAAGATCTATGACCGTCTCCACCGCGGAGCAATCGAAATAATTCTTCTGGGGATCGTAATTTGTGGGAGCCGCGATAACGACAAAGTCCGCATCACGGTAAGCGGATTCCGCGTCAACGGTTGCTTTCAGGTTCAGTCCCCTTGCTTCGTGCTCGGACATAAACTGCACGATCATATCATCCATAATGGGGGATTCCCAGTTATTTATCTTATCTACTTTTTCCGGAATTATATCCACAGCCGTAACTTCATTATGCTGTGAAAGCAGTACTGCCAGAGACAATCCGACATATCCGGTTCCCGCAACAGCGATCTTCATTCAGTTATCATCCTTTCATGATCAATTTCACTATTTCATAATTCGGGCTTCAAGATAATAATATCACGCTTTGTATGCTCTGTACCATTCACAGAACTCCCTCAGTCCCGTCCTGATATCAATCTTCGGTGTAAAACCGTAATCCGCCTCAAGCGCGGAAGCATCGGCAAATGTAACGGGAACATCTCCGGGCTGCATACCGACAAGCTCCCTGTGAACCTCAAAATCATAATCCGCTTCAAGAACCCCGGCCCTGACCAGTTCTTCCTGAAGTGTGGAAACAAATGTAAGGAGATTCTCCGGTGTGCCGCCTCCGATATTGTAAACCGAATAAGGAGGGATAGGAAGTCCGTCGGAGCCTGTTGCCTTTTCAGGAGCACCCTGCATCACACGGTAAACGCCTTCAACAATATCATCAATATAAGTAAAATCACGTTTCATGTCACCGTGATTGAAGATCTTGATCTTCTCTCCGGCAACCAGTTTTTCAGTTGCCGAATAATAGAACATATCCGGTCTTCCGGCAGGTCCGTAAACGGTAAAAAATCTGAGTCCGGTCGAAGGAATGTTATACAGTTTGGAGTACGAGTGTGCGAGCAATTCGTTGCTTTTCTTGGTAGCCGCATAAAGGGAAACGGGATTGTCAACCTTATCATCCGTGCTGAATGGGACCTTTTTATTCCCTCCGTAAACGGAAGAGCTTGAAGCGTAGACCAGATGCCGTACGCCGGGTCCGTTATCGTAAGAATGTCTGCACGCTTCAAGAATATTGTAAAAGCCTATGATATTACTTTCGATATAAACATCCGGATGTTCGATGCTGTACCTGACACCTGCCTGTGCCGCAAGGTTGACCACAACATCAAACTTATATCTGTTAAAAAGGTCATCCACAAGCTGCTTGTCCGCAATGGAACCGCGAACAAACACATGACTTACGGGCGAGTTTTCCGCAGCCTTTTCAATCAGTCCGAGCCTGTATTCCTTGAGCGAAGGATCGTAATAGTCATTCATATTATCCAGACTGACTACCGTTCCCTCCTTCATTTCCGCCAAAAGACGGATCACAAGATTGGCTCCTATAAATCCGGGAGAACCCGTGACAAGGATTGTTTTTCCGTTAAGGTCGATCGACTCTTTACTCATCTGCATACAGCCTCTTATTATGCAAGAACAACCGCAGTTTTCACTGCGGTTGTTTCATGTTTATATCGCTCAGATCATTGATGCTTCCCAGCACTCGGGAGCCTTGAGGTTAAGGATGGAAGCTACGGTAGCCGCAACATTTGCTAGTCCGTACTCGCCTTCCTTAATGGTGTATGTATTCTTCTTATCGTAGATGATGAAAGGAACGGGATTGAGGGAGTGTGCGGTACGTACCTGGATCTCTCCCTTCTTGTTCTTCTCGAGCATCTCGTCTGCATTACCGTGATCTGCGGTAACAAGAAGAGTTACGTTGTATTCATCACAGACCTTGATAAGTCTTGCAAGTCCGAGGTCTACAGCCTCAACGCCGGTAACGGTCGCATCGAAGTTTCCGGTATGTCCTACCATGTCTCCGTTGGGGAAGTTGCATCTGATGAAATCATACTTCTCAGACTTGATCGCTTCGATAACATCATCGGTGATCTCCGCGGACTTCATCCAGGGACGCTCATCGAATGATACGTTGTCTGAAGGAATCTCCTTGAAGGTCTCAAGCTCCTCGCTGAACTTGGAGCTTCTGTTTCCGTTCCAGAAATAGGTAACATGTCCGTACTTCTGAGTCTCGGAAACCGCATACTGGCTGAGTCCGGCCTCGACAAGAACTTCCGAAAGGGTATTCTTGATCTCGGGAGGATTTACGAGGTAGTGAGTAGGGATGTGAAGGTCTCCGTCATACTCAAGCATTCCTGCGTAGTAGCATCCGAGCTTGGGTCCTCTGTTGAAATAAGTGAAATCTTCATAATCAAATGCCATGGAGATTTCAAGAGCACGGTCACCGCGGAAGTTGAAGAGGATGACGCTGTCCTTTTCGGAAACGGGACCTACCGCCTTTCCGTCCTTTGCAATAACGAATGCGGGAAGATCCTGATCGATGACATCGAGTTCTTTTCTGTAAGCTTCGATAGCTTCGGTGGCATTGTCAAACTGACGTCCTTCGCCCTTAACATGGGTGTTCCATCCGAGCTCTACCATTCCCCAGTTAGCCTGGTATCTGTCCATGGTGACCTTCATTCTTCCGCCGCCGGAAGCGATGATCGCATGGAAGCTGTCATCGGAAAGCTCTGCGAGGCAATCCTCAAGCTGCTTTACATACTGAAGAGCGCTGGTAGCGGGAACATCACGTCCGTCGAGAAGGATGTGAACACGTACCTCTTTGATACCGTCTTCCTTTGCCTTCTTAAGCATAACGAGAAGATGTGAAATGTTTGAGTGAACGTTTCCGTCGGAAAGAAGACCGAGGAAATGAAGTACGGATCCGTTGTTCTTAACGTTCTCAAGAGCTTCCTTCCAAGAAGCGGATTCAAACATCTTGCCGCTCTCGATGGACTCGTTAACGAGCTTTGCGCCCTGTGAATAGATCTGTCCGCAGCCGAGTGCGTTGTGTCCGACCTCTGAATTACCCATATCGTCGTCGGAAGGAAGACCTACTGCCGTTCCGTGAGCCTTAAGCCTTGTATTGGGGCAGGACTTAAGCATCTCGTTAAGGACGGGAGTGTTGGCGGTTGTAACCGCATCACCGAGACCGGTCTTGCTGAAACCGACTCCGTCCATTACTACCAGAACTACCTGTTTTCTGTTATTCATATTAACCTCCATAAATGCACATCCGTGCACAAACTGTTAAAAATTATACAATTTTTTGCCCGAAGCGTAAAGGCTCTATATCCCGCAAAAAGACTGCGATCATGTATATCAATCATCAAATTCGTGGGTCTCTTTCAGGGAATATATCTCCCTGTATTCGCCCCAATCGGCTTCCCAGGTTGCTGTATTTCCCGATATGGTTACGGTTCCGCCCTCAACACAGTCAAAATATGTGCAGTCAGCGGGGTAATCATAATTCACATGCCAATATTCACCCCACTCACCGGCGAATTCAAGCATATACTCAATAGCGGAGGTATCACTGTAACGGTAAACAGTAAGTGTCCTCTCCATTTCCGTGCCTTCATCATAAATGTATCCGTCACATTCCGTGAATTCCCAGACACCGTCATATAAAGATTCCGTACCTATCCAGGTATACACATAGGCTCTTCCGTGTTTTGATGTCAGTCCGCCAAGATCTATGTCCGGACTTTCGGAAGCTCCGCCCTCTTCATCTTCATTGTCCCTGTCGGAAATACCACTTTCTTCATCAGGTGATGAAGACTCCGAGGAATCATCTTTTTCCTCTTTTTCTTCCCTGCGTTCATCCTCATCTTCATCATCTTTGTCCGATTCGGAGGATTCCGCCTCTTCACGGCCGGAGTTTCCGGAATCGGAAACGGATGCAGTACCTTTTCCGCATGCCGTTATCGAAAATGCCAATCCAATGGCGATAACAAAATACAAAGCTTTTCTCATGATCCTTCCCCCTGTAAAATTTATTTCTTTCTGACCGAATATCCGAAAGTGCCGATGGTGTCAGCCATCTTCCTGTATGCTCCGTGCTCATATGCGATGAGGTTGCAGCGGTCCATGTGAAAGACTCCCTTCTCGTCGAGGAACTTCTCATCAACCGATACGCTTACAACCTCTGCAAGGAACATATCATGGCTTCCAAGCTCAAGCACCTGAGTCACCTTGCACTCCAGACAGACCGGCGCTTCGGCTATTGACACGCAGTCAACAATATTGCTCTTGACCGGAGTAAGGCCCAATTCCTTGAATTTGTCGATCTTTGAGCCGGTGGTACAACCTGCCTTATCCGTGGCATAAGCAAGATCCTCGGAAGTGAGATTTATGACAAATTCACCCGTCTCTTTGATCATCGGATAGGAATGTCTTTCTTTTCTGACCGAGATATAGACCATTGCAGGGTCGGAACAAACGGTTCCGGTCCATGCTACGGTGATGATATTGTTATTGCCTGCCTTATCCGTGCAGCTTACCATTACCGCAGGAAGGGGATACAGGAAATTTCCGGGCTTATCAAACTGAATCTTGCTCATTTTATCTCCTCTCTCTGACATCAGAGTTTTTCTTCTGTTTTTCATACGCCCTATAGTATAAAATATAACGGACTAAAAAGCACGAAAAAGGAAACACTTAATATGCCGGGAAAGCTGTATGTTATCCGTCACGGAAAGACGGACTGGAACGAACAATGCAAACTGCAGGGAAGAACGGATATCCCTCTAAACGAAACAGGAAAAGCGCAGGCACACGAAGCCGCCGCGCAGTATGGGGACGTGCACTTCGATATCTGCTATTGCTCACCGCTTATGAGAGCAAAAGAGACGATGGAGATACTCCTTGAAGGCCGCGATATCCCCGTTATATTCGATGACAGATTAAGGGAAATGAACTTCGGAACTTCCGAAGGAGTATATGACTATTTCGAAGACGAATCCCTCCCCGTCAATGTATTCTTCAAACATCCCGAAGAATATCACACCGCTCCTCCCGAGGGAGAGAGCATAGATGACCTGATGGCCAGGACGGGTGCATTTCTCGAGGAAGTTGCACTTCCCCTCGTAAAAGAAGGAAAGGATGTCCTTATCGTCGGGCACGGAGCATTGGATTCATCTATCGTCTGTCATATCAAAAACAGACCTCTTGCAGACTTCTGGAAAGAGGGGATAGGGAACTGCAAGCTCATACAGCTGATATGAAACATGGGGACGGTTCCGCTGTTTTGTCTTCCTTAAAACAACAAAAAATCCCCCGGAGAATTATTCTCCGGGGGATTTGCTATGCAGTGATAAGATTTAGAACTTTCCTGCCTTTGCAGCCTCTTCGATTGAAACTGCGGTAGAAACGGTCATACCGACCATGGGGTTGTTACCTGCGCCGATAAGTCCCATCATCTCAACGTGTGCGGGAACTGATGAAGATCCTGCGAACTGAGCGTCTGAGTGCATACGGCCCATGGTATCGGTCATACCGTAGGAAGCGGGACCTGCAGCCATGTTATCGGGATGAAGGGTACGTCCGGTACCGCCGCCCGAAGCAACTGAGAAGTACTTCTTTCCTGCCTCAAGTCTCTCCTTCTTGTAGGTACCTGCAACGGGATGCTGGAATCTGGTGGGGTTGGTTGAGTTTCCGGTAATGGATACGTCAACATTCTCTTTCCACATGATCGCAACGCCTTCGCAAACATCGTTAGCGCCGTAGCAGTTAACCTTTGCTCTGGGGCTGTCAGCGTCCTTGGAATAGCAGGTTCTGGAAACTTCCTTTACGGTGTTGGTATAAGGATCGTACTCGGTCTCAACGAAGGTGAATCCGTTGATCCTGGAGATGATCTGTGCAGCGTCCTTGCCGAGTCCGTTAAGGATAACGCGGAGGGGCTTCTGACGAACCTTGTTTGCCTTCTCAGCGATACCGATAGCGCCTTCAGCAGCTGCGAATGACTCGTGTCCTGCGAGGAATGCGAAACACTCGGTCTCCTCCTCAAGGAGCATCTTTCCGAGATTTCCGTGTCCGAGACCAACCTTACGGGTGTCTGCAACGGATCCGGGGATACAGAATGCCTGGAGTCCTTCTCCGATAGC
>JAFZWW010000095.1 GCA_017617005.1 Lachnospiraceae bacterium
GATTCCTCCTCCTATGCCGGGTTCGGCGGTGGCTTTATCAAGGTCTGCGATATTTATTTCTGTTTTCTTTTTTCCGCGGATGATATATAGCTTGTATGTGGTCACGACAAAATAGGAATCGTCTGTCCAGTTTCCTTTTTCGTCGATGTCGATCGGAACGGAGTAGTAGATCTTTTCTCCTTCCGAAAGTTCCACCATGCTTTCTGCACCATGCGGAATGTCATATCTTAAAATCATTTAAAGTCCTCAAGATTCACCAATCTGTTACAGGAAGAGATCGAGCATTCTTTTTTCCTTTTGAGAGAGTGCATCGACATCCCTTATCTCGAAACGGTTCTCATCGACGTCGACAATTATCAGTCTTGTGTCGGAGAGCTTGCTCACGGCATTCGATCCCATGTTGATCGCAAATCTGCATTCACCTTTGTCAGTCATGACGTGGAAGTATGCGTAGCCGTATTCGTCCTTGATGCTGTAGATCTTACTTATTACGGGTGTGAAATAGCAGAGCGTAAGCTGAGCCTTTATTACTTCTTTTGCTTCGGCGGACATCAAGTCAAGGTCTTCGATGATGCCGATCTCTTTTCCGTCACCTTCGTATTCCCTTATCGAAAGATATTTGTCAGCATCGGAAAAAGGAAAGAGTCTTACGATCTTTACCCTGTCGTAATGCTTTCCGTCAAGATCAAGGCTCACAAACCCGCCCTCCGTCTGAGTAAATACGGCAGTCACGGGGATGATGTGGGTTGCGGTCATTTCTTCCGCTTTTTGTTCAAATATGTTGAGAGTATTGTCTGACATTGTTTTCTCCTATGTTTACGGATCAAAAGCTTTCGTTTGCGCGCGGCAATGATTTGTTCTGAAGGTCCAGAAGGTTATGGAAGATTCCGCCTTCACGTGCGTAGAGCTCATCCCATGTTCCTTCTTCGACGATCCTTCCGCCGTCGATAACGATCAGCCTGTCCGCATCACTGAGGGTCGAAAGCCTGTGTGCGATGGAGAGGGTCGTTCTTCCCTGTACCAGATACTTAAGTGAATGCTGTATCGCTTTTTCCGTTTCGGTATCAACGCTTGCGGTGGCTTCGTCGAGTATCAGTATCTTGGGATCTGCAAGTATTGCCCGTGCGATCGATATACGCTGCTTTTCGCCGCCCGATAAGTCCTTACCCGATGCACCGATGATGGTGTCGTAACCGTCGGGAAGTTTTGAAATGAATTCGTGTGCGCTTGCAAGCTTTGCAGCCCTGATGATATCCGCTTTGGTTGCGTTCTCGTTTCCGTAAGCGATGTTCTTTGCAACGGAGCCCATGAAGATGTATGTGTCCTGAGATACCATCGCAACATTTCTTCTGAGGTCGGAGAGTGCAAGGTCCTTGACACATGTTCCGTCTATACTGATCGAGCCTTCATTTACATCGTAGAGTCTCGATATCAGGTTGACGAGAGTTGATTTGCCGGCGCCTGATCTTCCGACTATGCCGAGCATTTCACCTTCCTTTACCTTGAGGTTTATGTTCTTGAGAACGGGACGTCCGATTCTGTATCCGAAGGTCACGTTATCAAGTTCGATCTCACCCCTGGGCTGTGTTAATCTCACAGGGTTTTCCTTTTCGCGGATCTCGGGGATCGCATCAATGATCTCAAAGAGTCTCTCCGCGGAATTGATGCTGTCCGCCCACATCCTGAATACCCATGAGAAGAAATTCATGGGAGCGTTGAGCTGCATTACGTATCCAACGAAGGTGATGAGAACACCGAGCTCGATCTCGTGAGTCTTCATTACAAAGAACACGCCAACGATCCAGATCCAGATGCTTGATACTTCCTGGACCATATTGTAGAGGATCGTGAATTTGTTCCTGAGTCTTACTATATTGATCTCGGCATCGCGGAGGTTCTCACTTGGGTGGTTGAACTTTACGATCTCTGCATCCTGCTGTCCGAATGCCTTTACGACACGTGCTCCGGTGAGGTTGTCGTTCGCCTTGGCGGTAACGGCTTTCTCCGCGCGGTGTCTCTTGCCGGAAAGGGACCAGAGTCCCGGACGGAGCTTGACCGTCATGTAAACGAGGAGAGGAAGAAGTATGCATGCTATCAGCGCCATCTTCCAGTTCAGCCTGTACATAACGGCGAATGTGATGATGATCGTAAATCCGTGAACGAAGATCATCGGGATACCGTCTATGAAAAATTCCCTTACCCTTTCGGAATCACTGAGTACCCTCGTCATCAGACCGCCGGTCTGTTTGTTGACGAAGAAGTTGAGGGAAAGTCCGCTCATCGAATCGAAGACATCGGTCTTGATATCCCTGACGGTGTAGGCTGCGACCTTTGCCATGAAAAATACCTGGAAATAGTTTGAGACCGACTGGATGACCTTTACACCGATCATGGTAAGTGCGACCATTCCGAGGGCGAGGACGTATCTGCCGTCCAGTCCGAAACGGGCGAGGAATACGTCGTCTTTTTCGAGGACATGGTCAAAGAGAACCTTTCCCGTCAGGTAGGGCCATGCAATGCTAAGGGCTGCGGAGGTCAGATATGTAAGGAAAAGGACGAATATCTGAAGCTTATATTTAAGGAAGTATTTCAGCGTTCTGAAGAAGATGGAGCGCTTGCTCTTTTTCTTCTTTTCCTCAATATCTTCGGCAGCTTCGTCGGTGTTTTCCTCATCCTGAGTGATCTCTTCGCCCTTAAGGAAGCCCTTGAGCTTTCTGAAGAGGACATTCATTTCGGAAGAATACCTGTTCGTGAATGCGGCAAGCTCCGTCGGAACGCTTTTGTATGATGCTGAAAGGACATTTGAGCCTATATATGTATCGAGGCGCAGGTGGGCAAGTTCGCTTATCTCGTAAACTGCCGTATCCGTTATCGCAAGTTCTTCATACTTTATGTCATCCGGAACGGTCACTCCGCCAAATATGTTCAGATAGCCTTCGGGGACCTCTTTTGTGCAGACGACTACCTTGTCTGCGGTGACGGCTATGAAGCCCTCGATATATTCTCCCGAAAAGGAAAGATCGATGGGGCTTGATAACAGGATCCCGGATTCCTCTATCCCGAGACTTCCAAGCTTTTCAATATCGGTTTTTTTGAGTTTCAGATCTTTGTTCAAGACATTTCTCCGTAATTTCGTCTTTTTGAATCGAAATGTATTTTATCATAGGAAAAACCTTGATTCATCCATATTATACCGGTGGTAGAACAACTCACGGTTTAAAACACCGGATCTTTGGCGCTTTTGGAAATTTGCTGAAATTTTTATAAAAAACAGAGGGATTTCTTAATTAATGGGGTATATACATACGGTGACTATTTTTCAGGAGAAAATTATGACCATCAGAGAAATGTTAGAGGAGCGTGAGGAGCAGATCTTAAGCCCTTACGCATCACTTTCCAAAAACTCAAAAGGACGCGACACCGACGAGCCCCAGTGTGACATAAGACCCGTTTACCAGAGGGACCGCGACAGGATAGTCCACTGCAAGGCCTTCAGAAGGCTCAAGGATAAGACCCAGGTCTATCTGATCCCCGAAGGCGACCATTACAGGACCAGGCTTACCCATACCCTTGAGGTTTCGCAGATAGCCCGCACGATCTCCAAGGCGCTCAGGCTCAACGAAGACCTTACGGAAGCGATAGCGCTGGGACACGATCTCGGACACACTCCCTTCGGACATGCGGGTGAAAGGGCGCTCAATTCGGTCTGTCCTTACGGCTTCAAGCATAACGAACAGAGCGTAAGGACCGTCGAAAAGCTCGAAAAAGACGGCAAAGGCCTTAACCTCACATGGGAAGTCAGGGACGGAATACTTAATCACCAGACCTCCAGAATGCCTTCAACGCTTGAGGGCAAGGTTGTGAGATTATCCGATAAGATCGCATATATCCATCACGATATGGATGATGCGGTAAGGGGCGGGGTTCTCACGGAGATGGATGTTCCCGCTTCGATAAGGGATGTCCTCGGCTCGACTCCCGGCGACAGGCTCGACACCTTTATGCACGACATCATCACAAACAGCAAGGAAAAGAATGATATCTGCATGAGCGACGGTGTTATGAATGCCATGAAGGATATCAGGCAGTTCATGTTTGAGAGGGTCTATACGAATCCCGACATCAAATCCGAAGAAGGAAAGGCCGAGACTCTCGTCATAACCCTTTACGATTATTACATGAATCATCCCGACAAGCTTCCCGAGGAAAACAGAAGGATGATCGCAGAGGGAGAAAAGCCCGAGATCGCCGTTTGCGATTATGTCGGAGCAATGACCGACAGATTCGCGATCCTTACATACAATGACCTCTTTGTTCCCAAATCATGGGAGATGATCTGATAAATGTATTTTACGGATGAATTCATAGAGGAAGTAAGATCCCGCAATGACATCCTCGATGTCGTGGGCAGCTACATACCTCTTAAGAAAAAAGGAAATAATTACTGGGGACTGTGTCCTTTCCATAATGAAAAGACCCCGTCGTTCTCGGTCTACCCGCCCAAGCAGATGTTCCACTGCTTCGGATGCGGTGAAGGAGGAAATGTCATCAGCTTCGTAATGAAGTATGAGAATGTGTCCTTCCAGGAAGCGGTTAAGATCCTGGCAGAGCGTGCGGGAATGGAAGTAAAGACAGCGGAGGATTCCCCGGCTGACAAGGAAAGACGTCAGAGATCGGATCTGCTTAAACAGATCAATTCGGACGCCGCTCTCTTTTTCATGAACAACCTGAGTTCGCCGCACGGTGAAAGGGGGCTTTCGTATTTCAAGGACAGAGGCCTTACCGATGAGACGATAAGACATTTCGGGCTCGGCTTTGCGGGCAACAACGGACGTGAGGTTGTAGATTATTTAAGGAAGAAGGGCTATTCGGACGAACTGATAATCGCCTCGGGAATGGCAACGAACCACGAAAAGTACGGAATGAGCTCCGCATTTTTCGGAAGGGTGATGTTCCCGATAATAACCCCTGACAAGAAGGTCATCGGTTTCGGCGGAAGAGTTCTCGGAACCGGTGAACCGAAATACCTGAACACATCCGAAACGCCTATCTTCGATAAAAGAAGAAATCTCTACGGATACAATTTCGCCAAGAGATCCCGCAAGAAATATTACATCCTCTGCGAAGGATACATGGATGTCATATCGATGCACCAGGCAGGATTCGATTCTGCGATAGCTTCCCTGGGAACGGCATTTACCGAGGAACAGGCGGCTATGATCAAGAGGGACAGACGCGATGTTTACCTTGCATACGATATGGATGAAGCCGGAGAAAAAGCGGCTCTCAAGGCGGTAAGGATGCTCACGAACGTCGGCATCACACCGAAGAGAATAAGCATTAAGCCCTGTAAGGATCCTGACGAATTCCTGAACAGAAACGGTGCGGAGGAATTCGAAAAGCGCATTGAAGAAGCCGAGAACGGATTCCTTTATATAGAAGACAGGGTAAAGGAAAGATACAACCTGTCTGATCCCGAAGAACAGTACAGATGCAAACGTGAGATAGTAGAGAATCTGTGGATGTTCGGAGGCGACGAGGTAAGGATGAATTCCTACGCCGGCTCGGTAGTGAGCAGGTTCGGAATTCCGGCTTCGGAAGTATCAAAGCTTCTGGAAGAGACGAGACCGCCGGAATATGCATCCAAAGGCACTGTACCCAAGACGGTATATACACCGCCCAAGAAGCCTTCCGGCAAAAAGAAGGAAAACGAGTGGACGCCTGCCGAAAGCTCGCTCCTGACCTGGATGACGGATGAACCGGCGATATTCAGGGTTGTGAAGAAGTATCTGAATGCCGATGATTTCTCACCCGGTTCATGCCGCGAGGTTGCGGTGAAAGCATATGAGATGCTCGAAGCCGGAGAGTTTGACATACAGAAGCTTCTCGCAGGCTTTGAGGACGAAGAAGTGATTAAAGATGCAACGGGTATCCTGCAGAACTCCGCACCGGATATAGATACACCGGAAAAGCGGATGGCAATGCTCAAGGATCTGATCATAAAGGTCATGGAAAGAAAATGCGATCTTCTTATGACTGCGGACGATCCCGAAAAAGAACTCAAGGTCTTTAACTGCAGACTCGAGATAGACAGACTTAAACAGGAAAAATTACGTATCACAGACGAGGAGGAATAAACCAGATGGCTAAGAAGGAAGAAAAGAAAAATGTTAAGA
>JAFZWW010000096.1 GCA_017617005.1 Lachnospiraceae bacterium
ACGCTTTCTTTTCGCTGCGGAGCTTTTCTGCGAAGCGGGCAAATCTCTTCATTGCCTCTTCGAGTCTTTCGAGTGAATATGCATAGGATATTCTCAGATATCCTTCACCGCTGTCACCGAATGCAGTTCCGGGAACCGCTGCAACCTTCTCCTCCCTCAGGAATCTTTCGGCAAATTCCTCACTGGTCATGCCGAATTCCTTGATGCAGGGGAATACATAGAATGCGCCGAAGGGTTCAAAGCACTCGATGCCCATCTCCTTAAACGCATTCAAAAGAAATCTTCTGCGCCTGTTGTAGCTTTCACGCATCATCTCGACATCCGCATCGCCGTTCTTCAGAGCCTCGATCGCGGCATACTGGCTGGTGGTGGGTGCGCACATGATGGCAAACTGATGGATCTTGGTCATCTGAGCAATGATGTTCTCCGGACCGCACGCATATCCGAGTCTCCATCCGGTCATAGCGTAAGCCTTGGAAAAACCGTTGATGAGAATGGTGCGCTCTTTAAGTCCGGGAAGAGATGCTATCGATACATGCTTTCCCTTATATGTGAGCTCGCTGTAGATCTCGTCGGATATGACATAGAGGTCGTGCTTTACGATGACCTCGGCAACAGCCTCAAGATCGCTCTTTTCCATGATGGATCCCGTGGGATTGTTGGGGAAAGGAAGGATAAGGATCTTGGTCTTATCGGTGATCTTTTCCTCGATCTCCCCGGGGGTAAGGCGGAATTCGTTCTCTGCCTTAAGATTGATGATAACCGGAACCGCACCTGTCAGAACGGCACAGGGCTCGTATGATACATAACTGGGCTGGGGAATAAGGACCTCGTCTCCGGGATCGCACATTGCCCTGAGTGCCATGTCGATTCCCTCGGATCCGCCGACGGTTATGAGAACCTGCTTTAAGGGATCGTAGGTTATTCCCTGTGTACGGTTAATATAATTGCAGATCTCGTCCCTGAGCTCCCTGAGTCCGGCATTTGAGGTATAAAAGGTACGTCCCTTTTCGAGGGCATAGATACCCTCGTCCCTGATATGCCAGGGCGTATCGAAATCGGGTTCACCGACGCCGAGTGAGATGGCGTCTTTCATCTCGCTGACTATATCGAAAAATTTTCTTATGCCCGAAGGCTTGATATCAACTACTTTTTTTGCAAGAGGGTCTCTCATGGTGTGACTATCTCCCTGGTGTCTTCTTTCTTTTTGCCGAGTATGGTTCCGTGGTCCTTGTATTTCTTGAGAATGAAATGGGTAGCGGTTCCGGTGACGGTTTCAAGCGCGGAGAGCTTCTCGGATACGAATCCGGATACTTCCCTGATCGTCTTGCCTTCGAGGATGACCATGAGGTCATATCCGCCGGCCATGAGATATACGCTCTCAACCTCGGGATAGTTATAGATACGCTCTGCGATATTGTCAAAGCCCTGTCCTCTCTGGGGAGTTACCTTGACCTCGATGAGGGCGGTAACCTTCTCGGTGGACATGTTATCCCAGTTGACCATGGTATGGTAACCGCAAATGGTGCCGTCAATCTCAAGCGCCTTAAGCTCCGCCGCCACCGCGTCCTCGGTGACACCCAGCAGTACCGCCAGTTCCTTGGTGCCGATGCGGCTGTTTTTTTCGATGATACGGAGCAGTTCTTCGCGGAATTCCATATTTGCCTCCTGAATTGATTTTTGTTATTTATTCACCCGGTCTGTTCAGACACGAACTTACCGAGCCGTTGAACACTATCTTGTCCCTGCCTTCGCAGGTATTGCCTATGAGCTTCATATCTTCGGGATAGGGAAATGTGTAAAGTCCCATTTCCAGGTCCGCGGATTCCAGCTCATATATGTCTAGCCCGAGCGCTTCCGCTGTCTCAACAGCTTCCTGCTCGAGCGGTATATCCCTCAGTGATACCTTAAAGCCCGTCTCTTCGCCCAGGTTCCAGAGAAGGGTATGCATTCCGGGCTTTACTTCGGATGAGGCGTACCTTTCCAGTGCGCTTTCCGCCCATTTCCTGAGCTTCTTCCAGGTATATTCCCTGATGCACTCCGGAGGGTTTTCCGTTTCCATGCAAGCTTTTGCCGCACCGTAGGATCCGGCATAGCCTCTGACCATGATAGAAAAAGAGGCGCCGTTTGTCCCAGCGCCAATACAATTATTCATTCTGTAGACCCCCGGCGCACGGTTCGCATTGAATCAGCCAAATGCAGATGCTATAATCGGAACTATCATTGCAAGCGCAAGCAGTATTCCGAGTACTGCTGCAAGGATCTTTTTTGTTTTGCGACTGTGAAAATTGATCATCGTGGAACTACCTTCTTTAACGGGATATCGGGAAGTATTATAGTATGAAATACCCTGTTTTTGCAAGTTTCATAATACTCATACTGGTCATCAGGCATGCCATCAGAAGAAACCGCCGTATCGGCGAAGAAGCCGAAGAATCCTTCTGGAAGCGCGAGCATGATGCCAACGAAGTCAGGAGAAAGCCTCTTGACGATCTTATCTATGTAACTCCGGATACGTCTTCTTTTCCGACGGATGTTCTTACGGACGACCCTGAGATCGCGGACTGCCGCAGGCTTGTGGACGAACTGAAGGAGCAGAAGATCGTCAACCTGACCGGTCAGACCAATACGGATTTAAAGCTCCGCTACGGTGTTGCAAACCTTCCGCTTCTTACGGAATACGATAACAGATACACGCTTCTTGTCCAGACTCTTCAGAAGTGGGCCGACAGGCTCTGGGAAACCGGACATACGAAGGAAGCGATACCGATCCTTGAAGAACAGGTCCGTATTCACGCGGACATTTCTTCGGTGTACAGAAAACTTGCAAAGTATTACAGGGAAAACGGAACTCCCGAAAAGATCGAAGATCTGAAAAAGACCGCCGAAACCCTTAATTCGGCAAGCAAGCCCTCGATCCTCAGATACCTCGACGAGACCTGATCACAGGATCTCCCTCGGGCCGTCCCCTATCTCGACAACATAGAAATCAGCGGCATAGCCTATCTTTTCAAGATATTCGGCGCCGACCTTTTCTATAAAAGAATCCACACAATCATCTTTAACAATACTTACGGTACAGCCGCCAAAGCCCGCGCCGGTCATCCTTGAACCGATGACGCCGGGCTGTTTTCTTGCCGCATCTACAAGTGCGTCAAGCTCGGGTCCGGTAACTTCGTAATCATCCCTGAGCGATTCGTGGGATGCGTTCATGAGCTGTCCGAAAAGAGTGATGTTCTCTCTCTTGAGTGCCTGGACCGCGGTTATGGTCCTTCTGTTCTCATATACGGCGTGGCGTGCCCTCTTTGCCCTGACATCATCCTTTATCAGCATTTCGACTTTACCGAAGGTGGCTTCATCGAGCTCGCCGAGGCTCTGTACATCGACAAGAGTCCTTATCTCGGAAAGAGCCTTCTCGCACTCGGCTCTTCTTTCGTTATACTTCGAATCCCCGAGACCGCGTTTTTTGTTGGAGCACGCGATAACGAGCTTGCATCCGGTCAGCTTGATCGGAGCATATTCGTACTGCAGGGTTGCGGTATCAAGGAAAATGGCATGATCCTTTTTGCCCATTGCGATGGCAAACTGATCCATTATGCCGCAATTGACACCGTTGAATTTATTCTCGGAAAACTGGCCGATCCTGGCCAGGTCGATATTCGATACTTCAAAGCCGAACAGGCTCTTAAGAATAAATCCCGTGAGGACCTCGACGGATGCGGATGACGAAAGACCCGATCCGTTGGGAATATTTCCATACAATACGATATCGAAGCCGCAGGAAATAACCATGCCTTTTTCGGCAAATGCCCAGATGATCCCGGCAGGGTAGTTGACCCACTTCAGTTCATCGGAGGGCTTAAGCTCCTTACTCAGGTCTATCGATATCACGCCTTCATCCTCGAAGTTCATCGAGTAGAAATTGGCTGTTTTATCATCGCGGACTCTTACGGCAGCGTAGGTTCCGATGGTAAGGGCGCAGGGAAATACATGTCCGCCGTTATAATCGGTGTGCTCACCGATGAGGTTCACCCTTCCGGGTGCAAAGAAAACCCTTGCTCCCTCGGAAGAACCGAATTTTCCGGCAAAGACATCAAGAACCTTGTTCTTAACTTCTCCTGCATTCTCCATATCCGTACCCCGTTATCACTGAATGACAACTGCAGTTCCGCTTGCGGTAACCATAAGCATTCCGTTGTCCGCACCGAGCACTTCGTAATCGATATCCACACCGACAACGGCATTTGCTCCGAGCTGCGCAGCTCTCTGCTGCATCTCGTTTACTGCCTGCTGTCTTGCCTGGATAAGTTCATCCTCATATGTAGCCGAACGTCCGCCGAAGATATTGGAGAGACCGGCTACCATATCCTTGATCATATTGACACCGGCAATGACCTCGCCGAATACGATCCCTTTATATTCAACAATATTGTGTCCTTCAACACCGGGTGTTGTGGTGACTATCATAATGTTCTCCTTTTACGGAAATTATGCGAGAGCCTGCGCAAGATCCTCGATGATGTCATCGACATTCTCGATACCGACACTGAGTCTGATAAGGTCGGGACCTACGCCTGCCGCAACAAGTTCTTCGTCTGTAAGCTGTCTGTGGGTTGATGATGCGGGATGAAGTACGCAGGTATGTGCATCGGCTACGTGGGTTGCGATCATCGCTACCTTGAGCTTCTTCATGAAGTCCTCCGCAGCTTTTCTTCCGCCCTTTACACCGAAGGAGATAACTCCGCAGGTTCCGTTAGGCATATATTTCTTCGCAAGCTCATAATACTTGTCGCCCTCGAGTCCGGGATATGTGATCCACGCAACCTTGTCGTGAGCCTTGAGGAACTCGGCAACCTTCTGCGCATTCTCGCAATGTCTGGGGATCCTGACTGCGAGTGACTCGATTCCGAGATTGAGATAGAAAGCGTTCTGGGGAGACTGGATGGATCCGAGGTCTCTCATAAGCTGTGCGGTACACTTGGTGATGAATGCACCTTCCTTTCCGAATCTCTCGGCATAGGTGATTCCGTGGTAGCTCTCGTCGGGAGTGCAGAGTCCGGGGAACTTGTCGGCATGTGCCATCCAGTCGAACTTTCCGGAATCTACGATGCATCCGCCAACCGCAACATCATGTCCGTCAAGGTACTTGGTGGTTGAGTGGGTAACGATGTCGCAGCCCCACTCGAAAGGTCTGCAGTTGATGGGAGTTGCGAAGGTGTTGTCCACGATGAGGGGAACACCGTGCTTATGTGCGGCTTTTGAGAACTTCTCGAAATCAAAAACGGTAAGAGCGGGATTTGCGATGGTCTCGCCGAATACCGCTTTGGTATTGGGTTTGAATGCGGCCTCGAGCTCTTCCTCGGTGCAGTCTGGAGAGATGAAGGTAAAATCGATACCCATCTTTCTCATTGTCACGTTAAAGAGATTGAAGGTTCCGCCGTATATCGAAGAGGAAGATATGACATGGTCTCCGCAGTTTGCAAGGTTGAAGACGGCGAACATATTGGCAGCCTGTCCCGAGCTGGTGAGCATTGCCGCGGTTCCGCCCTCAAGTGCGGCAATCTTGGCCGCAACATAATCATTGGTGGGATTCTGGAGTCTTGTATAGAAATATCCGCTTGCTTCCAGATCGAAGAGCTTACCCATATCTTCGCTGGTGTCATATTTAAAGGTAGTGCTCTGAACGATGGGGATCATGCGGGATTCGCCGTTCTTGGGGGTATAGCCCGCCTGGATACATTTAGTTTCTGCTTTCATGCTTTTCCTCCTGTCGGTGCGCAAAATTCTTTTATATTTTAGCCCCCGCGCCCTGCACCTGCAAGGAAATATTTGATAAATTCCGCATTTGTGAACACAAAAAGAGGATCCTTTCGGATCCTCTTTGATCTTATGCCTTATTCTTAGCTGTAGCTGGTATAGTCTCTGTATTTATTCCATACCAGACAGATCCAGGTCTTTCCTTTGTTGAGGATGACCTCCTCCTCTTCGTTCTCCGCATACAGATATCTGGTCTGTGCATATACATCGTCCGTATAGTTCAGACTCTCGTCGAACGGAAGATCTCTCGCCCATTTGAGATCGACGCACTTTCCGTTTGTGAAAAGAACTCCGTCCCCGGCACCGAAAACAACAAAGTTCATATAGCCGCCTTCATCAAGTACCCCACCGTCAACGTACTTGATAATGACATTGGAAACCGCAAGCTGCTCACCGGTCATTTCGTCAATCTGGGGTTCACCGTTCTGATATCTGTAATAGAGGTGATCCTCGGGATTATATACAAAGTAAGGATTGAGCTCGCTGTATCCGTTGGGAGACTGCTGGTTATGATCTCCGCCGGGATAAATGACCGTTATATCCGGGTAATTCTCATATTCCGCCCTGGCTGCATCTGTTGCAAACGGAAGCGGGAATGTGTAGTTCTTGGTAGGATAATCGGTGCTGTATCCGAGACGGGCAACCGCGGCATTATATCCATCGATACTCATAACGCCTGTATACTCAAGTGACCATCCGAGCTCCTGGCGTTCCTTGTCCCTGGAAAATGCCTCATCCGCAGATACATCTATGCCCTTTACACCTGCACTTATGTTATCGACATAATCGCTGTTTATGAGAGGGCTGACATATGTCTCGGCAAGTCCCCAGTTACAATAGATCGCATCGTAGCTGAGCGCTTCCTGAAGGAAGTAGTGCCTAGCACTTCTTATGGGTTCGACATATTCCATCGCATCATAATCCTGGAAGATTCCCATAAGTCTTGTGCAGCTGCACTTTTCCATCGGAGCTTCATAGATAATGTCCGCATAGGATACTCCGTACTGGGGGAGTGCATTGCGGTTATTGGGTATCATGACAGCCATGGGTCTGCGCTGTGCGATATCCGCATCTATCCATTCGCCGGTAAGATAACTCTCCATCTTGCCGTCGTCACGAACGTATCTTTCGCCGATGGTCATAAGACCGGGAAGGGTCGTGGACCCGGGACCCGGATTATCGTTGGATGAAACTCCGACTATCGGCTGGTCCTCATAATCGGCAGGCTTGTACTGGTTGGCATCGCCGCATGCGGTCATCGTAAGAAGTGCCGCAGTGGCAACTATCATATATTTTTTAGCAAGTTTTCCAAACTGCATAGCTTTAACCTCAGAGCAGATAACAAAAGCAGTGCGGGTAGCCGGACTCGAACCGGCACGGTGTCGCCACCGAGGGATTTTAAGTCCCTTGCGTCTACCTATTTCGCCATACCCGCATCTTCAATCTGCAAGAAGGGATTGTATCATAAGGGCTTGTAAAAAGCAAGAATCATGGCAGATTCGGGGGGTATCGCAATGTCCAGCATTCCGCCCGTAAGCTGGTATACGGGACCCGTCATCGAGTACCCCTCGCGGGTGGTCGAGAACACCGTTCTCATAAGTCCGGACCTGGTCGTTCCGATCTCCCAGACCGTGATGTTCTTCAGTATCTCATGATCGTTATTATTTATCAGTATCAGGAACTGCTCGCTGCGGTCGAACCTTCCGTATGCGATGAAGTTGTAATCGCTGTCCACCATCTTGATGGAGCCGGTCCTGAACACGGGATGCCTGTTCCTTAAGGAGATAAGATCCCTGTGAAAAGAGATCATTTCCTTATCCTCATGTCCCCAGGGGTATGTTCGCCTGTTGTCGGGATCGGTAAATCCGCATACTCCGGCTTCGTCGCCGTAATAGATCGTGGGGGCTCCGAGCCAGGTCATCTGTATGACGACGGCTTCCCTGAACACTGCCTTGTTCGTATTCTTTTCCGCGGCAGCGGGGCCGAGGGTTCCGGTACGTCCCACCATATGGTTGGTGCGGGTCAGGAATCTCGAGTGGTCATGGTTTGAGAGCTCGTTCATCGCAGACTGGAGGCTGGGCGTCGAGAAGGTTGCGCCGTGGTGCTTCATCGCACCCCAGAAAACATCGGCATTTCCGAGAAGGTCCTCCCTGAAATCATCGGAGTGCTTCTCCATTCCGGTAAGGAACCAGGTGACGGGCTCCATGAACGCATCGTAGTTCATGACCGAATCCCATTCGTCTCCCTGGAGCCATGCTTTCTTGTCGCCGTAATGCTCCGCAAGGATAAGGGCATCGGGATTGGCTTCCTTCACCGCCTTGCGGAATTTCTTCCAGAAGAAGTGGTTGTATTCGGGTGAATGCCCGAGGTCGGCGGCCACATCAAGTCTCCAGCCGTCGGCATTAAAGGGGGGAGAAACCCACTTCTGACCGATCTTCAGAACATATTCGAGAAGCTTGTCCGAACCCTCGTAATTGAGCTTGGGAAGGGTGTCGTGTCCCCACCATCCGTCATACGATCCGTTGTAGGGCCAGCCGTTTTCGTTATTGAATGAGAAGTAATTTTTATAAGGGCTTTCGGGACTTACATAAGCACCCTTCTCATATCCTTCTTCATTCTCGTAAATACGCTCCCTGTCCATCCATTTATTGAAAGAACCGCAGTGATTGAAGACACCGTCGAGTATGACTCTCATGCCTCTTCTGTGTGCCTCGTTCACAACCTTTATGAAAAGCTCATCGGATGCGGTAAGGTTTGCCCTTCCCGCGGTCCTTCTGATGTACTTGGTCGCAAGACGGTTTTCCTTCTGTCCGGGAGGAAGCACATCGCCTCCGTCATCGACTATCTTACCGAAGTGAGGATCGATGTGGTCGTAATCCTGGATGTCGTACTTATGGTTGGAGGGCGAAACAAAGAGGGGATTGAAATATATGACCTCGACTCCGAGACTCTTGATATAGTCCATCTTGTCGAGAACACCCTGGAGATCACCTCCGTAGAAATTCCGCACATCCATCTGTGAGGGAACTTCATCCCAGTTTTCAACCTTGTGTACGGGCTGCCCGATGTATGCATATTCGCCGTCAACGACATCGTTGGTGGGATCGCCGTTGCAGAAGCGGTCCACATAGATCTGGTACATGACGGCTCCCTTGCTCCATGCGGGAGTGGAGAAGCCGGGGAATACGATGAAATCATAATATTCGTTCGGATCGGAAACGGGGCCCCTCGAATCAAAGAAGACCTTCACGGGACCCGATACGATCTCAAAATGATATGCGAATCTGCCGCCGGAGAGCACGGTCTCCGTCTCGTAATAATCAAAATGCCTCTCGGTCAGCACCTTGTGCATGACGTAACGTCTGCCGCCGCTGACAAGACATACCGTATCAACATTGTTCTTGGCTGTACGGAACCTGATATGGACCTGCTCGCCGGCCTTCGGTTCCTCGGGATCGAGATAATTGGAAGTGGTATCGGAATACAGGGCCCTGCTGTTGAAAACGGGCCTCATATTAAGTACATAGTCCAGATTACGCAGTACTTTCTTCCGATGTTCGAGATCTGCGGACATGAAAAACCTCCGACTTGTCAAAACCACAATATATTGTAGAACATTTTAAAAGCATGCACAAGAGAAAGGGAAAAGAAAAAGGACAGCCGGGGAAGCTGTCCTTTCTCCAGAGAATCTATCTCTTGGGGTATTTCCAAAACAAAATGTATTGGGGGTACATGCTTATAATATCATCAGCCCCCATATAGCAAAATGCCAAAGATTCACAAATCTCACGAAGACTTTGATTTCTTTTTGTGCAACTCTTCCAATCAGGTTGCGGTAAACAGTGCTTCGAACTCTTCCCTGCCTATCTTTTCCTTCTCGAGGAGAAGCTCCGCACACTTATGGAGAACGCCTTCATTATTGAGGATTATCTCCTTGGCCTTGGCATAGCAGTCATCAATGATCGCCCTTACCTCACGGTCTATCTCGCTTGCGACCTCTTCGCTGTGGGATTTCGCATGTGCAAGATCCCTTCCGATGAAGACTTCGTCGTCATCATCGTCATAGCATACAACACCGATATTGTCGCTCATTCCGTAGCGGGTGACCATTCTGCGCGCTTCCTTGGTAGCACTCTTGATATCCGCGGATGCGCCGGTCGTGATCTCTCCGAAGATGATCTCCTCCGCGATCCTTCCGCCGAGCGAAACCATAATATCCTGGAGCATCTTGCTCTTTGTGAGGAACATCTCGTCCCTCTCGGGAAGAGGCATAGTATATCCCGCCGCACCGACTCCGGTGGGGATGATCGATACGGTGTAAACAGGTCCGACATCGGGAAGTACATGGAAGAGGATCGCATGTCCGGTCTCGTGGTATGCGGTGATCTTCTTTTCCTTGTCGGAAATGATCCTGCTCTTTTTCTCCGAACCGATACCGATCCTTATGAAGGCATCGTTGATCTGGGACATGGAGATGAAGGGGCTGTTCTTCCTTGCGGCACCGATCGCTGCTTCGTTCATGAGGTTCTCAAGATCGGCTCCGGTGAATCCCGCCGTGGTGCGTGCGATCTTCTCGAGATCGACGTCCTCGGAGAGCTTCTTGTTTCTCGCGTGGACCTTGAGGATCTCCTCACGTCCCGCAACATCGGGTCTCTGTACGGTGACCTTGCGGTCGAATCTTCCGGGTCTTAAGATCGCGGGATCGAGGATATCGACCCTGTTTGTCGCAGCCATTACGATGATTCCGGAATTTTCGGTGAATCCGTCCATCTCAACAAGCAGCTGATTAAGGGTCTGCTCCCTTTCGTCATGTCCGCCGCCAAGTCCGGTTCCCCTTCTTCTGGCAACGGCATCGATCTCGTCTATGAATACGATGCAGGGCTTGTGCTTATTGGCTTCTTCGAAAAGATCCCTGACTCTGGATGCACCGACACCGACGAACATCTCAACGAAATCCGAACCGGATATCGAGAGGAAAGGAACCCTTGCTTCGCCGGCGATCGCCTTTGCAAGGAGGGTCTTACCGGTTCCGGGAGCTCCCTCCAAAAGAATACCTTTGGGGATCCTGGCACCGAGTGCCGCATATTTTCCGGGATCCTTGAGGAAATCTACGATCTCCGCAAGTTCTTCTTTTTCTTCCTTGAGTCCGGCAACGTCCGCGAAAGTGGTCTTGCCGTCACCGTTGATGATGTTGACCCTTATCTTGCCGAAATTGAGCATCCGGTTTCCGGAGCCCTGGTTTCCCGCAGGCCCGAGTATCGCCGAGAGCAGGAATACCATAACAAAAGCAAGAAGGATGATGGGGATCAGGATGTTTACCACCCAGTTCATGACCGACTTATCCTTGATAACGGGATCGAGTCCGCCGTTTCTGAGCATTTCCTCGGCTTCACTCACATCCGTGACATAGAGCCTCTTGGTCAGTCCGCCCTTGCCCATTACGACAACGTATCCTGAATCTCCGCTTGCGTCGGGTGTGATCTGCGCCTCAGCTATGTTTCCGGCAGCCACGTCGTTAATGAGCTGGCCATAGGTGTAATTGACCGAGTTGGCCTTGAGCGTCTGTATGACCCAGAATATGACCAGTACTATGAAAAGCAGCCATAAATAGGGCCTGAATGGATTTTTTGCGGTCTTTTCCAAAACTAAATTCCTCCGAAACAGATCAATCGAACTTTACTACTCCGATATAGGGCAGGTTTCTGTACATCTGGTCATAATCGAGACCGTAGCCTACCACAAATTCATCCGGGATCTTGAACCCGGTATATGTCACATCGACATCGGTGACACGTCTTGAGGGCTTGTCGAGAAGGGTGCAGAGCTTAAGGCTCCTGGGTCCTCTTTCGGAAAGCATCTTCAGAAGGTAGCTGAGAGTCCTTCCGCTGTCAACGATGTCCTCAACAACAATGACCTCCTTATCCTTAAGGGGCTCATCGAGATCCTTTACTATCTTGACCAGTCCGCTGGATTCGGTTCCGGATCCGTAACTGGATGCGCTCATGAAATCAAGCGATACGTCAAGCTTGATGCGCTTTGCAAGCTCGCACATAAAGAAAGCACCGCCCTTGAGCACGCATACCATATGTATCTGCTTTCCGGCATAATCCCTGGTGATCTGGTCTCCGATCTCCTGGATCCTGCGGTCAACTTCTTCTTCGGTAAACATTACTTCAATATGATGTTTCTCCATATTACTCCTTTACCTCAAGCTTCAAAATGTTAACTGTGCCATCGTCAAGTTTGGCGGAATCCGCCATCCTGCGGCCTATGACCCACAAAACCTCGCTTCCCACGGCACATACAAGGATATTCTCCTTCTCGTCCGGCGAAAGCTTCAGATCGGTCAGATAGTCTCCGATCTTCCTGGTCGCCGCTTTTCCGCCCGCGGTGATCATCATATGATCGCCCTCGCGCCTTTTTCTGATCTCGTAATAGGGGGGATCCGAAACACCCTCAAGGGATGCGATAGAGGTTATTTTATCACAATCGAAATATTTAGTGTAGCCGTTACCTGCAAATGCGGGGTCAGTCAGGGCTTTCCTCTCATCAGGTTCCAGGTCGGATGCCTTGAAATAAACCGCGCTGACGAACAGGTCTTCCGCCTCCCTGCTCCTGCCTGCGGCATCGGAGGTCCTTAAAAGGAGTTCGCCGGCAGAAACATCAGCCTTGATCCCGTAGGGAAGATCCGCATGCTTTCCCGCGCCTGCGCCAAGCAGTGAGATTACCGCCTCCGCATGAACTTCGCCTATATCCTTTTTGAACGGAGTGAGCTCTGTCAGAAGCTCCAGGATGAGCATGGATCCGATTATCTCAGGAAGGCTTTCGAATGCCTTTCTGTCCACCCTGAAGGTTCCGGGTGCATCCGACGAAACGGCTGCCTTTCTTGCTTCATCAACCTGAATGCCGAGATACTCCGAGATCCTGCGGAGCTTCTTCGATGCCTCGGAAATGTGCTCCGGAGCCGCGCTGCATATCTCACAGGCCTCGGGAATAATGACATTCCTTATCCTGTTTCTCGCATATGAATTATCCGCATTCGTGCGGTCCGTCCTAAAGGTTATCTTCTTTTCTTCGAGATATGCTTCGATGTCCTTCCTGGACATGTCGATGAGGGGTCTTATGATACGGCCCCTTTCGGAACCGATCCCTGAAAGTCCCTTTATGCCGCTTCCGCGGAACAGGTTGAAAAGCACGGTCTCCGCATTGTCCTCGAGATGATGGGCAACCGCGATCCTGACACTGCCTTCCGGGAAGGAGCATTCCTTCTCCCACTCCAGCGCTTCCTTTTCGAAGCATTCGTAGCGGAATCTTCTTCCGGCTTCTTCCTCGGACAGACCGTTTTCGGATGCGTATGCGGGGATGTCCTTTTTTATCTCCTTAAAGAAAACTCCGTGCTCCTCACATATCTTCTCCACGAAAAGGGAATCTTCATCCGCTTCCTCTCCGCGGATCATATGGTTTATGTGAATGACACGGATGTCAGATTTATCGAAATATCCGAGCAACAAAAATAAAAGGCAGATGGAATCTGCCCCGCCGGACACCCCGACTACCAGATGCATTCCTGCATCAGATACGGGGATGCCATCCATATACTTTTTAAAGATGACTTCCGCTCCGGCTTTCACTAATTATCCTCAAGCTTAAATATGATCTCGCCCTCATTAACAAGTCCGAGTTTTTCGTGGGCCTGTTCCTCGGCATATGCCTTGGTCTGGACGTATTTTTCAAGTTCGTTAAGCTCCTCGGTGCGTTCGAGCTGTGCCGCGATCTGCTCATCGAGAGCCTGATCCTGCTGCTCGTAAACACTGAGTCTCTTCTTTACATCCCTTATCTGTACCAGAACGACAAGTGAAATAAGAGATACGATGACGGCAAAGAGAATATAACCCGAAGCACCGCTTCTTCTGCGGCGTTTCTCCATGGCGGTCATCGTGCGGTTTCCGGTTCTCCCCTTTGAAGCCATTACAATTCCTCATACATCGCGTCGGCCTCTTCCTTCTTGACCGTCTCGCGAACATCCGTGACTTTTACCTTAAGTTCCCTGTTTCCGAAGGATATGCTGAGAACATCCCCGACCTTGACTTCGGCCGATGCCTTGGCGGGTCTGTCATTGATCGTGACTCTTCCCGCATCGCATGCGGAGTTTGCGACAGTCCTTCTTTTTATAAGTCTTGAAACCTTAAGATACTTATCGAGTCTCATATAAAACTCCCGATACAAAAGTGCACCCGCCTGACTCATCAAACGGGTGCGCTGTTATTCATAACATGAAAATTAGTTAAGAGCGTCCTTAAGAGCCTTGCCAGCCTTGAACTTAGGAGCCTTGGAAGCCTTGATCTTCATAGCCTTTCCGGTCTGAGGATTTCTTCCCTCTCTAGCTGCTCTCTTAACTACTTCGAAGGTTCCGAAGCCGACAAGCTGAACCTTGTCACCCTTCTTAAGAGCCTTGGTGATAACCTCGGTGAAAGAATTAACTGCCTTCTCAGCGTCCTTCTTGGTAAGATCGGCAGAATCTGCGATAGCAGCAACCAATTCGGTCTTGTTCATGTAATTACTCCTCCTGTTTTATAAGAATGTTTGGGGTGATTTCATATCTTGAAACCACTACATAAATTTATAAACAGTTCATGCCTCTTTGTCAAGGAAAATAGGGCGTTTCAACGAAAATATCGCAAAAAACGGCATTTTCTCAAAAAACGCTTGACAAATCTGGGTTTCAGGGGGTTTTGGGCTCAAGATCCGTGAACGAAAATGACATGTCCGAAAGTGCATTATCGACACTGATCGTATAGCTCCTTGTATTGCATCCCGGACTGCTCAGAGTAACGACATGAGTGCCTTCTTCTTTCTTGAAATAGCACGGCACGACTCCGACATAATTTCCGTCGATATAGCACTCGGCTCCCGCAGGCGCATTGATATATACGCGGTAATATGACACGGTCGTCACATTTGGTCCGGATGAATTTCCGCTGACGTCTGTCGTATTGCCGGAAGAAGTTCCGTTTCCGCTCACATCCGAAGAATTGCCGCTCACATCGGTCTGCGTTTCGGTCTTTTCTTTTTCAAGCGTGATGCTTATTCCGGCATTTTCCTCACCGACGCTCAGGTACCTGGTAAGAGTAACGTAGCCGTCGCATGAGCACATCAGCTGGTGAAGTCCGTAAGTAAGGGAAATCGCCTGTGAAGTGTCTGCCTTTTCACCGTCTATGTAAAGCGTTGCATCGGAAGGAGTAAGTGAAAAGAGTACGAGTCCTTCCTTGGGAACTTCGGGAACCACATCGGATAGATCGAGCACGGTCTCAAGTCCCCTCTTGATCGTAACGCTCCTGTCGACCATGGTTCCATCGGCCGAAACGGCAACATTGTATGTTCCCTCGGGAACGGTAAGTAGCATATCATCGGTAACCTTCCAGATGAATTTGGTTCCTATCTCTATCCAGCCGCCGACAAAATACTCATGTCCCGAAAGCCTTAAGTATCCGTGGCCCTTGTCCACATTGATGCTGTAAACGGTAGAATCTATGCCGTGGAAAGTAAGAACATCAACGCTGTTGAGTTCCTGGTACAAAAGTTCTTCCTTGCCCGAATAGCAGAAGCAGTCTTCTGCCAGCTTGTATATATCCGAACCGATCGTAACTTCCTTCTTTACGTTGTCGAAAACATACTGATCGGTGGAAGGCTTGATCCATGCATCGGGGCAAAGTGACGCAAGTGTCAGGTGCCTTTTGGTCTTGACAAATCTGATGTTCAGGATGTCGCCTACATTTATCTGACTTAGGGAAATAAGGCTGTTGTATCTGTCATAAAATCCCGTTGTTCCGTCGTAAGCGAGAGTATATCTTCTGTTGTTTGTCCTGTTCAGGAATGTGAGTGTTCCCTCTTCGGTGTTCTTGTCCACGAGGACTGCGGTATCGGTGGAATCGTAATCATAGGTTCCGTAAAGGATGAATCCCGTATCCTGTTCCGGCGCCGCCGGCTGTTGCGATACGAGCTGCGGAGTGAAAGGCCCCGTACAGCCTGAAAAGCATATTGCGGCGAGCACCATGCACAGAACATATGCGAAGGATCTACGTATTTTTTTATATCGTTCGGTGATACGGATCATATGTATTCCTTTGCGATCGAAAGAAGCTTGTCCCTGTCGTTTAAAGAGGGATCTTCCAGAACCCTGTCCAAAAGTTTTCCGAGTATCTCACCCATGGCGGGTCCGGGCGTCATGCCGGCGGCTATCAGGTCACGTCCGCCCACCGCAAGCTCTTTAAGGCTGCAGCATTCACCCTCTTTAAGTATACGCTCATATTCCGCAGCGTAGTTTTTAATATTTTCGAGTTTAAACTCTCTCTGGAAATCACTCTGTGCGAGAACGTCCGCCCTCATCACTTCGAGAAGACGCGGGAAATCATCTTCCATCACGGATACGGCTTTTCTCGTAAGTGTGGGAGTGCATCCTTTTCCCTTCCCCATATCATGATGCTTTATCAGCCTGCAGACGCGGTAGACAGTATCATTATCGAGCTTCCACCTTCTAAGGATCTCCTCACCCATCTTTGCACTGACTGCGGGATGACCGTGGAAATGTGTGATGCCCTTTTCATCCATGGTCAGGGTGTCCGGTTTTCCGATATCATGGAGCAGCATCGCAAATCTGACAATCCTGTCATTTTTGGAAAGCCTTACCGATTCGGTTATGTGCTTGCCGACATTAAAGCAGTGATGGGGATGAACCTGCGGGGTATCGAAGGCTTTATCAAGCTCCGGGAAGAATATCTTCGTAAGGCCCGTTTCGTAAAGCGTCTCTATCATCTCCGGATGATCTGAAACGAGAAGCTTTGTCAGCTCTGCGGTTATTCTCTCTGCCGAGACCTTGGACAAAGTGGGTGCAAGCTTTTTGATCGATGCAAGAGCTTCGTCATCTATACTGTATCCGAGTTTTGCCGCAAATCTCACGGCTCTCATCATACGGAGCGCATCCTCGGAAAATCTCTCATCCGCAAGTCCCACGCATCTTACGGTCTTTTTTGCTATATCATCCCTTCCTCCGAAGAGATCGACAAGACCCTTGCTGTCATTATACGCCATGGCATTGATCGTAAAATCACGTCTCTTAAGGTCCTCTTCAAGCGAAGGTACAAAGGTCACCTTATCCGGGTGTCTTCCGTCCGAATATGCCCCGTCGGTGCGGTAAGTGGTGACTTCATAGCCCTCATCACCGATCATGACGGTCACGGTCCCGTGCTCTATTCCGGTATCAATCGTACGCCTGAAAAGAGCTCCCACCTGTTCCGGAAGAGCGTTCGTGGTGATATCCCAGTCATCGGGGGAAAGTCCCAGAAGGCAGTCCCTGACACAGCCGCCCACGATATAAGCTTCGTAGCCGGCCTGTTCCAGTTTGTCTATTATGGATTTTGCGTCTTTGGGGATACGTATTTCCATGGCCAAAATAAAACGGCCGTGATAGGGAGTCGCCTCCTCATCTCACGGCCGTAAATTACATGTCAGAGCCTGTTATTCACCTATGGGCATTGCGTTCTGTACTTCCTGGAGCATTGCCGCAGTCTGTTCGAGAGATACATATCTGAGATTTCCCTTGGGATCGTCAACCGTCAATGTAGCGGTAAGTCCCGCAAGATATGCATCCATGCTCTCCGACTCTATGAGATTTCTAATAGTATAATACCACGAAGGCTTTCCTTCGCCCACATAATAAATCACATAAGTCTCGGTCGAAGACTCATCATAGTAATATGTGACATCGCCCTTTACCCTGTCGGAGTTAAGGATCCAGACACCGAGGTCTCCGGGAAGCTCTCCTCCCGAAAGTCCTTCGTAAAGTCCGCCGTTACCGGTTCCGGAATCGCTGTACTTGTCAACAAGTGATATGAAGACATCCTCGGTAGCTCCGCCGTTGACATACTCCGTATAGATCACATCTCCGGTAATTTCGGATGTGGAGATGATCCTTGCGGTAAGGGTCGTTGCGGTATCCTTATATCTCGAAACAAAGCCTGCGATGTAGTAGCAGTTGGTGGTATCTGCTTCAACGATGGTGGTGTCTCCTTCTTTTCTGGAAGGATCGGTCAGCCAGTTCCTTACCTGGTAGTTGACGGATGCGGCTCTTTCACCGGTGTGGACATCTCCGTCGTCAAATACGGTATCCTCGATATCATCGGCTTTTGCCTTTGCTTCCTTCATTGCGGCTTCAACCTCTGCCTCGGAAGGAGTGTAGCTTCCGTCTTCTCCTACCGCTGCACCCTCATCGGCAAGCTCGGTGGGCTCTGTGGGAAGTTCTGCTGCAACCCTGATAAGGTTGTAATCGAAAAGATCGTAATCATCCGCATCTTCGGCATAGCGGGCGTCTATTGCGGCATCATCGGGAGTGAAGCTTCCCTGCTTATCATCTGAATAATGAGCGATGAGGAAGGATTCCTTTACAAACTTTTCAACCCTTCTCTGGGTAGCATACTCACCGAGGGATTCCTTGTAATATTCTCCGAGGCTGAGATCGGCTTCCTTGGCGCCTTCCTTCATTGCCTCGAGGTATTCGTCGTAATCCTTGGTGATATCACAGGTATATCCTTCTTTTTCAAGCTCTTCGGTAAGAGCTACGGTGGTCTTGATACGCTCTACGGCTTCCTTGGTGAAATAATCCCTGAAGGTGAGAGTAGAATCATACATCTCATTTTCAATGGTGTTGACATCCATTCCGTAATAAGAAAGGTATGAACCGTAATTCTTGACGTAAGCGTTCTTGATCATGTTGTAGTTATAATCGAACTCAACACGGCTGACATCCCTTCCGCCGATGGTGCATACGGTCTCATTGATGGCCAGATATCTTCTGATCGGAAAAGAAAGAATGAGTGCAAGGATCGCTGCCAGGATAACAAGTCCGACGGTTCTCCAGACCCATGCTTCCCTCTTGGCGCGCTGCTTGGCCTTTGCACGCTGCTCCATCTTAATATCATAGTGCGTTCTGACAGTCTTTTCTTCGGTCACTGTCGTCTTTTCTGCACTTTCTTTTTTCTCGGACATTACTGATCTCCTTTCTGATCGGTCAGACTTTTAAGTCTGTGTCGGACAATGCCTTATTCTATCCCATTTTCGGCATTTTGGAAAGTTTTTTCACAAATAAGACACACAAAACCGAGGGCGATATCGATATCCGTATTTGCGTAGAGCATTCTCGCCCCCGCCGCATCCTCGATCTCGTTGACCGTCCAGCCGCCCCTGTGCCTTATCAGGTCAAGGCCGATATAGTCGGGAGCCAGTGCCCCGCAGACCGCACGGGCAAAGGCTTCCATGTCTTCATCTGCTTCCGTGGCCTCCGCCGAACCCCCGAGCGAAAAATTGCTCCTGAAGTCTTCCTCCGATGTCCTCTTTATTGCGGAAACGATCTTCCCGCCGAGGATGTAGAGCCTTACGTCGATACCGGGCTCGTCGCACATTTCCTGGATGATGAACCCGGACGGGGCCTTTCCTTCAAGGATCTGCGAAAGCTCTTCGGGATCTTCCGCCTTAAACACCCCGCTTCCGCCGTGACCCGCTCTTTCTTTTACGATCACGGGAAAAGAAAACGGGATCCCATCTATGGGAGTATCACCGCAGACGGTCTCCATTACGGGAAGGTCAAGCTCCTTGAAGAGTCTGTATTCTTCAAACTTGTCGTTTCCGATGCGTACGGTTCCGGAATTGTTGAAGCTCCGGATCCCTTTTTCCTCAAAATATACCGATACGAGGTAATCCCTCGACCTGTTTATGACAAAGGCAGGTTCCGCAACCTCGCGGAAATCTTCGGGGGTTTTCAGCAAAAGATCGACTCCCCTCTCCTTAAAAAGGGAGGTGAGCCGGTCTATGAACCACCTGTTTTTCTCTATGTCTTCTTTTGCGTATACGAGGAGTGCGTGCTTTTCCATTTTATGAACCCATCACTTCTGCGATATGGGAAATGATATGCTCGGCCATGTTTATTCCCGTGCATTCAAGGGTCGTCTTGAAATGGGGGTTGGAATTGACCTCGCAGATGATCGGTCCTTCTTTTCCGAAAAGGACGTCGACGCCGGCAAAATCAAGCCCTATGGCCTTGCAGGCATCTATCGCGATCTTCGCCTGGGCCTCGGATGCCTCGTATTTCTTCATGCTTCCGCCGTTTGTGATATTGGAGCGGAAGTCATTATCGTTGAATCTGTACATCGATGCGACCACGCGGCCTCCGACCACGTTTACGCGCACGTCCCTGCCTGCGGATTCCTCGATGTATTCCTGCATTATGAAGGGATGCTCCTTAAAAGAAGCGATCAGTCTCTCGGCTTCGTAGGAATTGTTCACAAGGTGTACCTGCTGTCCGAACGAGCCGCGGTTTTCCTTGATGACCATCGGATATCCGAGCTTTTCCTCGGCCTTTCTGAGGAAGGTCATATCGGTGCAGCCGAATGCGGGATATGCCTTGGGAGAAAGGAAGGTCAGGGGAGTCCTGATGCCGCCTTCCTGCAGTGCGATCGCGGTCTGTCCCTTGTCATCACAGGTCTCGATGCTCTCCGATGTATTAAATAGCCTGAGTCCCATCTTCTCGAGGCGCTTTGCCAGGAGTATGTCCTTGTCCCAGAATATCGCAAAATCGGGAAGCTTCAGCGAAGAGAACTCGCTCTGGACGCTGCAGAAGATATCGGATGAGGTCTTCATTTCAAGGCTCACACCGACCTTTTTTCCGGCATCCAAAAGAAGCTCGTAGATCTCGCTGAATTTATCCCATTTTACGAATGAATTTACTATTAACCAGCCGTTCAATCTGTTTTTCCTTTATCAGTTCTTTCTGTACTGGACGGGAGTCATTCCGTAGGTCTTCTTGAAGAGTCTGTTGAAATGCTCCACATTATCGTATCCGATCTCCTCGGCGATCTTCTCGATGCTCTTACCGGTATCCTTAAGAAGGGTCTTGGCTCTCTTGAGTCTTTCGATCCTGAGAACATCCTGGAAAGTTTCGCCGGACTTATCCTTGATGTACTTGGAGATATAAGGCCTGGACAGGTGGAACTGATCCGCAAGGTCGTCAAGAGTAACGCTCTTGTAATTTCTCTGGATGAAGGTGAGTATCTCAACAAGTCTCTCCTCACGTCCGCGGTTGATGTGCTGCTCAGTCGCAACCTTGTTGACAACACTGACAAGTGCGGCATTTGATGCCTTGATGATATCCTCATCGACACCTACGCCCCAGTATGTCTTTCCCTCGGATACGACACTGACATATGCCGCAGCCTTGGAAGAACTGGTCTTGGAGATAGCGTGCTCCTCGTATCCGGTGAGCTCGTAATCAACACCGAGATAGAGCTTGAGAGCGTTGCTCACGGAGTCGAGACGTCCGTTTCCGATGGTGGAAACATCGATCTCGCCGTTCTTGTCCTTAAAGCTTACGGCTGCCTCGATTCCGGCATCGCCGAGCTGCTTGTAATGGATCGCGGTAACATCGAAAACCGGTCTTGAAGTGATGTAGACATCCTCAAATACCTGGAACATCTCATCGGGCTTGAGCTCCTTGTGCTTTCTGTCGGAGACGCCCTTCATAAGGTATCCGACCTCTTCCTTCATTGCTGCGGGAAGGCTGAAGCCGAACTGCTGCTTGAGAACGAATGCCACGCCGCCCTTACCTGAGGTGGAGTTGATACGGATGACATCGGATTCGTACTCTCTTCC
>JAFZWW010000097.1 GCA_017617005.1 Lachnospiraceae bacterium
CGCCGAAAAGGTCGTCATCTGCACAAAGGAGCTCCCAGAAGGACATCCGAACATATTTAAGGGTGTGACCGTCCCCGATGACCTGAAGGACGAAGAGATTGCGATAACAGATACGTGCGTTTACGAGATAAGCGAGCTTGCCCACCTGCGCCTCGATACATATATAGGCTCAAATGTCCTTTCCGCATCATACAAAGGCGTTCCTACGGAGCTTGCCGCGTTCACGAACAGGTATTCTTCCGAAATGAATGTCCTCTTCAGAAAGCTCAATGGCTTCCTTAAGGGCGAAGAGATCATCCCGGATGAGGAAAATACCGACGATACCGCCGAGGATATTGAGGAAAAGAAGAAAAAGAGCAAGCGCTCAATCTTCTTCAGAACGCTGAAATACTTCCTAAAATATAAGCTTCAGATATTCGTCCTTTTCCTGACATATCTGACCTCCGCAGCTCTGAGCATTGCATGGCCCTATCTGACAGGTAAGGTTCTCTTTGACCATGTCCTCGAAAAGGACGACGTATTCCTCGCCCGCTTCGGACTGGACGGCAGGTACGTTCTTGCACTCGGAATGGTCGCACTTACCATGATCGGTGTAAAGGTCATCCAGTCGGTCTCAAACTATTTCCAGGTATTTTTTATGGCGAAGGTCGCAGCATACACGGTCAGGGATATCAAGACCGATGTCTTCGATTCGATGAGCGGACTTTCCCTCAACTTCTTCGTCAACAAACAGACCGGCGGTCTGATGACGAGGGTTCTCAGCGATTCCGAAAGGGTAAGGGAATTCTTCATAGACGGTATCCCGATGATCTTCGTTCACGGATTTACGATCATCATCACATTTTCCGTCATGTACAGGCTGAACTGGAAGATGGCGCTGATCGCATGCATCCTCCTGCCCCTTCTCGTATTCATGACGGTCAAGCTCCGTCCCGGACTCTGGTCCCTTTCCGGCAAGAGACACCGTGCGGAAAAAGCCGTTACCGCCAAAGCAAACGACAACCTCACCGGTGCACGTGTAGTAAAGGCATTCGGACAGCAGGATGCGGAGATCGTTAAGTTCAACCATCCAAGCGAGAACCTACGCGATGCCGAGATAAATATAGTAAGACTCAGGAACAAATTCACGATCCTCTACAACATGGTCCAGGAGGTATCAAGCATCTGGATCTGGATCATCGGTGTGTTCTTTGTAATGAAGACTCACGAGATCGAACTCGGTGTTCTCATCACCTTCGTAGGATACGTAATGCAGCTCAACGCTCCCATGAATTTCTTCTCATGGGTATTCAGGATGTGGGCGGACAGCATCAACTCCGCGGAAAGACTCTTTGAGATCATCGATGCGATCCCCGAGATCCGCGAAAAGGAAAACCCTGTAAGGTTAACGCAGCCCAGGGGTGAGATCGAACTCGATAATGTGACCTTCGGATACAGAATCGGACGTCCCGTTCTCAAGAACATAAACCTCAAGGTAAAGGAAGGAGAAATGCTCGGAATAGTCGGTAGATCCGGTGCCGGCAAATCAACTCTCGTCAACCTGATATCGAGACTCTACGATGTAAACGAAGGATCGATCAGCATTGACGGAACATGTGTCAAGGACCTTGCACTCTCCGATCTCAGAAGAAATGTTGCGATGGTATCTCAGGACACATACATCTTCATGGGTTCCGTTGCCAAGAACATCGCATACGGAAACGAGAACGCAACCAAGGCCGACATCATAAGGGCCGCGAAGCTTGCAAGCGCACATGAATTCATTTCAAAGCTTCCCGACGGATACGACACGATCATAGGCGCATCGGGTAAGGACTTATCGGGCGGCGAAAAGCAGCGTATATCGATCGCAAGGGCGATCCTCGCAGATCCCAAGATACTGATACTCGATGAAGCTACCGCAAGCGTTGATACAGAAACGGAAAAAGCAATACAGCATTCGCTTAAGTACCTCGTACAGGGAAGAACGACCCTTTCCATCGCACACAGACTTTCGACCCTAAGCGATGCCGACAGGCTGATCGTTATCGACGGTGGAAGGATCGTGGAAGAAGGAACATGGGATGAGCTGTACGCACGTGAAGGCGGAATCTTCCATAACCTTCTGGACCTTCAGAACAAATCACTGCAGCGTGCAAACGAAAGCTTTTGATCCGTAAACATAGGAGAAAAAAATGTCAGACAATACTCTCAACATATTTGAACAAAAAGCGGAAGAAATGACCGCAACCCACATCATCCCTGCGACTGCTGTTTTCGCTCAGACTGACGGAGGGTTTGTGAGCCTTGATCTCGACGGAAAGCATTACGACAGGGTAAAGATCGTAAGACTCTTTCCTTTTTCCGATGCTGATAAATACCTTTCTGTAAGAGAATACGAAGGTGACGGAAAAGAGATCGGCATAATCGAAGACCTTGATGCAATGTCCGCAGATGCAAAAGAGGTCATAAAGGATCAGCTTACGCTCTGCTATTTCACTCCCGTCATCAGTAAGATCTACAGTATCAAGGACGAATACGGCTACGCATACTTCCACGTCATGACCGACAAGGGCGAATGCAGATTTGCGATCAACATGGGATCGAATGCCGTCAGTAAACTCTCCGACACCAGACTGATCATAGTCGACGTCGATGAGAACCGTTTCGAGATAAGGGATGTCGATGCACTCTCTCAAAAGGAAAAAAGAATGCTCGATCTCTTCCTGTAACAGATTGGTGAATCATGAGGACTTTAAATGATTTTAAGATATGACATTCCGCATAGTGCAGAAAGCATGGTGGAACTTTCGGAAGGTGAAAAGATCTACTATTCCGTTCCGATCGACATCGATGAAAAAGGAAACTGGACAGACGATTCCTATTTTGTCGTGACCACATACAAGCTATATATCATCCGCGGAAAAAAGAAAACAGAAATAAATATCGCAGACCTTGATAAAGCCACCGCCGAACCCGGCATAGGAGGAGGAATC
>JAFZWW010000098.1 GCA_017617005.1 Lachnospiraceae bacterium
GCGTATTTGATCAAAAATGTGTTGAATATCTGTTTGTTCATGTCCGTCATTATAACATAGTTTTTGCGTTTGAAATTATGAAAAAAGCGTGATTCCTTCGGGCGACATAACTTGAAAATAACACATGGATGCGGTAAAATCGGAAGAGGTATATATTTGAGGGGATATGGGAGGTGATCTGATGGCTAAAGAAATTTCCGAAACACAGTTTTTTGAGGTGCCCACCGATGATTCGGGGGCTGCTTCCGTTCTCGAGGAAGTATATGAAGCACTTCAGGAAAAAGGTTATAACCCGGTCAATCAGATCGTCGGATATATCATGAGCGGAGACCCCACATACATCACCAGCCACAAGGGCGCAAGATCCCTTATCATGAAGGCCGAGCGTGATGAGCTGGTCGAAGAACTGCTTCTTGAATACATTGCCAGCAAGGGCTGGAACTGATACTCAGGTAATGGAAAAAGAAAGAAAAAGATTAATGGGTCTTGATTTCGGGTCGAAGACGGTAGGTGTTGCGGTCAGCGACCCGCTTTTTCTTGCAGCGGAGCCTGTGGAGATAATCCGCAGGGAGCACCCGAACAAGCTGCGCAAGACCTATGCCCGCATCGAGGAACTCATACTGCAGTACGATGTCGGGACCATAGTAATCGGGAAACCCCTTATGCTTTCCGGGGACGAGGGCGAAAGGGTAAGGCTTACGGAGGAATTCGCCGAAGCCGTTAAAAGAAGGACAGGACTCCCCGTTATCATGGAGGACGAGAGGCTCACCACGGTCGAGGCGGATGAGATCATGGATGAAGCGGGTGTCCCCAAAAAAGAACACAAAAAATATGTTGATATGATAGCCGCGCAACTCATACTGCAGAGCTACATGAACAGGGAAACATATGAACACTGAAGAAAACGAAAAGAAACTTGAAAAGATAATCTTTAAACCCGAGGGAGCAGATCCCGTTGAATTCTTCGTTCTCGAACAGACAAGGCTGGGCGGACACGACTACATCCTTGTCACCGATTTCGAGGAAGGCGACGGAGAGGCTCTTATCCTCAAGGACATCTCCGAAGAGGGCGAAGAGGAGAGCAGGTACGTGATCGTATCTGACGACGACGAGCTCGATGCCCTGGCACCTGTCTTTGAGGACCTTCTCGATGATGTATCGCTTGAGCGTGAGGATTGAGAAGCGCCGGACAGGGTTTTCTTTTCCGTGAAAAGAAAGGACAATTTATTTGAGTAACACTAATAAAGAGATTCCGACCTCCAAGCTTAAGATAATCCCTCTGGGCGGGCTTGAGCAGATCGGAATGAACATCACTGCCTTCGAATACGAAGACAGTATTATCGTTGTGGATTGCGGACTTGCATTTCCGCAGGACGACATGCTGGGTATCGACCTTGTAATACCCGACGTAACTTACCTTAAGGATAATTACGACAAGCTCAAGGGCTTCGTCATAACCCACGGACACGAGGATCATATAGGTTCGATCTCATATGTTCTCTCGCAGGTTCCCGGTCCCGTTTATGCGACCAGGCTCACGATGGGTCTTATCGAGCACAAATTCGAGGAATATGACAAGGAGCATGCTTCCCAGGGCACGAAGCTCATGGAGAGCATCAGACGTAAAACGGTGACCTTCGGACAGTCGATAAACCTCGGCGCATTCAGGGTTGAGTTCATCCGTACCAACCACAGTATCGTGGATGCCGCGGCTCTTGCGATATATTCACCCGTCGGCTGCGTTGTGCACACCGGAGACTTCAAGGTTGATTACACCCCCGTATACGGCGATGCGATCGATCTTCAGAGATTCGCGGAGATCGGAAAAAAGGGCGTGCTTGCACTCCTTTGCGATTCGACCAATGCGGAAAGACCCGGATTTACACCCTCCGAGAAGACTCTGGCACCCATCTTCGATGATATTTTCGAGGAAAATAAGAACACCAGGATATTCGTTGCGACCTTCGCTTCGAACGTCGACAGGGTTCGCCAGATAATCAATACCGCTTACAAATTCGGCAGGCGCGTTGCGGTCGAGGGCCGCAGCATGGTCAATATCATCGATACCGCGCAGCGCCTTGAGTGCATCGATATTCCCGAGAACACTCTTGCAACGCTCGATGAGATGAAGGACATCCCCGCGGACAGACAGGTCATCATCACGACCGGAAGCCAGGGCGAGAGCATGGCGGCGCTGTCGAGGATGGCGGACGGAACACACAGGAAGATCACGATCGGAGCCGGGGATACGGTAATCTTTTCATCCCATCCCATCCCGGGAAATGAAAAGCCGGTCACGAGGATAATCAATTCACTCCTCCAGAAGGGAGTAAATGTCGTATTCCAGGATGTCCACGTTTCGGGACACGCATGCCAGGAGGAGATCAAGCTGATCTATTCGCTGGTCCAGCCCAAGTTCAGCGTTCCCGTGCACGGAGAGTATAAGCATCTGATGGCCCAGGCGAAGATCGCAAGGGAACTCGGATTTACCAAGGACAGGATCAAGATAATCTCCAGCGGAGATATTCTCGAGCTTGACGGGGAGAGCGCGGAAGTTACGGGCAAGGTTCCCGTAGGCGATATCCTGGTCGACGGATCCGGTGTCGGAGATGTCGGCAACGTGGTCCTTCGCGACAGGCAGAGACTTGCCGCAGATGGTATAATCATCGTATGTATGTGCATATCGGCGGAAGGCGAGCTGATTGCGGGCCCCGATGTCGTATCGAGAGGATTCGTATACATCAAGGAGTCGGAAGACCTTCTGACCGAGGCTTCGGCCGTTGCGCAGTCGGCGGTTGAAAAGTGCCTCGATGACGGAGCCGACTGGAACACGATCAAGACATCCGTCAGGGATGCGATGAGTGATTTCGTCTGGAAGAACCTCAAGAGAAAGCCGATGATACTTCCCATAATCGAGGAAGCGTAAGGAGAACGCATTGGATACTTACGAAGAAGCAATGCAAAATTTCATCGCCTCCATCAAGGAAACGGATATCTATGCCGAGTACAGGGAAGCACTTGAGGAACTTAAGAAAGATCCCGAACTTAAGCGCAGGGTTGATGATTTCCGCCAAAGGAATTATAATTTTCAGCAGTCCGACGACATAGATCTGGCAGAATATGACAGATTCAGAACGGAAGTTGTGGGATTCAGGGCGACCGAACCGAGAGCCGATGCATTTTTCGATGCCGAGCTCGCTTTCTGCAGGATGATGCAGGATATGACTTACAAGATCACGGAAGCGCTGGATTTCGAATAAGGTATATTATGAGCAAGAAAAAGACGTTGTTTCTGTCCCTTTCGGTCCTGGACATGGTATTCAGGGTCGCAATGTGGGTGATAATCATATATTTCGTGATCAAGGGCGCGACAAGATGCTATAACCTCGGTTACAGGGTCTTCACCGAAGAACCCATCGCATCCGAGGGCTACGGTAAGCAGGTTGTCGTTGAGATCCCAGTGGATTTCAATGCCAAGGAGCTAGGCGAGCTTTTCGAATCCAAGGGACTTTCAAGGGATTCGATCCTCTTTGCCCTGCAGTATTACGCATCCGAATACCGTGAAGGTGTAAAGGGCGGAACCTACACCCTCAGCACCGAGATGACCGCGGAGGAGATGTTCCAGCAGATAGCTCTGGAAAATGAAGCCGAAGAGATTGAGGAAGCCGAACCCGAGATTCTTGAGGATGCCGAGGCGGTGCCCGAAGAGGAGCTTGAGGCGATCGAAACGGAAGGGGCCGGGGAGACCGAAGCCGTAAATCCATAACTTAAAACAGGGGGGCGTCCTTACGGACGCCCTTTACAGATTTTATGAACATTGACCGCACGGAAAAATACATAGAGCTTACGCAGAGGCCGCTCGCCGATCACCTCGAGGAGATCAGGGAGAGGGCTCTTTCCGACGGGATTCCGATCATCAGACCCTCCGTTCAGGGACTGCTCCGCTTCCTTATGGGATATGTCCGCCCGGAGAATATCCTGGAGATCGGCACGGCTGTCGGTTTTTCAGCACTCCTTATGCATGAATATGCACCTGACGCCCGTGTCACAACTATAGAGAATTATGAACCCAGGCTCGTAAAGGCAAGGGAGAATTTCGATAAATATGCCGGGGCCGGGTCGAAGATCGAGCTGCTCGAAGGCGATGCGGCTCAGATCCTTCCGGAACTTAAGGACGGCGGATACGATTTCATCTTCCTTGATTCGGCAAAGGGTCAGTATATTACGTTTCTTGATGACATCATCAGACTCCTTGCACCCGGCGGAATGCTTGTTTCAGATAACGTGATGCAGGACGGGGATGTCATTGAGTCCAGATATGCGGTAAGGCGCAGGGACAGGACCATCCACGAAAGGATGAGGGAATACCTCAGGGAAGTCAGCGATTCGCCCTATCTGGAATCGGCCGTACTGCCCATGGCCGACGGAGTGACCGTAAGCTACAGGAAAAGGGATTAAAGGGGGTCAGGCATGGAAAAAAGAAAAAAGCCCGAGCTTCTCGTTCCCGCGGGAGGACCGGATACATTTGAAGCGGCTCTTCATTACGGTGCCGATGCGGTATATATGGGAGGAGAATTCTTTTCCCTCAGGGCCAAGGCGCGCAATTTTTCGCTCGAAGAGATGTCTCAGTGCATTGAAAAGGCACACGCGGCAGGCGTCAAGGTGTATGTGACCGCCAATATAATGGCGCATAACCACGATCTGGAGGAGGCTGCGGAGTATTTCAGGGAACTTAGTGAAATGAAGGAGTCTCCCGATGCGATACTGATAGCAGATCCCGGAATGTATGACATATGTGTCAGAAATTTTCCCGGTGCCGTGATACATATATCCACCCAGGCCAACAATACCAATCATGCAACCTGCAATTTCTGGTACAGGCAGGGTGCGAGAAGGATTGTTGTGGGAAGGGAGCTTTCCCTTAAGGAGATCCGCGAGATAAGGGAGAATATCCCGGAGGATATGGAGATAGAAGCCTTCGTGCACGGTGCAATGTGCATTTCATATTCGGGAAGATGCCTTCTTTCCGCGTATATGACGGGAAGGGATTCGAACCGCGGAGCATGCACGCATCCCTGCAGGTGGAAGTACTATGTGACGGAAGAGACAAGACCCGGTGAGTATATGCCCGTCGAGGAGACCGAGAGGGGAACTTTTGTGTTCAGTTCAAGGGATCTGTGCATGATCGACCATCTTCCGGACATGATAAATGCAGGGATAGATTCGCTCAAGATAGAGGGACGCATGAAGAACCCGCTCTATGTCGCATCCGTAACGAGGACATACAGAAAGGCGATCGACGATTATTTCGAGGATCCCGCCAAGTATGAAAAGAATATAGAGCTTTACAAAGAGCAGATCTCGATGACCACGTTCAGGCCGTATGGAACGGGATTTTTCTACGGAAATCCGGGAAGCGACGGCCAGATCTATGACGGCAAGACCTATGAGAGCAACGCGGTTTATCTCGGAAGTATAGAGACAGCAGTGTCGGAAGACGGTGACACAGTTGTCACATTTATCCAGAAGAATAAATTCTCCGTCGGCGATGAGATCGAGATAATGAAGCCGGACGGAAGCAATCTTAAGGCGAAGGTCGTTAAGATGTTTGATCCCGAGGGAAAAGAGATGGATAGCTGTCCCCACGCGAGCATGATGATAAAGGCTGTCATCTCATGCGAAGGGAAATCTGCTCCCGAGCCCGGGGATGTCATGAGAATGTTAGGATCGAGGAATTAAAAGGTTTTGAGTAACGAGTTCAGAAATGACAGAGATGTCGTAAACAGAAGAAGCACAACTACGGAAAGACCCGTAAGCTACAGAGAAGAAGATTATTACAATTACGATGAGAGGCCGAGGCAGCGCACCACCCGTCAGGGCAGACCTGCCCATCCCGGATATGATAATCAGGGCAGACCGCTGAGAACCCGCGACCCTTATGCACCGGGGCCGAGCGCTCAGGGCAGAAGACCCGTACAGGGATACGCTCAGCCGGGCCCCGAATACGCACAGCAGAGACCCAGAGACGGTTATCCGAGGCAGCAGCGCCCCGCGGGCAGGCCGGCAAACGCTCCGAGACGCTCACAGGCACCTTCACAGCCTGTTTATTACAGTGTTCCCGAGGATTGGGAGAAGCCCCGCAGGAAGAAAAGCAGTTCCGGAAGGGGTGGCCGCGGAGGTCAGGCACCTGCAGGCAAAAGCACCGCACCCCGCAGGAAGAATCCTTTCAAAAAATTTATTAAGTCGGTATTGATCACCCTGCTCATACTGCTCGTGATCTTCCTTGGTCTTTCTTTTATCATGACCAAGAAAGCCTACTCCCTCATGACTTACGAGGAGGCGGGAGATCTCGACAAGGAGGCACTGACTGCGGACGGAGTCACCAACATCCTCCTGATCGGAAACGATTCGAGAGTAGGCGGCGAGGACGGACGAAGCGATGCGATGATCATTGTCTCAATCTCGAGTAAAACCGGCAAGGTCCTGATGACCTCGGTGCTCAGGGATATCTATGTTGAGATACCGGGATGCGGTTCAAACAGGCTCAATGCCGCGTATGCATGGGGCGGCCCCGAGCTTCTGATGAAAACGATCGAGAAGAATTTTGACATCCCCGTGAACAGGTACATCCTGGTCAATTTCGAGGCGTTCGCGAATGTCGTCGATGCGGTCGGAGGCGTGGATCTCGAGCTTTCCCCCGATGAGGTTATCTGGCTGAACGCTTACCTTAACGAATACAACGAGCTCCGCGGCAAGGAGTTCGGATACGACTACATCTACCAGCTCGAAGGCGGAATGATGCACCTTAACGGTGCACAGGCTCTCGCATATTCGAGGAACAGATACATCGGAATGGATTTCGGCCGAACCGAGCGCCAACGTAAGGTCATGGAGGAGATCATCAAAAAGCTCCCCGGAACCGTTCTTAAGGATTTTAACGGATTTGTCGAAGCACTCTGCCCCAACCTTACGACAAACCTTACCTTTAATGAGTGCTACACGCTGCTTCTCAGGGCTCCTTTTGCACTGAGATATGAAAGGGTGAGCGGAAGCCTTCCCCTCGAGAACACCTGGTGGAATGAGAATATCGATTCGATGGCCGTACTCGGTGTCGATTTCGAGGCCAACAAGGCATATCTTAAGGAGAATCTCTACTATGCTCCCAAGAAAGAAACGGAAGAGAACGAACCTGTGGAATAAGGGCTTCTTTTCCGCACCCTGCGGGCAAAAGAATAATTGAAAAATCGGGCATAAGTGTTACACTGATACTGATATGCACGAACAGATAATCAACATTTTAAAGGAGTTATCCTGATGTCAGAGATCGCAGCAAACGAAAACGTAAATATTGAGGAGATCTTCGGATCGAAAGTCTTTACCCTCGGCAAAATGAAGGAAAGGCTTCCCGAGGATGTATATAAAGAGGTCTCCGGCATAATGCAGAAGGGCGGAGAACTATCCAAGAAATCCGCTGATATCGTGGCCGGAGCAATGAAGGACTGGGCAGTGGAGAACGGTGCGACCCACTACACCCACTGGTTCCATCCCCTGACCGGCATCACCGCCGAAAAGCACGATTCCTTCGTTACCCATCCCGACAATATGGGAAGGATGATCATGGAATTTTCCGGAAAAGAGCTCATCAAGGGTGAGCCCGATGCTTCCTCATTCCCTTCGGGCGGACTCAGGGCAACATTCGAAGCAAGGGGATATACGGTATGGGATATCACTTCCCCCGCATTCCTTAAGGAGGATGCCACCGGTGTCATTCTCTGCATCCCCACCGCATTCTGCTCATACACCGGTGAGGCCCTCGATAAAAAGACACCGCTCCTGCGTTCGATGGAAGCGGTATCCGAACAGGCACTCCGTATCGTTAAGCTCTTCGGTGACACCAATGCCACCAAGGTAACTCCCTCCGTGGGACCCGAGCAGGAATATTTCCTTGTAGACAGGGCTAAGTATTTAAAGCGTCCCGACATGGTATTTGCGGGAAGAACCCTTTTCGGAGCACCTGCACCCAAGGGCCAGGAAATGGATGACCACTACTTCGGTGCGATCAGGGAGAGAGTCGGAGCCTTCATGAAGGATCTCAATCTCGAACTCTGGAAGCTCGGCGTAACAGCCAAGACCCAGCACAACGAGGTCGCTCCCGCACAGCATGAGCTCGCACCCATCTACGAGACCGCAAATATCGCGGTAGACCATAACCAGATAATAATGGAGACCATGAAGAAGGTTGCGGAGCGCAGAGGCCTTCACTGTCTCCTGAATGAAAAGCCTTATAACTGTGTAAACGGAAGCGGTAAGCACAATAACTGGTCGCTTACAACCGACACGGGTGTCAATCTTCTCGACCCCGGATACACTCCTGAGGCCAATGTACAGTTCCTTCTCGTTCTTGCCTGCATTCTCAAGGCTGTTGACGAGCATGCGGACCTTCTCAGACAGAGTGCGGCCAATGTTGGCAACGAGCACAGACTCGGTGCGGATGAAGCACCTCCCGCGATCATCAGCGTATTCCTCGGAGAACAGCTCGAGGATGTCGTAAAGCAGCTGATCGAGACCGGTTCCGCAGATCATTCGATCCACGGCGGAAAGCTTGTCACCGGTGTTTCCACACTTACCGATATCGAGAAGGATGCAACCGACAGAAACCGTACTTCACCCTTCGCATTTACCGGTAACAAATTCGAGTTCCGTATGGTAGGAAGCTCGGATTCGATCGCCGATGCAAATACAGCAATCAACACCATCGTTGCGGAGAGCTTCTGCGATGCGGCTGATATTCTTGAGAAGGCCGACAATTTTGAACTTGCCTGCCACGATCTTATCAAGAAGTATCTTGCAGAGCATGTAAGGATCATCTTCTCCGGCGACGGTTATTCCGAGGCATGGCTTGAAGAGGCCGAAAAGAGGGGACTTCCCAATATCCGTACAATGGTGGATGCCGCAAGCGCACTTACCACCGACAAGTCGGTTGCACTTTTCGAAAGATTCGGAATCTATACAAGGGTTGAGCTCGAGTCCCGTGAAGAGATCGTTTACGAGATCTATTCCAAGAGCATCAACATCGAAGCAAAGACCATGATCGGCATGGCAAGAAAGCTCTACATCCCCGCTGTGGTAAAGTATGAGCGAACCCTTGCCGAGACCGTTAACAATGTAAAGGCAGCAGGCGCAGATGCCGCAGCCGTATCGAAGATCCTTTCCGAGGTATCGGCTCTTCTTGCACAGACCCTTGATGCCGTCGAGAATCTCGAGAAGATCTCCGCCGAGGCCAAGGCAATGAGCTTCGGCAAGGCTCAGGCAGTCTTTTACAGGGACAATGTTGTTCCCGCAATGGCACTTCTCAGAACTCCTGTGGATAAGCTCGAGACACTTGTCGATAAGAGAATGTGGCCCGTACCTACCTACGAAGATCTGATGTTTGAGGTATAAATCCCATGGATAGGATCACGTCCAGATTTCTAATATACGGAGGTCTTCCCGAAGACTCGGTCCTTATGCAGCTTGCGGAAGTCTGCAGGACTCTTCGTGCGGGCGAATATGATCTGGGCGAGGTCACTTCGCATGTTTATGCCCAGATCAAGAAGATCCTTGTCATATCCACCGATTACAATTTTGACGGAAATCTCTGGCAGAATTACCTCACATACCTTCTTGTGACCGCAGAGAATCCCTTTACACTCACCGCCGAAAAGACCGGCGGAAGCGAGGGAACGGTCAATCATTTCGCAAAGAGTGATTTTGCGGCATTCATAGAGCTGTTCCACTATGATTTTTCGTGGATAGAAGACCTCCTTCAGACGGATGTCTTCAGCTGCATCACGGAATACAAGGCCATCGAAAAGCCTTCCCTTATGTACAACGGAAGCGTCAGCGAGAAGGTCAGGGCTCTTTCCGACAAGCTCTCGAAGGCTGCGGATCCCGATGAATTCTTCCGCATCATGACCGGCTTCTACAAGGATTACGGCGTCGGAATGTTCGGACTCAACAAGGCATTCCGTATCGCGGATGCACCTGACGGAAGTGTCATATTTAAACCCGTTGCCAATATGGAGCATGTCGTTTTAAGCGACCTCCACGGATATGAGATCCAGAAGGCCAAGCTTATTGAGAATACCGAGGCATTTGTCGAGGGAAGGAAGGCCAATAATGTTCTTCTTTTCGGTGACAGCGGAACCGGCAAGTCAACGAGCATCAAGGCCATAGTCAATGAGTACTATGACAGGGGCCTCAGAATGATAGAGATCTACAAGTATCAGTTCAGGTTCTTAAGCCAGCTGATCTCGCAGATCAAGAACAGAAATTATAAGTTCATCATATATATGGATGATCTTTCTTTTGAAGAGGATGAATCGGAATATAAGTTCCTGAAGGCTGTCATCGAGGGCGGTCTTGAGACGAGACCCGACAATATCCTTATTTATGCGACCTCCAACAGGCGTCACCTTGTGCGCGAGATGTGGACGGACAGGGACGATGTTGAGCAGAATGCGGATATCCACAGGTCTGATACGATGGAAGAAAAGCTATCCCTGGCTAACCGTTTCGGTGTGACGATCGGCTATTACAAGCCCGACAGGCAGCTTTTCCACGATATAGTAAAGGCTCTTGCCGACAGGAACGGCATCGTGATGGACGAGAAGGAGCTCTACCTTCTGAGCGACAGGTGGGAGATGAGCCACGGCGGTCTTTCAGGCAGATGTGCCGGCCAGTTTATCAATCATCTTCTTTCGGAAAAATAGGGCTTGCATTTTCAGGTTACTTTCATTATAATGTGTTTTCGTAACGCACATAGGGCTATAGCCAAATGGTAAGGCAGCGGATTCTGATTCCGTCATTTTCAAGGTTCGAGTCCTTGTAGCCCTGCTCGAGGCCGAGGACACAGTCCTCGGTCATTTTTTATACATTTTTAGGAGTTTTAATGGACGGCAACAATCAGCAGTTTCAACAGCAGGCGCAGCCCCAGGGCGGTCCTGCGAATCAATATTATCAACAGCCCCAGCCGCAGTACGGTCAGTACACCCAGCAGGGTCAGCCTCAGTACACCCGGCAGCCACAGTACTATCAGACCATACCGGGACAGGGTTTTGATCCCTTTGCCATGCCCGGCTACTATCAGCAGCCCGCTCCCTTTGACGTGAAGGGTGCAAAAAAGCATTTCAGCGGTATCGGCCTCAGCTATTTTCTTTTCGGGGTCATTGCGACTGTTGTCCAGATCATCGCTTATTTCGTGATAGATGCGTTAAATCCCGGCCTTTGGGATAATTACCTGTTCACTCTGCTTGTGGGCCTGCTCCCGATGTATCTTTTCGGTGCGCCCGTATGTGTTCTTCTTATGAAGAAGATCCCTTCGGAAAAGCCTGAGCGCGGACCCTGGGGATTCGGAAGATTCATTGCCGGACTCATAATTGCGGTCGGTCTGATGTATATCGGAAGCTTCATCGGAACGTATATCGGACTTCTGATCGAAAGCTTTGCGCCCGAAGCGACCGCCTCGACCAATGCAGTGCAGGAAATGGTCTTCTCCGGAAATACGCTGATCAACGTTGTATTCATGGTATTCGTGGGACCTGTGGTCGAGGAACTTCTTTTCAGAAAGCTCCTCTGTGACAGGCTCAGGATCTATGGTGAAGCCGTGACAGTCTGGATCTCGGGATTTATGTTCGGTCTCTTCCACGGAAACCTTACCCAGTTTGTGTACGCTTTCTTACTCGGATGTCTTCTCGCATATGTATATCTGAAGACCGGAAGGATAACGGTCACGATAGCTTATCATATGCTCCTTAATTTCATAGGAAGCGTGCTCCCGCTCCTTGCACTTTCCGCTGCGGATATTGACGGCATGCAGGAGATACTCTCGAGCGGTGATGCGGATCTGGTGACACAGTTTGTGGAGGACAATATAGAATCATTTGCGATATATGTTCTGTATGCCCTTTCGATATTCGGATTTATGATAATCGGTCTGCTGCTTCTCATTATTTTCGCGGCATGCGGCAAGATCAGGTTCAGGCCCGGACGCTACACCCTCCCTTCCGGAAAGAGGTTCGGGATTGTTATAATAAATGTGGGAATGATCCTGTTCATCCTTTCGGAAATAGCAGAGATCTTAATAAATATGTTTGCGTAAGGAACAGAACATGTACGAATATGACATACGTATCGGTTACAGCCAGGTAGATGAGGAGCGCAGGCTCAGCATCCCCGCACTGATAGATATTCTTCAGGACAGCTCGACTTTTCAGTCGGAGGATCTCGGACTAGGGATCTCGTATTGCAGGGAAAAGAAAGTATTCTGGGTTCTCAACAGCTGGCAGGTCGAGATAGACCGCCTTCCGGAGCTATGCGAAAGAGTGACGGTATTTACCTTTCCCGTTGATTTCAACCGCTTTGTCGGAAGAAGGTGCTTTGGCATCCGCGTGGGAAATGACATCATTGTCAGGGCATTTACGACATGGGCGCTTCTTGATACCGAGACCTTCAAGCCCGCCCTACTTACAGAGGAGATGCTTGAGCGATATCAGACTGAAGAGGCACTCCCGATGGGCAAGATCTCCCGTAAGATCCATGTTCCCGAGGGAGGGACACAGGCAACCCCGATGAAGATCGAGGCAATCCACCTCGATCCCAACCATCACGTAAATAACGGCAAATTCGTACAGATAGCCGCATCGTACGTTCCCGGAGGAAGGGCACGCACAGGTTTCAGGGCCCAGTATCTGAACCAGGCGTTCCTCGGTGATACGATATATCCCAGAGTATTCGACCTCGGAGAAGACGGCTACATTGTTTCTCTTGAAAACGGAGACGGCGCACCCTATGCCGTAATGGAATTCAAATGATAAAAACCGGTTACAGACAAAAATTAAAAGTAGTAAAGAAGGTTGAGTTCGGAGTCTACCTTTCCGAAGAAGGAGCTGGAGACAAGGCGGAGGAAAGAGTCCTCCTGCCGGCATCGAGAGTGCCCGAAGGAACTGCCGTGGGTACCGAGCTCGATGTTTTCGTATACCGTGATTCCGAGGACAGGCAGATCGCAACGCTTGAGACTCCGCGCGTCGTGATAGGAACGCTCGCAAGGCTCAGGGTCGTGCAAGTCACCAAAATAGGCGCTTTCCTTGACTGGGGACTTGAAAAGGACCTCTTCCTTCCCTATGCACAGCAGACCTATAAGGTTTCGGAGGGCGATGAGATACTCGTCACGATGTATGCAGACAAATCCGACAGGCTCTGCGCGAAGATGGATGTTTACAAAAGCCTCGAGGACAGGTCTGAATACAAAAAAGATGACACGGTTGTCGGAACAGTTTATCTGATCAGTGAGAACTTCGGCGCATTTGTAGCCGTGGACGATAAATATTCCGCACTTATCCCCAAAAAGGAGATGTTCGGAGCGGCGGAGAAGATAGTTGCCGGAAGTAAGATCACCGCAAGGGTCGCAAGGGTTCTTGAAGACGGAAGGTTAGAGCTTGCGGTCCGCGACAAGGGATATGTCCAGAGAAATGAGGACGCTGAGAAGATCTTCGAGATGATCAAGGCTGCGGGCGGAAAGCTCGATTTCTACGACAAGAGCGAACCCGAGCTCATCCGCGAGAGGACCGGCATGAGCAAGAACGAGTTTAAGCGTGCCGTCGGAAAGCTGCTCAAAGAGGATAAGATCACCATCGGCGACGGAACCATAAGCCTCAGATAGGTGAACAGGGGGACGGTTCACCTCCGTTGTTTACTTTTGTTTACATAAGTAGTATAATATCCGTACTAAAAGGGAATGAGTTCTTTCTCCCGGGGGGAAACATATGGATATGGGTCTTGTTAATATGGCCGTTAACTTTAAACAGGCGACCACTATGGCTGACATCAGCACCGCGATCCTTGCCAAAGCTCTTGATACAGGAAGAGATATGGGTCAGGGAATGGTCGAACTTATAGATTCTGCCGCTATGGAGAGAAGCGTGAATCCCATGGTTGGCGGAAATATCGATGTGTCGGTATGACAATATGAAAATACTTCTGAGCGCCCCGGATTTTCCGGGGCGTTACTTTTTGCTAATTTTTACCATATAATTCTTGTTTTTTTGTATATTTTTGTGTATATTATCTATTGGAGGTTTATGGGCCTCCGTTTGGGTTCGTTACAGTTTCATAGTTTTTGACGGGGTAATTTATGATATCTAATCAAATACTTCAGGCAACATTGGACGGGTTAAAGCAGATCGCGAGAGTCGATCTTGCCATCACGGATCCCGAGGGCAGATGCGTTGTATCCACAGGAGATATTGCGGGTCTTTCCAAGGATGCCGTTGAATTCGCATCATCCGGCGCTGATTCCCAGGAGATAAAGGGGAACCAGTATTTCAAGATCTACGATGACCAGACCCTTGAATATGTACTGGCTGTTGCCGGTGCCGGAGAGGACGTTTATACCCTCGGCAAGATGGCGGCTTTCCAGGTACAGAGTCTTTCGGTTGCTTACAGGGAAAGATTCGACAAGGATAATTTCTTCAAGAATCTCCTTCTTGATAACCTTCTTCTCGTGGACATCTACAGCAGGTCCAAGAAGCTTCATATTGCCAATGACGTCCCCAGGGTTGTCATCCTCACCGAGGCATCCAACACCAAGGATATCAATATACTCGAGACCGTCAGAACCTTCTGCTTATCAAGACCCAGGGATTTCGTCACTGCGGTCGATGAGACGGATGTTGTTGTGGTTATGGAATTCGAACAGCCCATGACCAGACCCGACATGCAGGAAGCGGAGATCGAAGAGACTACCGCAGGCCTCAGGAATGCTCTTGCGGAAGCCGGAGCTGTGGGCATCAAGATCGCATACGGAAGCGTTGCCTCCGAGATAAAGGAAGTAAGCCGTTCCTACAAGGAAGCCAGAATGGCTGCCGACGTAGGAAGGATATTCTTTGAGGAAAGAGAGATCATCTCATACAGCGGACTCGGAATCGGAAGACTTATCTATCAGCTTCCCATCCCTCTCTGCCGTCTTTTCATCAAGGAGATCTTCGACGGCAAGGATATCGATGAGTTCGATGACGAGATCCTTCCCACCATCGATAAGTTCTTTGAGAATTCCCTCAATGTATCGGAGACTTCCAGACAGCTGTTCATTCACAGGAACACGCTGGTCTACAGACTTGATAAGATTCAGAAGACCACGGGCCTTGACCTGAGGGTATTTGATGATGCGATCACCTTCAAGATCGCACTTATGGTCGTCAAGTACATGAAATACATGAAGAAGAACGAATATTGACAGGTAGATTTAAATGACCAGAAGAGAAAGAATAAAAGCTGAACGTGACAAGTTCATAGAGGAGAACGGAATAATCTTCCTTGATGATGTCAGCATGAATTATCCCGAGAAAGGAAATCCTGCGGTCAAGAATGTCACACTCAGGATAGACAAGGGCGAATTCGTATTCATCGTAGGAGACAGCGGATCGGGTAAATCGACCCTGCTCAAGCTTCTCTTAAGAGAGATAGTTCCGACCGGCGGCGATGTTCATGTAATGGGACAGAACACCAAGAGACTCCGCCACTCACAGATCCCCAAGTTCCGCAGAAATCTCGGAGTCGTATTTCAGGACTTCAGGCTTCTCAAAGACAGAAACGTATATGAGAACGTTGCATTCGCGCAGCGTATCATCGAAGTTCCTTCAAGAGAGATGAGGAGGAACGTTCCCAGCATCCTTTCAATGGTAGGACTTGCGGGAAAATATAAGGCAAATGTAAAGAAGCTTTCCGGGGGAGAACAGCAGAGAGTCGCACTTGCGAGAGCACTTGTCAACAAGCCCTCGATACTCCTTGCCGACGAGCCCACCGGAAATCTCGATCCCAACAACGCATGGGATATCATGGATCTTCTTGCGGAGATCAATGAACAGGGAACAACCGTCATCGTTGTCACCCACTCCCCTACGATAGTCAACTCGATGAAGAAGAGAGTTGTTGCAATGAAGCTCGGAGAGATCATAAGCGATGAGCAGGAAGGGGAATACATAAATGAAGATTAGAACCTTTCTGTACACTTTATGGCAGGGCATCCGCAATATGTTCAAGAACGGATGGTACTCCCTCGCATCGGTAGCAACGATCGGAGCATGTCTCTTCCTTCTCGGATTGTTCTACTCGATCGTTTCAAACGCACAGCACATCCTCTATACGGTTGAAGAGGGTGTTACCGTCACCGTATTTTTCAAGGAAGAAGTTTCCGATGCCGCAGTTGATGCTTTCGGACAGGAGCTTCTCCAGCGCCCCGAGGTAAGGGATGTCGTCTTCCACAGCGACGAAGAGATCTGGGCAACCTTCGGCCCCAGCTATTTCGGAGAGGATTACCAGGAAGGCTTCCCCGAGAACCCCATGAAGGGTGAGCACAATTACGAGATCTATCTCAAGAGCGTAAGCATGCAGGACCAGCTCGTAACCTGGCTCCAGTCGAGATCAGAGGTAAGACTCGTAAGATATTCGGAAGTCACCGCATCGACGCTTTCCGGATTCAACGGAATGATAGTATATGTTTCCGCAGCGATCATCCTGATCCTCCTTGCGGTAAGCATCTTCCTTATAAGCAACACCGTACGTGTCGGTATCTCGGTAAGGTCCGAGGAGATAGGTATCATGAAGTACATCGGTGCAACGGACTTCTTCGTAAGGGCGCCTTTCGTACTCGAAGGTATGATGATCGGGCTGATCGGTGCGCTCATTCCTTTGTACCTGATCTATTATCTCTATGATTATGTACTTAACATGCTCACCACGAGATTCGAGATGCTCTCATCGATGCTGAGCTTCCTTTCGCTCGAAGAGATCTTTGGCGTTCTGATGCCCGTATCCATCCTCATCGGTGTGGGCATGGGACTCCTCGGAAGCTATATAACCGTACGCAAGTACCTTAAAGTCTGACGATCAGAGAATATGGCAAAAAAGAAACTCTTTGCAAAAAGCATAGCGCTCGTCCTTACGACGTCCCTTGTCTGTGTATATGTTCCTCTGAAGGACACCACGCAGGTATCCGCCGTAACCTATACAAATGCGCTCATTGAGGAAAAGCAGCGTGAGATCGAAGCTGCGACTGCGGAAAGAGAAGCACTTTCGGGCCGCGTATCCGACCTTACCGCAAGCCAGAACAGACTTGCTTCACTCAAGAGTGACCTGAACGCATATGTTACAGAGCTTGATGCCGAGCTTGTCGTGATGCAGGATAACATTGCCGCATTAAACGAGCAGATCATCGCAAAAGAATACGAGATCTCCCAGACCGAAGCCGAACTCGAACTGGCTGAGGAAACGGAAGCCATCCAGCATGAGGCGATGATAGTCCGTATGAGACTCATGTATGAGCAGGGCGATAAGAGCATGATAGATATGCTCCTTTCCGCAAAGAGCCTCAACGATCTGCTCAATTCCGCGGAATATATCGAGAGAGTGGTACAGACCGACAGGAGTCTCTGGGAAGAATACAAGGCCAATGTCGAATACATTTCACTCTGCAAGCAGCAGCTTGACCTTCAGAAGGAGATCCTCGACGAAGCCAAGGCAAATGCCGAGCTTGAGGAAGCCAATCAGGAAACCCTTATTGCGGAAAAGAACAGCGAGATCTACAGTTATCAGCTCCAGATCAATGCAACACAGGCGGACATCGCCGCATACCAGGCACAGATTGAGCAGCGTGAAGCTGAGATAGAAGCCGCACTCAAGGCGATCGAGGATGAGAGAAGACGTCTTGCAAGCCAGAACGGTCTTCACTATGACGGTGGACAGTTCCTCTTCCCTCTTGCATCCTACAAGTACGTTTCATCCGACTTCGGATACAGAAACGCACCCACGGCCGGCGCAAGTACCTATCACAGGGGAATAGACTTTGCGGCAAATGCGGGAACGGATATTTATGCGGCATACGACGGAGAAGTTGCTGCTGCGGCATATTCCGGAGCCATGGGCAATTATGTCATGATCGATCACGGCGGCGGGCTCTATACCGTATACGAGCATTGTTCCGCACTTTACGTAAAAAAGGGCGATAGGGTAGTCATGGGCCAGACCATTGCGGCTGTAGGTTCGACGGGAATATCGACCGGAAACCACTTGCATTTCGGAGTAAGACTCAACGGCGAATATACTTCGCCCTGGCCTTATCTCGGTAAATAATTCTTATGGATAATCATGAAATTCTTACCGGACCGGCAGCCGAGGCTGCGCAGGAGCCGGAAATCAAGACCGAAGTGATGGGGGAGATCACTGAGTCGCAGGCTGAGCAGGATGTTCAGCCGTCGGACGATGTCCAAAAACCCCGCAAGAAAAAGAAGAAGCATCTGTTCGGAAAGGGCTTTGCATTCGGAATGCTCATAATGCTCCTTTTGTGTTCCGTTGCATTCTTTTTCCTGTGTCTCGGAAGAGTTATATATATTTCGGCAGGGCATGGTCTTGCGGATGCCGAGGTTGTGGCGAAAGCCAACACCATCGCCACTTATCTGCAGCAGTATTCGATCTATGATTATGACGAGACCGCTCTCAGGGAGGGAATGCTTGACGGCCTGATGAGAGCGACCGGCGATAAATACGCGGTTTATTACAATGCCGAAGAGCTGGCCGATGTATTCAATGATTATGACGGCAACTTCTACGGAATAGGATGCTTGATAAAAGAAAACCTTGACGGCGAGGTTTATGTTTCGGGAGTTTATGAGGACAGCCCCGCGGAGAAGTCGGGTCTTCAGGCCGGTGATGTGATCATCGCTGTTAACGGTGAAGATGTGAGGGGTCTCGACAGATATGAAGTCGCCGAGAAGATGAGAGGCGAAAAAGGCACCGAAGTCACCGTGACGGTCTACAGGGAATCCACGGGTGAAACCCTTGACTGCAGTGCCGTAAGGGACAAGCTCAAAAAGATCGACGTCGAATACAGGATGCTTACCGATGATATCGGTTATATCTGGATCAAGGATTTCGACGATATCGCTATAGACCAGTTCACCGATGCACTTGCCACACTCAAGGTCCAGGGCATGAAGGATATGGTCATCGACCTTCGCGGAAATACCGGAGGTCTTCTCAGGGCGGCAGTCGGTATCGTAAGACAGATCATGTGCAAGGGAACTATCTTCACCACACAGAATGCTTCCGGAGAAGAAGAGCTCTTTGAATGCGACGGAAGCAGGGAATTCAAAGGAAGGATAGTGATCCTTACCGACAGTTATACCGCGAGCGCTTCGGAGATCATGACCGGAGCTCTAAGGGATAACGGAATGGCAATAACGATCGGCACCAACACCTACGGCAAGGGAGTTGTACAGGATTTCTTTTTCCTGAGTGACGGATCGGGTATCAAGTTCACCACTGACCAGTATTTCACTCCGAACGGAACCGCGATCCACGGCGTGGGCATCGCTCCCGATATAGAGGTTGAATTCGATTACGACGCTTATATAGCGGACGGTACGGATAACCAGCTGGAGGCGGCGATAGAGTATCTGGAAAAATAAACGAATAGGATATCCGGTGATCAACTACATATGAAAAACCTCCGACGTAATGCCGGAGGTTTTATTATGTCTTTCTTTGCGGAAGACCCGCGCGTTTATGATGCGCCGAGTATGTCTTCTTTTGTCAGTGAGAATCCTCCGAAGAGGTTGCTGTCCCACTGGTTGAGAATATCCAGGTTCATCGCTCCTCCGCCGCGGTAGTTGCTTGCATGCTTAGCGGCCATGTCTGCGGTGAAGTCCTCGAGTGGATATACGCCCTGGATATAAAGAGGAGCCCAGGTCTGGTACTCGACGAGGGGAAGCGCTCCCGAATTGTCGAGATCCACATGTGCGCCGTTTTCGTCAACGTGGATGGTTACCCATGCAAGTCCTTCGAAGCTGGTGTAGTTGGGAACCTGGCAGTGGATAAAGTTTCCGATCGAGTAATAGCAGAGTCCCGAATTGCCCGAATCCGTTGTTATGTATTCGACGGGCTCGACGATGTGAGGATGCGCTCCGATAATGACGTCGGCACCGGCATCGATCATCTGGCGGGCGAAATCCTTCTGGTAAGCGCAGGGCTCGAAGGAATATTCATATCCCCAGTGGGGACATACGATGACGATATCGGAAACCTCCCTTGCGAGCCTGATGTCCTCAAGAACCTCGGGATTGATGGTGTTGAAATCAAGCTCCCTTGTACCGGGATCGTAAACGCAGAGCCTGTTGAGATATCCGTCGAGGCCGTTGGCCCATGTTGCCCAGTTATGAGAGTAGGTGTAATTCAGGATTGAGATCCTGACGCCGTTTACTTCTTTTATTATGAAGTTTGCGGTGTTGACCTTATCCTCGGGCGCAAGCTCGAGATCGTCGAACCTTGGCCTGTCGTTGGGGCTCACACCGTACTTATCGAGCCAGTAGGATCCGTTGTGGCTTGTCCTCGAGTCTTCGTTAAGGTTCGAATGTGTTCCGACAACGCTGATCCGGGGATAGTTGGTAGTGAAATAATCGTGGAAATAGATGAGTCCGTTCAGTCCCTGGTCATAGGTGTGGTTGGTCGCTGTCAGGACTACGTCAAAGCCTGCCTTGGCGATCGCATCCGCTGCCTCGGTGGGGGAGTTGAATGCGGGATAACCGCTGAAGCCCCTGTCGTTGCCGGCAATGGGTGACTCCTGGTTGACTATCGCTATGTCCGCGGCGTCTATAAACTCAAGTATATCCTTGAAAAGGAAATCGTAATTCCTGGTGCCGTCAGCCTGGACTCCCTGATTGACAAGTCCCATGTGGAGAAGGTCGTCTCCTACCATCATTACGTGGATGTCGAATTCATCGAAGGGTTCCGGTTCGGGCTCGGGTTCGGTAAAATTCGCCGAGATGTCCGTCGATTCAAATCCGGGCTCAGTCTCCTGCTCCTGCTGTACTTCCGTATCCGCTGTGCGGGGTTCGTCCTCGAGGAATGCGGGTCTTATAAGGAATGCGTATCCGAGAGCAAGTCCGAGAGCAAGTACCGCGAGAAATACGCTGACCAGGATCGCCCTTTTACGCTTTTTCTTCTTTAAATATTTCTTCATCTCTGAAGATGTCATCTTTTTGCCTCCGTCCGTGCCGAAAAATGCCTTTGCACGCCAAAAAAATATAACATTTACACGAAACAAACGCAAATAATTGCAGGAATTTATTAAATATTTCGAAATTGTTACGAAAATGTTGCATTTGCTCCGAAAACGGGTATAATGAAAAAGTCTCAAAAAATGACACTGATCATGAATATAAAGAAGCTTTTCCTAACTGCATCAGTTCTTATGGCCGGCACAGCACTTGCTGTGCTTATTCCCGTTAAAGCACAGGCTGCGGGACTTATCTCCGGCGGTGCATCAAGGGAACTCAATTCATCATCGGCAACCCTTTCCGAGACTGTCGGAAATACCTCGACAAGGACTGTAACGGTTCAGATCACCGAACCTTCCGAGGTCATCGAGGAAGAATATCTCAATCTTTCCATCGCTCTCTTTTCCACCAATCCCAAGTATTGCAATGTCCGCTCCGGTCCCGGAACGGAATATTCCATAGTAGGACGTATGTATGACGGAAGCGTCGGTTCGATAATCGATGAGGTCGACGAAACGATCGCGGACGACGAAGATCCCGATGATGACAATGACCAGTGGATCAGGATCCGCTCGGGTGCCGTTGAAGGATATGTTCTTAACAGCTTCCTTGTTACCGGAGTCAACGCTTACAACAGACTTGAGGAGCAGACCCAGTATTATGCCGAGATCCTCGTAAGCCAGCTCAATGTAAGAAAAGAAGCATCCATTGATTCGTCCTGCCTTACTTATGTAACAAGAGGCGAGAGATACCAGATCGTCATGGACAACGGTACCGATCCCAGGGTTTATCTTGCGGCAAGGGAAGTAGAAGCCGGAGATGAGGAACTCGAAGATGACGGCATGGACTGGGTCAAGATAGAGTATGCTGAAGGTAAGACCGGATATGTTTCTGCCGACTATATAACCATCACCGAAGAGTACAAGACGGCAAAGACCATCGAAGAGATCCGGGCAGAGGAAGAGGCTGAAAGAGAGAGGAACTTAAGGGCCACCACTTCGAACGGAACGGCTTCGACAAGCACCGCGGCACCTGCCGAGAATCTCACCGTAGCTCCCAACCTCAGCACCGACTATGCTACGATCTCCGAACTCAGAATGGCGATAGTCAACTACGGTCTCCAGTTTGTCGGAAATCCTTACGTCCTCGGCGGACAGAGCCTTGCGGGAACCGACTGCTCGGGATTCACCTGCTACGTATTCAGGGATTTCGGTATCAGCATCGCAAGAACTCCTTCCGGACAGTATTCATCCGCGGGTCGTTCGATAACCCTCGCAGAGGCACAGCCCGGAGACATCATATGCTACGGATACGGCGGATGCTCACACGTAGCGCTCTACATCGGAAACGGACAGATCGTACAGGAGTCCAACCCGAGAAGAGGACTTGAAGTAAATTCCGTATACTTCATGAGCAACATAATCGCAGTCAAGAACGTACTTGATTAAATAGGGGATGACCCGTCCGGGAGACCGGACGGGTCATTATTTTATTTGAAACCGATATGTGGTAGGATATTGCATTGTAAGGAGGCAGGTTATGGATATAGAAAAGATTCTTTCGTCATGCGATCACACACTTTTGCTTCAGGATGCCACTCTCGATGAGATAAAGGCACTCTGCGATGATGCGATAAAATATCATACCGCTTCCGTATGCATCCCTCCCTGCTATGTGAAGGATGCGAAGGCTTATGTCGGCGATAAGATGAAGATCTGCACCGTCATAGGTTTTCCCAACGGAAATATGACAACGACAGTCAAGGTTCTTGAGACCTTTGATGCGATCGATAAGGGCGCTGATGAGATCGATATGGTCATCAACATCGGAAGACTGAAGAGCAAAGACTACGACTATGTAAAGCAGGAGATCTCCCTTATCAAGCAGGCATGCGGGGATCATATCCTCAAGGTCATCATCGAGACCTGCATGCTCACCGATGAAGAGAAGATCAAAATGTGCGAGATAGTTACCGAGGCGGGTGCCGATTTCATCAAGACCTCAACCGGCTTTTCAACCGCAGGTGCAACCTTCGATGATGTGAAGCTCTTTGCGGAGCATGTCGGACCCGGGGTTAAGATCAAGGCAGCGGGCGGTATCTCCTCACTCGGGGATGCCGAGAAATTCCTTGAGCTCGGTGCATCCAGACTCGGAACCAGCAGAATTGTAAAGATAGTAAAACAGGGATAAAGCAAAACCCGGACCTATGGCAAAGGTCCGGGTTTTAAAATGGATAAGGATAAGACGATCATTTTCCGATGAGCTTAAGCAGATAGGGAATTTCGAGTTCGAAGTTGACCGCGTAATTAACGTGGTCGGGATCGTTATAGGTATTTCTGATGCAGGCTGTGGTGTAATCCGCAGCGATCACAAGCGAGTCATAAATGCTCTTTCCGTTTACAAGGCTTCCCGTGAACGCACTCGCATAGACATCACCGGTTCCGTGTGACTTATAGGGAACCTTCTCGGTGCCGTAGCTTATGAATTCGTCTTTTGCGGAATCGTAACCGATAAATCCGAAGGATCCGTCCTTTAAGGTAACTCCGGTGATCACGGGGAATTTTATACCGGTATCGGCGAGCTTCTTAAGGATGTCCCTTGTGACCTCCTCGGGTGCTTCCTCTCCGGGATAGTCGATGCCGAGCATGAATGCCGCTTCGGAGATATTGGGAAGGGCGATGTCGGCTTCCCTGCAGAGGCTTCCCATCTCGAGTGCGAAGTTTTTATCGAAGCCCACATAGAGGTTACCGTTGTCAGCCATTGCGGGATCGACGATCTTGTAAGTGCCTTCGGGTGCGAATGCCTTAAAGTATTCTTTTACGATCTCGATCTGCCTGAGGCTTCCCAGATATCCGGTATAGAGTGCGTCGAACTTAAATCCTTCTTTTACCCAGTGATCCTTTATGGGCTCCATATCGTCGGTAAGATCGCGGAAGGTGAATCCCTTGAACTGGGTATGGGTCGAAAGCACGGCGGTCGGTACTATCGCGGTCTCGATCCCTGTGGCCGAGATTATCGGAAGAGCCACGGTCAGCGAGCACTTTCCTATGCATGAGATATCCTGTATTGTTGCTACTCTTTTCATATATCCTCCTAGTGGGACTTTGTGTAAGTTCTGTTAAGCCCCCGTAAATAATTTATTAATTGTGATTTTTAAGTTGTATTTAACTTTTTCACACAGTATAATCGTGAACTGGCATTATTCATATTACCATTTTAAATATTTTTTATAATACCAGTTTAAAAGATGCTCATATACGATACCGAAAAAAAGGGCGACAAGCCGATATATGAATATATATACGAATGCATCAAGCGGGATATCCACTCCGGCTCTCTTAAGAGCGGGGAAAAACTCCCCTCCAGAAGACAGATGGCACTCGATAACGGCATTGCGGAGATAACCGTCGCAAATGCCTATTCCCAGCTGGTGACCGAAGGCTATATCGAGAGCCGCGAAAAGAGAGGATACTTCGTATCTTCCGATCTGGATGTGATCTGCAGCGGCGGTGTCTGCGAGGCCGTTCCGAAAAAGAGGATCTGCAATCTTGATGCGGAGCTTGTTGAGCCCAATGCGGGACAGAATGACGATTCGGTCATAAATCTTACCGATGCCGGCCTTCCCGAGGAGACCTTCCCCTTCGATACATGGTCGAGGATCGCAAGGAAGGTATTTACCGATGACAGGTCCGCCTGCATAAGGACGCCCGAAGCCAGGGGACTGCTCAGCCTCAGACAGGCGATAGCGGGATATCTCGAAAGGGCCAGGGGCTTTTCCGCAGATCCCGATCATATCGTCGTCGGACCCGGCTGCGAATACCTGAGCAATACGCTTCTGCAGCTCATCGGGGGAAGCTCCATGGTCGCAGTCGAAGACCCGGGATACATGTGCATATGCAAGGTTTATGAGTTCAGCGGACATAAATGTCTCCACATTCCGATAGATGAGAACGGACTTATCACAGAGGGACTTGCGGGAGGAAATGTCAGGATGATACACGTCTCGCCCTCGCATCATTTCCCCACCGGGTGTGTGATGAGTGCGGCAAGGCGCGCTTCACTCGTTTCCTGGGCCGAGGAGACCGGTGCATGGATAGTCGAGGATGATTATGATTCAGAATTCAGGTTCGAGGGAAAGCCCGTGCCTCCCATAGCCGCTTCGAATCCCGAAAGAGTCATATATATGAACACGTTCACAAGAACCCTGTCACCTTCGCTCCGTGTGGCGTACATGGTTCTTCCCGATGAACTTTATGATGTTTATTCAAAGAGGATGGATTTCGTATCGGGTACGGTATCCACTTCCGAACAGCTGACACTTGCGTCATTTATTTCGGACGGATACTACGAAAGACATCTGAGCAGAATGAGGAATTTTTACAGGAAAAGAAAGAAAGCCATCTTCGAGGAAATGGAAAGAAGCGGGCTTTCGGAGTATTTTGACGTTGAAGGTGACGGAAGCGGCATGACATTCATGCTCCGGGGAAAACTTCCGTTTGATGATAAAAAATTTACCGGCCTCATCAGGGAGAAGGGACTGTCCATGAACTCCCTGGATGAGTATTGCTACAATACGCGAAAGATTTTGCCGGTGCGCTATGTCGTTAATTTCGGATCTTTATCTGAAGAACGGTTCGCACATGCGGCTGAAGTGATGTGCGATGTAATGAGGAATTGTTTATGTCAAAGATAAGTGTCAAAAAACCGTTTACCGTGCTTGTCATGATCGTCATCATGATAGTGCTGGGTGTTGTAAGTATCATAAGGATGCAGCTCGATCTGCTTCCCCATATCAGCCTGCCATACGTTATCGTCATCACGACTTATCCGGGCGAATCTCCCGAATCGGTCGAAGAGACTATATCCAAGCCTCTCGAGCAGGCTCTCGGAACCATATCCGGCGTCAAGAATGTCTATTCCATCAGTAACGAGAACTACGGAATAGTCGAGCTTGAATTCGTCAGCGGAACCGATCTCGATTCCGTCATGGTCAAGATCTACACCCAGATAGATACCGTAAGGGCCGGTTGGCCGGATGAGGTGGGAATCCCTTCGATAATGGAGATCTCCACCGATATGCTCGCGAACCAGTATCTCGCGGTTTCCTATGAGGGAATGAGCATCGATGAGCTTTCGAGATTTACAGAAGAGGTGATCACTCCGTCATTCGAAAGGCTTGACGGTGTCGCAAGCGTAAGCCCCAGCGGACTCATAGAAAAGACCGTACAGATAAGTCTCGATCAGGCTAAGGTGGATATCCTGAACGAGAAGATATATGCATATGCCGAGGAGCAGCTTGACGATGCTTTCGAGGACATAATGGCAAACCAGGATGATCTCGACGAGGCCAGGGACAAGCTCATCCAGTCACAGAGGGATCTTGATGAAAGCCTTCAGGACCTTACCGACACATATGCGGACCTTATCCAGTCGCAGTACGATCTGGTGGATTCGATCGAAGAGATCGATGATGCAAGACGTGAGCTCGATGACAAGAAGGTCGAACTTGAAGCGAAAAAGAATGAGGTGTATTCCGGTCTCGCACAGGCGGAGGATGCACTCAGACAGCTTGATAATTTAAGATCACAGCTCGGCACGGCCCAGGCTACAAAGCAGGGACTTGAGGCAACACTGGCCGGAATGAGTCCGAGCGATCCCGATTATGCCACCGTTCAGGGTCAGATCGCTGCCGCCGAAGCAGGAATTGCACAGCTTCAGGCCGGCATAAGTGCGATCGAATCGGGACTTGCCCAGGGAGGTATCAGAAGCTGGGCGGATCTCGAAAGAGCCAAAATGGAAGCCGCGACCCAGTTCGGTGCCGCAAGTGCCCAGATATCCATCGCACAGCAGCAGCTTGAATCGGCAAGGGACCAGGCAGAAGGCGGTCAGGAACAGATCGAGTCGGCTTATGAGCAGATCATGGACGGTTACGAGCAGATCCATGACGGCCAGGAACAGATCAACGAAGGCTGGGAATCATATTACGATGCGGTCGACCAGTTCAATGACGGTCTCGCACAGTTCGAGGTGCAGAGACGGGAAGCACTTAAGAAGGCCAACTCAAGCGAACTGCTCACCCTCCAGACCCTCGCACAGCTTATCTATGCACAGAACTTCGATATGCCCGCAGGCTATATCGACGATAAGGATGACAATTCATGGCTCCTCAAAATAGGTAATGAATTCGATTCCATAGAAGAGATGGAGAACACTCCCCTTGTTGTAATAGACGGAGTCGGAACTGTTCTTCTTAAGGATGTCGCAAATATCACGATCATCGACAATGCCGATACCACCTTCACTAAGCTCGGTGTAAACGACGGCATCATCCTTTCCGTGTTCAAGAGCAGTGAAGCCGGCGCAAATGATGTTGCGAATACCTGCATCGACGAACTTCACAGACTTGAGGAGAAATATCCCGGACTTAAGATCACCGTAATAATGGACCAGGGTGCATATATCGAGATGATCCTTTCTGTCGTCGTCAAGAATATGCTCATCGGTGCCGGACTTGCGATCCTCATACTCGCTCTTTTCCTCAAGGACTTCCTTCCTACGATCGTTGTCGCGATAAGCATACCGCTCTCCGTACTTTCCGCGCTTGTTGCGATGTATTTCAGCGGAGTATCCATCAACATGATGAGCCTTTTCGGAATGAGCCTCGGTATAGGTATGCTCGTAGATAACTCGATAGTTGTTATGGAGAACATATACCGATTGCGAGGGCGGGGTATAGAAGCCCCGCGTGCTTCGGTGCAGGGTGCGAGACAGGTATTCGGTGCGGTTACGGCATCTACCCTTACAACGATCTGCGTATTCTTCCCCATGGTATATACCGAGGGACTTATCAGGGAACTGATGATGCCCCTTGCGCTGACCATAATCTATACGCTGCTTTCATCGCTCCTTATATCGATGACGGTTGTTCCTGCGGCATGCTCGACGCTTTTGAAGAAGACGAGTCCCAAGCCTCATAAGCTTTTTGACAGGATACTCGATCTGTATGAGAAAGTACTCAGCTTCTGTCTCCATGTGAAGATAGTACCCCTCGGACTTGCGGTCGGACTTCTTGCATTCAGTATTGTGATCGCACTTCGGTCCGGTATCGTCATGATCCCCGATGCCGTATCACCCCAGATCCAGGGCTCTGTCACTCTTGATGAGAAGCTTTCAAGGGAAGAGTGCTACGAGAAGATGGGCACTCTTATCGAAAAGCTCAGCGTGATCGAAGGAGTGGAATCAGTCTGCGTAATGAGCGGCAGCTCCGATATGACTCTTCTTGTCGGAGCTTCAAGCGACAGCTACAACAGTTACTCACTCATGATCCTCTGCGAGAATGAGGATGCGGGTGCGGCAGAGGTTCACGAGATCACGGATGCCATGTATGCCGTGGCGGACGAACTGGGCCTTGGCGAAACCTTCTCGATAACCTCCGGAATGGATGCCATGGACCAGATGCTCGGAAGCGGACTTTCGCTTTCGATATTCGGTGAGGATGTGGATGAGCTTAACAGGATCAGCGGCGATATCATGGACATCATTGCCACCGTTCCCGGATATACCGATATCTCCAACGGAAATGAGGACGCAAAGCAGATCCTCCATATGTACATTGACCGTGATGCCGCAATAAACGACGGACTTACCGTTGCCCAGATCTATCAGGCAATCTACGGAAAACTCACAACCTCGACCGTGGTCACCAGCGTTAATCTTGCGGGTGAGGATCTTGATGTCGAGATCGTTACCGGACTTGAGCCCATCAACGTCCAGAACATTATGGATTACACCTTCACGATCGATGACGAAGATGAGGACGGAAATGCGATAACCCGTGACGAACCCTTAAGCGAATATGCTTCGATCGTTACAGAGAACGGCCAGAAATCGATAAACAGACTCAACAGCAGCTATTACATCACCGTTTCCGCTGCTGTTGAGGATGGCTACAACAACGCACTCCTTTCAAGAGAGCTCCTTCCCAAACTCGAAAACTACGAGCTTCCCAGCGGTTACACCCTGGATGTCGGAGGCGAGACCGAGACCACGACCCAGATGATAAGTCAGATGGCACTTGTCCTTGCACTCGGACTCGTGCTCGTTTACCTGATCATGGTCGCACAGTTCCAGAGTCTTCTTTCTCCCTTCATAATCCTGTTCACGATCCCCCTGGCATTTACCGGAGGATTCCTCGGACTCAGGTTCATGAAGGAGCCTGTTTCGATGATGTGCCTGATGGGACTGATGGTCCTCATGGGAACGGTCGTTAACAACGGTATCGTGTACGTCGATTACACGAACCAGCTCCGAAAAGGAGGACTTGCAAGACACGAAGCCCTCATTGCCGCAGGTAAGACCAGAATGCGTCCCATCCTGATGACCGCAATGACCACTATCCTGGCCGAGGCCAGCCTCTGCATAGGAGATTCACTCTCCTCACAGCTCGGAAAAGGCATGGGAATCGTCATTATAGGCGGACTTGCGTATGCAACACTCATGACGCTGTTTATAGTTCCCGTGATTTATGATATCTTATTTAGGAAACAGCCGCTTGATATCGATACCGGTTCCGAGAACCTTGACGATATCCCCGATGATGCGGCGGAATTCTTAAAGGAGAAAAGAGAACGTGAGCAGATTGTTACTCAGAAACCCGCTTCTGACGGACCCGAAGACGGGAACGCAGATGAAAGCGGATCTGATCCTGAATGACAGCGTTGTCGAAAAGATCATTCCTTTAACTGACACAGATGTCAGCGAAAACACCGGAGAATTCGACGAAGTAATCGATGCCGCGGGACTTATCGCGGCACCGGGACTTGTCGACGTACATGTGCACTTCAGGGATCCCGGCTTTACCGCAAAGGAGGACATCCATACCGGAGCCGCGGCTGCGGCAAAGGGCGGATATACTTCCGTTGTCATGATGGGAAATACCGATCCCAGGTGCGATAATATCGAAACCCTTCGCTATATGCAGGAAAAGGCCGCAGCTGAGCCCATACATATCTATGTTACCTGCAATGCGACCATGGGAATGAAGGGCGAGGAGCTTACCGACATTGAAGCACTTCATAAAGCGGGTGCGGTGGGCGTTACCGATGACGGACTTCCCATAATGGATCACGGCATCCTCACACAGGTATTCTTAAAGGCAGCCTCATGCGGCATTCCCGTCAGCCTTCACGAAGAGGATCCTTCACTTATCGAAAATAACGGAGTAAACCGCGGAAAAGCATCTGACCACTTCGGTATCGGCGGTTCTCCTTCAGAAGCTGAATATTCACTTATAAAACGAGATCTTCAGATAGCTTCCGGAACGGGAGTCAGCGTGGATATCCAGCACATCTCAACGGCGGAAGGCGTCGAGGCCGTAAGACAGGCCAAAAGGGACGGAGTAAATGTCCACGCCGAAGCCACTCCCCACCATTTTACCCTTACCGACGATGCGGTCATCGCATACGGCACCAATGCCAAGATGAATCCGCCTCTCAGATCGGAAAGCGACCGTATGGCGATCATAAATGGACTGCAGGACGGAACCATTGATATGATCGCAACGGATCACGCACCCCACACATCCGAAGAAAAAGCACTTCCCATAACCAAGGCACCGAGCGGGATTATCGGACTTGAGACCGCACTCGGACTCGGCATCACCGAGCTTGTCAAAAAGGGCTATCTTTCTATGATGGATCTTCTGAGAGTCATGACCATCGGACCTGCGCAGGTTTACGGTCTCGATGCCGGATATATAGCTGAGGGAGGCCCCGCGGACATTGTCCTCATCGATCCCGATGCGGAGTGGACGGTTGAGGATGATTTCGCATCCAAGGCACACAACACTCCCTTCATAGGAAGAAAGCTTACGGGCAAAGTAATTATGACGATTGCGTCAGGTAAGATCGTTTACGGAAAATAAAGAGTACGGAGAAATCTAAATGAAAAAGAAGACAGTCGGGAAGGTTCTGAGCCAGAAAAGCCTTGCCCCCGGAATATACGATCTGGAGATAGAAACCTGCCTTGCGCAGGATGCAAAAGCGGGACAGTTTGTCGGCGTATATACGAAGGATGCATCGGCGCTTCTCCCCAGGCCCATAAGTATCTGCGGGGTGTCGGATGACAAAAAGAGCATCAGGCTCGTATACCGCGTTGCGGGAAAGGGAACGGATGAGTTCTCGCATCTGAAGGAAGGAGACGATGTCACTCTCCTCGGAGTTCTCGGAAACGGATACGATATAGATAGGATCAAAACACTCGGAAATTCCGACACGCCTGTCAGAGCACTTCTTCTCGGAGGAGGTATCGGAGTCCCTCCGATGCTCGAACTTTCAAAAGAACTGTCGACAGCGGGCGTAAAGGTCATCTCGGTAATGGGATACAGGAATAATGACACTTTCCTGCTTGATGAGTTCAAAAAGTATTCTGACACATATGTCGCTTCCGAAGACGGCAGTGTCGGAACCAAAGGAAACGTTCTCGATGCCGTAAGGGAGAACGGGATCGGATTCGACTGCATCTGTGCATGCGGACCGATGCCCATGCTCAGGGCGATAAAGGAATTCGCGGGAGACAGGACGGCATTTATCTCACTCGAAGAGAGAATGGCATGCGGAGTCGGTGCCTGCCTCGGCTGCGTGGTAAAAACGGCAAAAGAGGACGCACATTCCCATGTGAACAATGCCCGCATCTGCACGGACGGACCCGTATTTGAAGCATCGGAGGTGGAGATATGATAAACACGCAGGTCACCATAGCCGGTGTCACATTCAAAAATCCCGTCATGGAAGGCTCCGGAACATTCGGATCCGGTATGGAATATTCGGAATTTGTGGATCTTAACAGGCTCGGTGCGGTAGTCACCAAGGGAGTCGCAAATGTTCCCTGGCCCGGTAACCCCACACCCAGGGTGTGCGAGGTATACGGAGGAATGCTCAATGCCATCGGACTTCAGAATCCCGGTATCGAAGTATTCTGTGAAAGGGATCTGCCCTTCCTTTCAAATTATGACACGAAGGTCATAGTCAATGTCTGCGGAAGATCCGTTGAAGACTACATCGAGGTTGTCGAAAGACTCTCCGATGAGCCGAGAGCAGATATGCTCGAGATCAACGTATCATGCCCCAATGTCAAGGAGGGCGCGATAGCATTCGGAACCGACCCCGCAGCGCTTTCGAACATTACCAAAGAGATCAAGGCACATACCAAAAAGCCCGTCATCATGAAGCTGACCCCCAATGTCACGAACATTGCCGAGATGGCGAAGGTTGCGGAGGATGCCGGTGCGGATGCGATATCCCTCATCAATACCATCACCGGAATGAAGATCGATATCGAAAGAAGGAAGTTCGCACTTGCCAATAAGACCGGCGGAATGAGCGGACCCGCGATCAAGCCCATCGCCGTCAGGATGGTATACCAGGCATCACATGCCGTTAAGATCCCCGTCATCGGAATGGGCGGAATAGCGACCGCCGAGGACGCTATCGAATTCATGATGGCAGGAGCCACCGCCGTCAGCGTCGGAATGATGAACTTCGTTAACCCCTACGCAACTGTCGAGTGTGTAGAGGGGATCGAAAAGTATCTCGAGCGCCACGGAATCGAAGATATCAATGAACTGATCGGATGTGTGTGATATAATTCCTTTACAGCCACTAAAGGATCGGACAGGACAGTCCGATATAGATAATGTAATCATGGATGATTTGTTTCTTTTGCATTGAAAGATGCGAAAAAGAACGCGAAAGGAGAGACGTATGAATGTAAACGGAGTTACATCCTCTCAGGCGGCAAATGCGTACTCGGCTTATACTTCCCAGACAAAGGCAAAAGAAGTCGCAAAGGACGCAACCACTAATGAAGAGGCAGCAGCGGTATACGAACCCTCGGGTCAGACCGCTGAGACGGGCAAGACCTATACACCCAATACCGATCTCGTAAACAAGCTTAAGGCAGAAGCCGATGCAAGGACCGAAAGCCTCCGCAGCCTCGTGGAGAAGCTTCTGGGCCAGCAGGCCACTAAATACGGAGAGGCTACCGACATCTGGTCATTCCTTAAGGATGGCAATTTCGAGGTTGATCCCGAGACCAAGGCGCAGGCACAGGCAGACATCGCCGAGGATGGTTATTGGGGAGTCGAAAAGACCAGCGACCGTATCGTTCAGTTCGCTACAGCACTTACAGGCGGAGATCCCGACAAGATCGACAGTATGATCGAAGCCTTCAAAAAAGGATATGCGCAGGCGGAAGAGACATGGGGCGGAAAGCTTCCCGAGATCTCACAGAAAACCTACGATGCCGTTCTCAGCAAATTCGAAAAGCTCAAGACCGGCGAAACAGATCCTTCGGAATATCTTAACAGATGATCCTTTCATCCATGATCACAAAAGCTCCTCCCACCTACCCGGGAGGGGCTTTTTTTGTACATAGGAAAAAACGCGTGCTCAGTTTATAATAGAAACAGTTAAACCCCGCGGAGGAATCGTATGATCACCGAAAAAGCATATGCGAAGATAAACTTAAGCCTTGATGTGACCGGAAAAAGACCCGACGGTTACCACGATGTCAGGATGATAATGCAGACCGTGGATATATCCGATACGCTCACCTTTGAAAAGAAAGACGAAGGGATAAGCATGGACGTCGGCGGAAGCGACCTTCCCGCAGACGAGGATAACCTGATATATAAGGCGGCAAAGGCTGTCATGGATAAATGCGGGATAAAGGAAGGCGTGAAGATAAGCCTTGATAAGCATATACCGATAGCCGCAGGCATGGCGGGCGGAAGTTCCGATGCCGCCGCAACGCTCCGCGGTGTGAACAGGCTCTTTGACTGCGGATTGAGCTTCGATGAACTCAGGGACCTCGGGGTAAAGATCGGAGCCGATGTTCCTTACTGCGTCGAAGGCGGAACCGTTCTTGCCGAGGGTATCGGTGAAAAGCTGACAAAGCTCACGCAGCTGCCCGAATACACACTGGCGGTCGCAAAACCCGAAAAGGGAGTCTCCACGGGTAATATCTACAAGGCTCTCGATGAAATATTTGATACCATCGCTCATCCCGATGTCGATGCGATGCTGGATGCGATGAAAACCTGCACTGGAACCGGATTCCTGAAATATCTGGGAAATGTCCTCGAATATGTCACGGAGCCCCGCTGCCCCGAGATAAGTAAGATAAAGAAGATATTTGATGAGGATGGCTCCATCGGAACCCTTATGACGGGATCGGGGCCCACCGTATTTGCATTTTTTGAAGACAGGGACGCTGCCGCGAAGGCCGTCATGGCGGTCAGGGAGGCCGGACTTGCCACAGAAAAAGAAAGTTTCGTCACGACTTTGAAGAAATTGTATTAAAATCAGTACAATCCGTGGTATTATGTATACAATCATGATATTTCGGAGGAATTGTTTATGCCTAAAGCCAAGGAAGAGGATTTCCTGCCATTAAGAGATTCCGTATATAACAAGCTCAGACAGTCGATCCTTACCGGGGAGTTTCCGGCCGGCGAAAGACTGATGGAGGTTCACCTCGGCGACAAGCTCGGGGTAAGCCGTACGCCCATAAGGGAAGCCATCCGTATGCTCGAGCTCGAGGGACTTGTCACCATGATCCCGAGAAAGGGAGCGATGGTGGCCCAGATAACCGAGAAGAATATGTCCGATGTACTGGAGGTAAGAAGGGCGCTTGATATCCTCTGCGTACAGCTCGCATGTGAAAGGATCACCTCGGAGGGTATTTCCGACCTTAAGAAAGCAAGAGATGCTTTTGAAAAGGCGGTCGAGACCAATGACAGCAGGGTCATAGCCCAGGCCGATGTGGAATTCCACAATGTCATAATCAGTGCCACGGGAAACGACAGGCTTATCAGCCTCGAGGATTCTCTGTCACTTCCCATGTACAGGTACAGATATGAATACATCAAGGATTCTTCGGGCCACGATAATCTGGTGAAGGAGCACAGAAGGATCGTAAATGCGATAGAAAAGAGAAATGCCGAGATCGCGGCCGAGGCTGCGGGAGAGCATATCGATAACCAGCGCAGATCAATCATCCGCCAGATCCGAATGGACCGTGAGGAAGAAACGATGAACGCCCTGTACGGGAAAAGAAAATAGATCATGCATACAAAAAGCGGACCCGCAAAGGTCCGCTTTCTTTTGCCTTTAAGCTTATTTGATCGGCTTTGCTCCGGCCTTCTCCTGAAGTCTGTCGACCCAGGCCTTGAAGCCTTTCTTGGGAGCCTTTTCCGCAACGGTCTTGCCGTGAAGGCCCTTGACCTCGAGGATGTAGATACCGCTGACTGCGGCCTTGACCTCTTTTTTGACGGGAACGTCTTCGAAGATCTTCTCATCACAGATAAGTGACATTATCTGGGGACCGATCTTGGCCTTTACGATGGGCATCTTGGAACCCCTGAGCGCCTTGGGCGTCTGGTCCAGAACTGCCTGGGGAAGTCCTGCCTCCCTGATCTTCATACGCTTCTTATCTATTATCAGCATGGAAACATACTGCTTATTGGCCTGAAGCATGGCATTGTTCTCGTCCTGCCTCTTCTGCATCTTCTTTCCGACAAAATACAGGACAATGAGAACGATTATAAGTATTACTAAAAATATGATTGCTATTATTGCTGCTTTACCCATAAGTCACCTCTTTCAAAAATGCATTGTAGCAAACAAAGGCTATGTTATCAATAATTTGTTTGTATGCGGGGCTTTTAGGTGGTACAATTGCGTTTGATACGCATATATTTAAGAAGTTTTTTAGAAAGTGACCAGATTATGAAAAAAAGACTTATTGCATTATTAACGGTTATGACGCTTCTCAGCCTTACCGCATGTAAGGGTGACGAGAACGTATTTACGGATGTTTCCGGCAATTCCGCAGTGAACGCACCCGCGGACCTCGGCGAATCGGTTACCGTATTTGACTTTGATATGAGTCAGTACGTTGAGGTCGGTGATTACCGTTCGCTTGTCATCGACTATGAGCCCTATGATCTTACCGAGGAAGATGTTGATTACGCATATATGACCTTCATCAATGACTATGCGAACCAGGTGGATCCCGCTAACTATGTTACCGACAGGGAGGTTCACGACGGTGATACTGTCTGCCTTAACTATTGCGGCAAGAAGGACGGCGTTGAATTCCAGGGCGGAACTGCTGAAGGATATCTTCTCAAGATAGGTTCCGGAACCTTCATTCCCGGTTTTGAAGAGGGACTTATCGGAGTAATGCCCGGTGAAGAGATCGACCTTCCCCTCACTTTCCCCGAGGAATATCATTCAGAGGAACTTGCGGGCCAGGATGTGGTCTTTACCTGTACCGTTACCGGTATCATCACCATTGATTCCATCCTTGCGACCGCCAATGATAACCGCGATGAGGGAACCGATCCCATCGAGACGGAAGAAGACTTAAGGGAGATGTGCCGTCAGGAGCTCATCGAGCAGGTCAGGGCATATGACAGGCAGAACGTCCAGTCCCTGATCACCCAGAACCTTTCCTCGATCGTTACCGAAAAGGCTCCCTTCCCCCAGGAACTTGTCGATGCATACGATGCGCTGATCATCAAGTCCGTTAACAGCAGTGCAGAGATGTACGGTGTCGATGCCGAGACACTTCTTTCCTATTACGGATACACTCTTGACAGCTATATCCAGGAATACAGCCGTCCCCAGCTTATGAATGACGCAGCTCTCTACGTCATCGCTTCCGAGAATAACCTTCTCCAGACCGATGAGGAGTTCGAGGCATCACTTCAGGAGTATGCGGAAAGCTACGACGTGACCATAGACGATCTTCTTTCACAGCTCACCAGGGAAGAGTACAGGGTTTATTTCCTTGAGGAGAACACTCTTAATTTCCTCACAGACCTCTATACCGTAGACTGAATTCAGGGCCCGGAGACATATATATTGTGTGTCCGGGCTATATTTTTCACAAATTTTCACAAAAAGTGTAAAGTTTTAATTGCTTCATTCCGATAAAGTAGGTGTAAGGCATAAAATATGCCCTGCAATACTATGAAAAGGAGGCAAAACCGGATGCGTATAGAAAGTTATTCGCAGATCCAGAGCCTGTATCAGACTTCAAGGGTTTCGAATACACAGAAGGCAAAGAGCGCAGGTGCGGTAACCGACAAAGTATCTATCAGCAGTATTGGAAAAGACATGAAGACTGCGAAAGATGCTCTTGCAGCTACTCCCGATGTCAGAACCGATCTTGTGGATTCGATCAAGTCCAAGATCCAGGACGGAACGTACAGCGTCAGCGCAGGCAGCTTTGCTGACAAACTTCTTCAGAAATATCAGGAATTGGGGTAAAGAGTGGCAAGTCTTGTAGAGAATCTCATCAGCATACTTACGGACGAATGTAACGAAATTGAGACGGTTCTCGGACTTGCGCGCTCAAAAACCCCGGTGATCGTTGCCGGGGATCTCGATGCGCTTGGTAAGATCACGGAAGATGAACAGTCGCATGCCGACAGGCTGCAGAACCTTGATAATGCGAGGTCCAAGGTTACTGCCGACATAGCGAATGTAATTAACAGGGATGTTAATGATCTGAAGCTTAAGACTCTGATCGGCCTGCTCGACAGGACACCCACGGAACAGAAGGCTCTGTCGGAAGTTTATGACAGGCTTACCGAGGTGACCCACGAGCTTGCCAGAGTAAACGAACAGAACAGTGAGCTCCTTAAGAGTTCGCTTGAACTGGTGGATTTTGAGCTTAACCTGCTCAATTCACTGAAGGCCGCCCCCGAAACAGCCAATTATTCAAAGGGCGCCTATACCGGAGGAACCCTCGGAGTGACCAGAGGTAACTTTGACGCTAAGCAATAGGAGAGATCATATATGTCCCTGTGGAGTGACCTTTCCCTGGGTGTCTCGGGACTTCAGGCCAGCAACAACGCGTTAAACACCGTTGCA
>JAFZWW010000099.1 GCA_017617005.1 Lachnospiraceae bacterium
GAGCATAATGATTTCACCAAGGAGCTTCAGGACAAGCTTGAGGCAGCAGGCGTCAGGGTTGAAGCCGATTATGCAGACAGGAACATGAATGAAAAGATCAAGTTCTACAAGACGATGAAGGATCCTTATATCGTCGTCATCGGTGACAAGGAGGTCGAGTCAGGGACCCTTTCCGTCACCGTAAGAGGACAGAAGGAACAGCTTCATGATATTCCCGTCGATGCATTTGTTGAAGCTTGTAAGAAACTCAATGAAACCAGAGCGCAGGAACTTGATGGAACAATAAATGGCTGAAAACCGTACATATAAAAGAGGACAGACGATAATCGAGGCAGGCTCGGCGATATCTTCACTGGGCCTGATCATATCGGGGCGCGTGGCAGCGGTTTATCCCGGAGGAGCCATGATGCTCGACCGTGCTGATGTCATGGGAATAACCGAGGTTGTGAACGAGGTTCACTTCCTCGGTTATAAGGCTGTTTCCGACACGGTTGTCATTCCTTATCCTTATACGAATCTTGAAACTTTAGAGAAACTCCTGTCACAGCACAATGACTTTGCCAGGGTTTCTCTTTGTTCATTATTCAAGCAGATCACCGGTCTTCTCGGACAGTGCCAGATATCCGAGATCCATTCGGGGGATCTGTACCAGAAGCTCGGCAGGGATGTTGAGCTGTATAAGAACCTCTGCAAAAAGTTCCGTGTAAAGGCCGAGGATATCAGTGAGATATCCGAGCTGGATACGTATCTGATAGAGGAATCGTCGGATACTTGGCTTGCCGATTATTATGCCGGACTTGCAAAGCTATACCAGTCCGAGACCGGAAAGAGCGTTGCGACGGATCTGTCCGTTACCATGGGTATGCTGAGAAAAGGAAGTCTCGATTCCAGAAAGGCATACCAGCTTCTCGACAATTACTACACTTTCAGACAGGAACTCGGAAATATATATTTCAAACCCGAGGGAGGAGATCTTTACGACCATCTGACCGAACTCTTTTTCAGACTCAGTCCGGGCAGTGAGGATATGTTCGAGCTCAGAAAGAACATAACCCGCATAGAGGAATCTTTCTATGATGAAGTCGGACTCGATGACGGTGTTTACAGGAGCAGGATGGATGCATTTGCCGACAAGGCGGATAATATGCCCGAGGCTCCGGAAGAAACGGAAGAAGAGGAAGGCACCGAGGAAGTAAGATATACTGAGGAACTCAGCGGTTCTCTCGATAAGATACTCGACTTTATCGGAGAAGAATCGGAAACGGTAATCAATTTCAAGACCCATGTGGTAGACCTTAAGAATGTTGATGATCCCGAATCCGTGGATGATGACATAGCATCCCTGAGAAAGAGGATCGCCAACGAATTCTACGATATCTACAAGATGGTATTCTTCAGATCCCTCGAAAAGACACCGACTCTTCCCGTTCTCATGTTCCTTTATTTCGGATATGTAGATGAGCAGCTTGCGGGAAAGAAATATTCCGCATTTCTTGCAAGCATCGCTTCGTCCCTGAAGGATCACTCCGGTGCCGGGGTCTATACTTTCTATGACTGGCTGAAGAGCATCTATAACGGAAAGAAGGATCCCAGCCGCGATGAGTTCGACACGGATTATACCGACACCATTCACAAGCTGAAGATCCAGAATAAGATCGATGCAGCCGAGGAGAAGAAGAGACTGTCCGACGGAAAAGCCAGAGTAAATTTCGAGCTCGATAATTTCTTCCGCTCCGCGGATAAGGTCACTTACGGAAGGATCACGACATTCTGCCCCATCTTCCTTGAGAAGACCTGTATAAAGGATCCTACTTCCACGCTGGTTACTCTGGAAGCAATATCCGGTGCACTTGACAGGATAAGGGAGATCGATTATTCCGCTTATTACCGTGAGAGCCTTGACCAGAAGAACATCGAAGTGATGGGCAAGGAAACGATTCATCTTGAGTACCTTCCCGATTTTATACTGATGCCCAATATGGGAACCAGGGCCGTCATGTGGCAGGAGATAGAAGGAAAGCTCCGCAATTCACCTTCGAGAATGGCCATAAGTATTTTCCATGCGGAGGATATTTTCGGAACCCTTATCAGGCTTACAGGTGATTTCAGATGGGAGATGTGCAAGCGTGTTCAGGGTGCGAGATGGAACGATGTCACCGAGCATTCGCTCACGAGTGAATATTTCGATTATGTTCAGTTCTACAGGAAGAACAGGGATCTGAGTCCCGAGATCAAAGAGAAGATCAGGACTTCACTGCAGAGAGCAAAGAACAGCTTCAAGGAAATGTTCATCCGTGATTATATTCTCTGGATCATGTATGAAGGAAACGGCTCGCCGAGACTCAACAAGGTTGCAAGGCAGATCATCCATACGTACTGTCCGTTTAACAGCAAACAGAGTGCAAAGCTTCGTACCAATCCCATCTATACCGAGCTGATAGACAGAAGCGAACTCAAGAAGGGTCAGAAGCTCCACAGACTGGACGGACTTCAGAAGAAGCTTGCGGCTTCGGGACAGACGGTTCCGGATACACTTAAAGACGAGATAGCATTCATCTCGGGAAATGTTTGATGAAGTGAGGATGCACATATGGCAATGAATCCGATAGCGATGATGCAGGCTGCGGGAAGGATCAAGATCTTTCAGGAACAGCATCCGAAGGCAATTGCATTTATTCAGTCGATATCAAACGGTGATCTTAGGGAGGGATCTGTCATAGAGATCAAGGTCACCACCCCGGAAGGCAAGGAGTCCGTATCCAACATAAAGCTGACCGGGGACGATATCGAAACCTTTAACCTATTTAAAAATTCACAGACTGGAAACTGATCAATGAGAACAGATGACGTAATCAACGAAATAGAAAAAGTAGTCAGGGGAAAAAGGGAGGTTGTGACCATAGTGCTCGCAACACTCATCGCCGGAGGACATGTCCTTCTCGAGGATATCCCCGGTGTCGGCAAGACCACCCTGGCAGTCGCACTTTCAAGGGCACTCGGACTTGATTATTCGAGAGTGCAGTTTACACCCGATGTAGTTCCGGGGGATCTTCTCGGATTTACATATTACGATCAGAAGACGGGTGAATTTGTTTTCCGTGAGGGAAGCATCTATACCAATCTGTTTCTTGCGGATGAGATCAACAGAACCTCACCCAAGACACAGTCCGCGCTTCTGGAGGTAATGGAAGAAAGACGTGCCACCGTAGAGGGCAATACCAGGACTCTTCCCGATCCTTTCTTTGTTATAACTACCGAGAACCCTTACGGCTCAAGCGGAACCCAGAAGCTCCCCGAATCGCAGCTCGATAGATTTATGACATGCCTGTCAATGGGATATCCCGATCATGGAAGCGAGGTTGAGGTCCTTGCCGGTGATGCCCGTTCAAAGATGGATACCGTAAATGCAATCTTTACCGCAAGCGAGATACTTGATATCCAGAAAGCGGCATCCGAGGTTTATACGGATCCCGCACTTTACGATTATGTCGTTGCTCTTTCCGAGGCAACAAGAAGTGACGAGAGATTTTCGCTCGGTCTTTCTCCCAGAGGAAGTATTGCGCTGTACAAGGTTTCCAGGGCACTTGCATATATGTCGGAGAGGAATTATCTGACTCCCGCTGATATACACAGAGCATGGATCTACACTTCGGCACACAGAGTAAAGCTTTCACCCAGGGGAAGAGCTTCGGGCCTTTCGATCGGTGAGATCCTTTCCGAGATCATCAGGAGCGTCCCCATTCCCAAGATCAGTTAAGATGGAACATTTCAAAAACGTTCTGTATATTTTTTCATATGTTTGTATGACGGCAGCCGTGCTGCTCTTTTCGGTTTTCTACAGACAGCCGCTTGCTTCGATCCTTCTTGTTTTTCTGATAGTGCTTCCTTTTTTGTCAATCGCTGCCGGTTATTACGGATCAAAGCATCTTTCCGTTACCGCATCGGCCCCTCCGGAACAGATAACGGAGGGAGATGAATTCAGGATAAGGCTGCACATCAGAAACACTTCCTTTGTGCCTCTTCTCAGGTGCATCATAAAATATACCTACGGCAATTCATACAGAAAAGACGACCGCGAGTACACCATCACACTTGCCGGTGAAAGCTTCGTCTCGGATCACATTAATATTTCTTTTAAAACATCCATGCCCGGGATGTTCAATCTCGATGCCGACAGCATACTTATAAGCGATCCCCTTCATTTCAGGACATTCACCGTAAAAAACGAGATCCACATCATGATCCCGGTAATGCCGTCGGTAGTTCCGTTTCCCGATACGGTTCTTTCGAAATATGAAGGAGAGCCCGCGGATGATATCCCGTCGGATAACGGAGAGCTCACCCGCGATATAAGGCAGCTCAGGGAATACAGGGCCGGCGACAGGCTTAAGGATATACACTGGAAGGCATCGGCTTCTGCGCAGGAACTTATGGTCAAGGAATACGAAAGAAGCGTCGACCTGATGTACCTGCTCCTTCCCGAGATCATAAAGGGAAAAGAAGACCCCGCACTCAGACTGTATTATTCGCTTGGAAAGAAAATGCTGTCGGAGAATATGGGATTCAGAACGGCGGTTTACCATCCCGACGAAAAAACATTTTATTACTGCAACGTAAGCTGCACCTCGGATCTTGATGAGAGCGTTTATGAGATAATGAGACAGGGTGCATCGGAGACGGAGGTCTATCCGATGTTCACCGCGCAGAATCCCGGAAGCTACGGGATCATAAGGATATGTCCGGAAGGAATACTAAATACCTGAAAACAGAAAAGATGCTCACCTTACAGAACGATCCCCATCCGGGGTTCAGGGGAAGGAAAGAGCTTAAGGACAGGAATAAGGAATTGTCCGAAAGAGGAGTGTGCGAGGGCGATATCTCGGGAGATAAGCCGCCGCACAAAGTCATTGCGGTTCTTCTCAGGGGAATCCTTATCTTTTTCGGTGCGTACGGAACCGTGTGGGGACTTGCCGGAGCATTCGATCTTGCTTACGATCCCGTCAAGGTATTCGTATGGATCCTTGTAATGGCTGTCATTTCGGCATCGGTATATTATAACCGGGCAACCTTCTATATCGGCTATATAACCATGTTCATTTCGTTCTTTGTCTTCTCGGTACTGATGTATTCATACATCAACTCGGGATTTCAGGCATTCATGAACGAAGTGAACGAACACTATGTCGATTATTTTTCACTTCCCGCGGTCAGGGTATCCGAGGAGATCATCGCGGACAGAAGTCTTTCCGTTCCTATAGCATGTATATTTATGGGATGGGTCTATTGCATCATGCTCAATGTGACCATCTCCAGTTACATGAATCCCGCACTTACTTTCCTGATCACATTCATTCCCCTTCAGGTAGCGTTCTATATCGATATCACTCCTTCATATCTTTGCATGACCATGCTCATCATGTGCTATGCTTCAGTACTGGTCCTTTCCAGGGCCGGGTACTATGCCCTTCCGTACAGATACAAAAAATATGAGATCTATCTGCGAAGAAGACGGAAGAAGGGAGCGGATGATTCTTACATTCTTTCCGCAAGGGGAATGCTTTCCGTATTCGGTATCTCCGTGATTCTTTCCCTTGTTTTCTTTGTCGTGTCCGGTGCGGTGTTCGGAGACAACTATTCCACAAAATATATCTCAAACAGACTGAAGAACAAGACCGATAAATATGTCGAGGTTCTTGTCATGAACGGACTTATGTCCATGTTCAACCGCTATGATGCCACGGGCGGACTTGCACACGGAAGACTCGGCGGTATAGGCTCCGTCACACCCGATTACGAAACCGACCTGATCATCACCTATGCACCCGAAACACCGGATACCATATACCTTCGTGCATTTGTCGGGGACAGATATTCGATCGACAGATTTACGGAAGATAAGAATGTCTTCGGTGACGGCGGTTACGAACCGTTCAATGTGACTGACGATCCCGGGGAAATGATAATAGAAAATGTAGGTGCGGATACCGGATATTATTACCTTCCTTATCATTCGGTCAATGCGGAGGGAGATATGGACGGAACCTCCGTGATCACATATGTACCCTCGCCGTACAATGTATTCTATGAAACAGACGATGCGGGAATGATAGAGTATTCCGAGTATGTCTTCAAGACTTATACCTATGTTCCTGAGAATCTGATACCGATTCTTGATGAGACCGTCAAAAAGGCCGACATGATAAATGACGACAGGACGTATCACGGAATGCTCTACAGCTGTTCCAAACTGGAGCAGTACTTTGCCGAGAATTACAGATATTCGCTTCAGCCGGGCAGAACACCTCTCGGAAGGGATGTTGTGGAATATTTCCTTTCATCCCAGGACAGGGGATACTGCATGCATTTTGCATCCGCATCGACACTGATACTCAGGTATGTGGGAATTCCCGCAAGGTATTGTGAAGGATATGCGCTTACCGCAAACCAGCTTTCGGAAGCAGAGCTTCTGATCGACGAAAACGGAGAAAGAAAAGTAAAGGTCGAACTGACCGATGCCCAGGCTCACGCATGGGTCGAGATCTATATACCGGGTTACGGATGGATCCCTTATGAAATGACTCCTCCGTCGTTCGGTGAGGAAGATGCCGTTCCCATGAACGGTATCATGGGCATCCTTTCCGGTCTTTTCAGTGCCGCAACGAGGGACGATGCTTCCGAAGAAGTTGCCTCCGGCGACGGAGTGCAGGCCGGTGCAAGCACATTCAGAAGAGTGTTCGGAAGCGTGGAATTTCTGATAAAGCCTCTCGGATTCACTGTGGTTGCGGTAATTCTTCTGCTTCTTCTGATACCGTTTATCAAGAGCATCACACTGCTCATCAGGATCGAACGGATGAAGAGGAAAGGCAGATACAGTGATGCCCTTCTTGTCAGATACAGATCGTATGTCAGGAAGCTCTACGGTAAAAAACTGATCGGATCGATGAATGTGGATAGCGTGGACCTGTCGGAGGATCTGACGGATACGCTGGAAAAAGTGATCGGTTCCGGCAATGCAAAGCTTACGGCCGAAAGCGCCGGAGATATCGGACATAAAGCCGGGAGCGTCGGAATTGTTGTAAGGACGGCGGCCTTTTCCTCCTCGGACATTTCGGATTCGGATTACAGGGAAACCTGCCGCGATATGAAGGAGATACTCAGAGCCGTATCCGGGATAAGCACAAAGACTGTAAAAACCTTGCAAATCAATGCGGAAACTGTATAATTAAATATAGTTTCCAATATCTGTTTTGGCTTTGACGGAGGTGTCATATGAGGGATGTCATCATAATAGGAGCCGGAGTCATCGGAAGCGCGACAGCCAGGGAACTTTCCCGCTATGATCTTGACGTTCTCGTCATCGAAAAAGAAAGCGATGTCTGCGAAGGAACTTCCAAAGCAAACAGCGGTATAGTCCATTCCGGATATGATGCAATGCCGGGCACTCTTAAGGCGCGGTTCAATGTAGAAGGAAATCTCCTTATACATAAACTTTCAAAAGAACTTGATTTCCCCTTTAAAGAAAACGGATCCCTTATCCTTGCCCTCGAAGAGGAAGGAAGAAAGGGTGTCGAAGAACTGATGGAACGCGGTATAAAGAACGGTGTTCCCGGACTTCGCATTGTCGAAAAAGAAGAACTCAGACAGACAGAACCGAATGTATCGGAGAATGCGGTATGCGCACTGTATGCTCCGACGGGCGGCATTGTGTGTCCCTTCGGAATGAACATCGCGTTTGCCGAGAACGCAGCTGACAACGGTGTCGGTTTTATCTTTGACACCGAAGTGACGGATATCAGAAAAGAAGAAAGCGAGAGCGGTGATATCTACTACAAGGTCACTGCCGGAGACGAAGTATACGAAACAAAGATTGTTGTAAATGCCGCAGGAGTTTATTCCGATGTGATGCATAATATGGTCTCCGGAAAAAAGATACACATCACACCGAGAAAGGGTCAGTACTGTCTTATGGACAAGACTGCGGGAGGATATGTAAGTCATACTCTATTCCAGATACCCACGAAAGCCGGAAAGGGAGTTCTCGTAACTCCGACCGTACACGGAAATCTCATGTGCGGACCGACGGCCGACGGCGCTGATGACTGTGAGGATACGGCAACTACCGAAGCCGGACTGGCTGCCGTTATGTCGAGGGGATCCCTTTCGGTGATGAACCTTCCGAGGGTAACCATTACTTCTTTTGCGGGACTCAGGGCACATGAAGACGGCGGAGACTTTATAGTCGGAGAAGCCCAGGACGCTCCAGGATTCTTCGATGCCGCGGGAATAGAATCACCCGGACTTACCGCAGCTCCCGCGATCGGCGTTTATCTTGCGGACCTGATAAGCGGCAAACTCGGAGCTTCGGAAAAGACGGACTTCATAGCGACAAGAAAAGGAATACCAGGCGTGGCTGAAGCAAGTGACGAGGAAAGAGCCGCGCTTATAAAAGAAGATCCTCTGTACTCCAAGGTCGTATGCAGATGTGAGCTTGTCACCGAGGGCGAGATCAGGAATGCGATAACAAGAACTCTCGGAGCGAGGACTGTGGACGGAGTAAAGAGAAGGACCAGAGCGGGAATGGGAAGATGTCAGGCGGGCTTCTGTCTTGCAAGAACCGTTCCGATACTTGCGGAGCTTCTTGGAAAGAGTGAGGAAGAGATAGAAAAGAGCGGTCACGGTTCCTATTATCTGGACGGCAAGATCAAGGAAACCCTGTAAGGAGCGGATATGGCAGAGATAAAAAAAGATCTCGTTATAATAGGCGGCGGCCCTGCGGGCCTTGCAGCGGCCGTAAGTGCTGCGGGCGAGGGCGTAAGGGACATACTGATCATTGAAAGGGATATCCGTCTCGGAGGTATCCTTAATCAGTGCATACATAACGGATTCGGACTTCACACCTTCAAAGAGGAACTGACCGGACCCGAGTACGCCGACAGATATATCAAGATGGCGGAGAAGGAACAGATCCCATTTATGCTCGATACGATGGTCATCGATCTTTCTTTTGATGAAGCAACGGGAGAAAAGATAGTCACCGCAATGAACAGGACGGAGGGTCTCTTTTCCGTAAGGGCGCGTGCAGTGATACTTGCGATGGGCTGCCGCGAAAGACCCAGAGGCGCACTGAACATCCCCGGCTTCAGACCGAGCGGTATCTATTCGGCGGGAACGGCACAGTATTATACCAACATGGAGGGAAAGCTTCCCGGTAAAAAGGTTGTCATCCTGGGATCCGGTGATATCGGACTCATCATGGCAAGGCGTATGACATTTGAGGGAGCAAAGGTTCTGTGCGTCGCCGAGCTCCAGCCTTATTCGGGAGGCCTTAAGAGAAATATCGTCCAGTGCCTTGATGATTTCGGCATACCGCTTCTTCTCAGCCACACGGTGGTTGATATAAAAGGAAAGAGAAGAGTGGAGGGCGTTACGATCGCCGAGGTCGATGAAAACAGAAAGCCGGTTCCGGGATCCGAGGTGTTCTATGAATGTGATACGCTTCTTCTTTCATGCGGATTGATCCCCGAGAACGAACTTACGAACAAACTCGGAGTAAAGATGAATCCCGTTACGGGCGGAGCGTTCGTAAATGAAAGTCTCGAGACTGACATCCCGGGAGTATATGCATGCGGAAACGTTCTGCATGTTCACGATCTCGTCGATTATGTATCCGGTGAAGCTTCGGCTGCGGGAAAAAATGCGGCTGGCTTCCTGCTCGGAAAGACCGCTCCGGAAAATGACGGAACTGTCATAAATATCAGAACGGAAAACGGAGTCAGATATTCCGTGCCTTCCGTTGTTAGACCTTCGTTTATGCCCGATACGCTCACGGTAAGATTCCGTGTCGGAAACGAATTCCGTGACAAGAACCTTTCGGTATACCTGGACGGAAAGCAGCTGATGAAATTACCGAAGAGGATCATGGCTCCCGGAGAGATGGAACAGATCATCCTTGTAAAGAGCAAGGTAGAAGAGATAGTTTCCGAAAACGGAGGAAGCGAACACGAACTCATCATCCGAGTTGAGGATAAGGAATAACAATATGGAAACACGTGAACTTACCTGTATAAGATGTCCGATAGGCTGCCACATTACGGTGGAACTGGAAAACGGAGAAGTAAAGAGCATCACCGGCAATTCCTGTCCGAGAGGCGAGGAATATGCCGCGAGCGAAGTAACAAACCCGGTACGTATCGTAACAAGCCTTGTCACACTTAAAGGCGGAGAGCGCCCCGTTGTATCCGTCAAGACCGCGGGAGACGTTCCCAAGGATAAGATGACGGATGTGGTCGGTGCGCTCAGGAATGTGGAAGCGGAAGCTCCCGTCAGCATCGGTGATATCATAGTGAAAGATATAGCCGGCACCGGAGTGGATATAGTGGCCACATCAAATGTATCGAAGAAATGATCATTGAAACGTCAGAGACCCGGTACTCTTTTTAAGGAGAATGGTTATGGAAAAATTTATCCTTGCACTCGATCAGGGAACAACAAGTTCAAGAGCGATAATCTTCGACAGGGACGCGAAGATAAAAGCGATCGCACAGAAAGAATTCGAACAGTACTATCCCCAGCCCGGATGGGTCGAGCACAACCCCAGGGAGATCTGGTCCTCACAGCTCTCAGTTGCAAGGGAAGCTATGGCCAATCTTGGAATAGGCGCTTCGGATATAGCCGCCATCGGCATCACAAACCAGAGAGAGACGACCATAGTCTGGGATAAAGAGACCGGAGAGCCCGTATATAATGCAATCGTATGGCAGTGCAGAAGAACGGCGCCCATGATAGACAGGCTTGTTGCCGCTGGCCGTACCGATATGATCCGTGAAAAGACCGGACTTGTTCCCGATGCATATTTCAGCGCGAGCAAGATCGCATGGATACTCGACAATGTCGACGGTGCGAGGGAAAAAGCGGAAAAAGGAAAGATCATTTTCGGAACCGTCGATACGTGGCTCATCTGGAATCTCACAGGCGGGCTTGTACACGTTACGGATTATACGAATGCCGCAAGGACAATGCTCTTCAACATCCACACTCTCGAATGGGATAAGGATCTTCTGAAACTTTTCAACATTCCCGAGAATATGCTTCCCGCAGTTAAACCCAGCAGCGCACAGTACGGTTACTCGAGCGAAAAGGTAATGGGCGGATGGATACCCATTGCCGGAGCTGCAGGTGACCAGCAGGCTGCTCTTTTCGGACAGTGCTGTTTCGAAAAGGGAGATGTCAAGAATACATACGGAACAGGTTCCTTCATACTCATGAACACGGGTGATACTCCAGTCGAATCCACCCACGGACTTCTTACAACGATGGCCGCGAGCACATCGGAAAAGCCCGAGTATGCGCTTGAAGGATCCGTCTTTGTCGCCGGCGCTGCGGTACAGTGGCTCCGTGACAGTATGCGCATGGTAAAGAGTGCCGCTCAGACCGAGGAATATGCGGACCGTGTTTCCGACTGCGGAGGAATGTACGTTGTGCCTGCATTCACAGGAATGGGTGCGCCTTATTGGGACCAGTATGCGAGAGGAACCATCGTCGGAATCACCAGGGGAACCACCAAGGAGCATTTCATCAGGGCAACGCTTGAATCCATCGCTTACCAGTCTGTCGATGTCATGAAGGCGATGGAGGAAGATCTCGGCGAACCCATACAGGGACTGAAGGTTGACGGCGGAGCTTCCGCTAATAATTTCCTCATGAAGTTCCAGGCTGACCTTATCGGTACTGTTGTTTACAGGCCTAAATGCATAGAGACCACTGCAATGGGAGCGGCTTTTCTTGCCGGTCTTGCGGTTGAATTCTTCAAGGACAAGGACGAGATCCGCCATAAATGGGAACTCGGAAGGGAATTTAGCCCTTGCGAGGACAGGGAATATGCGGAAAAGTGTCTGAAGGGCTGGCATAAGGCTGTCAAGTGTGCACTTTCCTGGTCGGAAGACAAGGATTAATATTCAACAAAAATCACATAGCCGTATCGGCAAAATCTCACCAATTCTTCACTTTTGCACAAAAAATAGCAAAAAATAGTTGCATTGAAGCAACAAATGTTTTATCATCTTCCTCGAAATCGATTAAGTATAACGTTTAAGTATATCGATTAAGCAAAAGTTGCCTGATATACAAGTATTTTCAGAGCACAGAGGAAGGGCGTTTCAATGAAGGATTTCCTGAAAAATACATGGAAACACAGAGCACATGTCGTACTTGCATTACCTGCTTTCCTGGTACTGTTTTTTATCATGTATGTTCCCATGACGGGACTTGTTCTTGCATTCAAGAGATTCGACTCCAGACTCGGAATCTATGGCAGCCCCTTCTGCGGACTTGATAATTTCAAGTTCCTCATTGCTTCCAAAGCACAGTTCATTACTTTCACATCGAATACTTTAAAGTACTATATCATCTTCACTGCACTCGGCACCCTTCTCAATGTTGCCCTTGCGATCGCCATCGATCAGTGCATCTTCAAGAAGACGACCAAGGTCATGCAGACACTCATGATCATCCCCGTCTTCATTTCCTATGCTGCAGTACAGTTCATCGTATATGCATTCATCAGCAAAGATACCGGAATGATCAACAACATACTCGGAACCAGTACCAGCTACTATATGACAGCGAGTTACTGGCCTGTGATCCTTACGATCACCAAGGTCTGGAAGGATACCGGATACGGATCGGTTCTTTACATGTCCGTTCTTGCCGGAATCGATACCGAACTTTATGAAGCAGCGGAGATCGACGGTGCAAACAGATGGAAGAAGATATGGCACATCACTCTTCCCAGTCTCATTCCCATGATCACAGTTATGCTTCTTCTTTCCGTAGGAAGCATCATGAAGTCCGACACCGGTCTTTTCTATCAGGTTACCAGAGATACCGGAGCACTTTACGACACCACGCAGGTTATCGATTCGTTCGTTCTGCATTCGATATTAAAGAATTCCAATTTCGGATTTACAGCGGCAACCTCTTTCTTCCAGTCGGTTGTGGGCCTTTTGCTCATGCTTGGCGCTAACGCCCTGGTCAAAAAGATCGAGCCTGAGAACGCATTATTCTAAGGAGGAAGAGAAATGGCCCGCAAGAAAAAAGAAGCCAACCTTGATCTGGCACCTTCGAAAAAAGAAAAAATGGGACCCGGACAGATCGTTCTACTTATCTGTCTTCTCATTTTCACCATATTCTGCTTTGCTCCCGTAGTGCTGGTTTTCGTATCCGCATTCACGGATGAAATGTATATCGTACAGCACGGCTTCTCGTTCTTCCCACAGAAATGGTCATTGGCCGGAATGAATGCCGTTCTCAAATACGGTAAGCAGCTTTTTTCTTCCTACGCCGTTACGATCTTTGTCACGGTTACCGGAACACTGCTCGGACTTCTGATCATGAGCATGTACGCATATGCGATGAGCAGAAAGGATTTCAGACTTTCAAAGTTCCTTGCGATCTTCCTTCTGATCCCCATGCTCTTTAACGGAGGACAGCTTTCCGGATACATCATCTTCACCTCGGTGTATCACCTCAAGGACAACCTGCTCCTTCTCATACTTCCTCTGTGTGTTACCACGATGAATGTCATCATCCTGAGAACATATATCGTAAACAGTATTCCCGGTGAACTTATGGAAGCAGCGAAGATTGACGGAGCGGGAGAGTACAGAACATTCTTCCAGATCACCCTTCCCCTTCTCAAGCCTTCGCTTGCGGCCGTAGGTTTCATGATGGCTACCGCCTACTGGAATGACTGGCAGAATGCGATGCTCTATATCGACACCAACAGCAAGAAGCCTCTGCAGCTCCTCCTCATCAATATCCAGAAGAGCATACAGTTCCTTCTCAACAATACGAACGTTCCTGCATCCGCAAGAGCGGCAATGGGCGGAACGATCCCCCAGAACTCCGCGACCATGGCAACGGTTATCGTAGTCATCGGACCTATCATGATCGCATATCCCTTCTTCCAGAAGTACTTCATCAAGGGACTTACGGTCGGTTCCGTAAAGGGCTGATCGCTTAACCAGGTATTCGGGAACGAGACACAGCGTCCGTATCCTTCGAATATATAACACCAATTTTTTAGGGAGGTTTTTGTTATGAAAAAGCTCAACAGAGTTGCTTCTGCAATTCTTGCCGGCCTTATGACCGTTTCCCTTTGCGCATGCGGTGGCAACACCGGATCAGGCAATAACGGAAATGGCGGAAGCACCGGCACCACAACCGTAACCGAGAGCGGTGCAGTTGTGATCGATGTCTACAGAGACTGCTTCAACCTTGCAGCTGTAGATGATGCTCAGGTTAAGAAGGTAGAGGATGCTATCAACGCTTACATCGCTGATAAGATCAACGTTCAGATCGTTCTTCACGACATCCCCAATGCTGACTATCCCGACAAGGCTAACCTTGCAATCAACAACAAGGAAGTAGACCTTCTCTGGACCGCAGCTTGGATGGGAACCGTAGGAACCAAGGATCTCTATGCTGCAAACGCTGTTTACGACATCACCGATCTTCTTCCCGGAACCGCACTTTACTCTTCCATGGATGAGAACACCTGGAAGGCTTCTCAGTACGGCGGAAGAAATTACTACATCCCCGTTTACAAGGACAACGTTGAGGGATATGACTTCATGTTCCGTGGCGCTCTTGTTGACGAGTTCGGATGGGACACCACCAGCGTTAAGAAGCTCGCTGATCTCGAGCCCATGCTCGCTGATGCTAAGGATGCAGGAATCAAGTATCCTTTCCTTACCCAGAAGACCGCTATGTTCTACAGATGGTACATCGATGAGTTCGATTTCTTCACCGGCGACAACACCTCTGACTGGGTTGCTGTTGACAGAGACACCAACGAAGTAGTTAACGTTATCCAGACTCCCGAGTACAAAGAGTTCGTAACTCTTATGTGCAAGTGGGCTGAGGAAGGATATATCTCCGAGAACGAAGCTACCAAGGCTACCGAGGAGACCACCACTCAGACTGAGGATTGGGCTATCTCATGGTGGACCGACATCCCCAACAACGGTGAGGCTAACGGAAGATATGGTCAGCAGGTTGTTATGCAGCCCGCTTCCCAGAGATATATGCACACCGACTCCATGCTCGGATCATGCTTCGCAATCGCTGCTTCCTGCACTCCCGAAGAGGCTCAGGCTTGCATCGATTTCGTACAGCTTCTTTACACCGATACCAAGCTTGCTGATATGTATGCATTCGGTATCGAAGGCGAAGATTACAACTACAATGCTGACGGATATGTTGAGAAGGTTGCTGATGCTAAGTACAACCACTCAATGTGGGAGTCTGCTTCTGCTACCGTAGTTACCTGCGAAGCAGAGAACCCTTACACCTCTCAGATGTATGTTGACTTCAACTCTTCAGCACTCATCTCCTGCGCAAACGGATTCCAGTTCGACAAGACTCCCGTAGAGAGCCAGTACGGCGCTTGCCAGCTCGTATTCGAGAAGTACGGATTCATTCTTGAGAACGGCGGATTCGCTTCAGCTGATGTTGATGCTAAGCTCGCTGAGTATCAGGATGCTCTTGACGAGGCAGGATACCAGGATGTCCTTGCTGAGTTCCAGCGCCAGTACGACGAGTGGAAGAAATAATCCATCCGGTTCAAAAACTACTCTTTAGTGAGAAAGCGGTCGCTTTATGCGGCCGCTTTTTTCTATAGTAAAACGCCTAAAAATATCAAAGTTTAATAAAAGTTTGGATTTAATTAATAAAATTTTAATGATATAATACAGGCGTAAAAGTAACGTGTTCAAAGAAGGCTAAGATGTCAGAATTTCATTCGATCATTCACAGTTTTCTTAACGAGATCATGAGTGTCTCATCTAACGAGGAATTGGATGAGATTGCTTCGCGTTACGAAAAAAAGCTCGGCGATAAAAAAGAATCCGCCGGCGTGCTGTGGGATGATATCGTCACTCTCGGCAAAGAGCTCATCTATCTTAAAACAGGAAGCGATGACGAAGCGGGAAGAGGCCTTATGGCTACGCTTTCGGAGCAGGAGATCACCGAGCTCAGGGAAGCCGACCGCATCATCGACAATAATCTTTTCAGTTATCATTTCCAGCCCATCATAAGCGTCGCAACGGGAGAGATCTTTTCCTATGAAGCACTTATGCGTCCCAGGAGCGATCTGCTGAAGAGTCCTCTTCAGGTAATTGAATATGCCGATATGAGAAACAGGCTCAATGATATAGAAAGAGCCACTCTTTTCAATATTCTCGGAATCCTGGAGAAGGATCCGGATATTCTTCACGGCAGGAAAGTATTCATAAACAGTATTCCCGGAACGGTTCTTCCCGAACCTGAGAGATCCAAGGTTGACGAACTTCTTACAAGACATAATGATGTGGCGGTAGTGGAGATCACGGAGAAGTCCGAACTTGATGAAGAAGACTACCGCGAATTTAAAAAGAGGCTTGAAAAGATAGGCATCCAGACGGCGATAGACGACTACGGAACCGGATATTCGAATGTTCAGAATCTGCTCCGTTACATGCCCGATTACGTCAAGATCGACAGAAGCCTTTTAAGCGACATGCAGAACGATTCCAAGAAAAAGCATTTCGTAAGGGAGATAATCGATTTCTGTCACAGTAACAAGATCCTTGCCCTGGCCGAAGGTGTAGAGACAAGCGAGGAGCTCAGGGCCGTTATACTTCTCGGTGCGGATCTGATACAGGGCTTCTATACGGCAAGGCCCGCAGCGGAGCCTCTTGAGATGATCCCGTTTGATATAAGGGAAGAGATCAAGAATTATCTGCATGAGCGTCAGGCCGGCGTCGAATCGCAGGTTTACGGCATGGATATCGGAGAACATGTTGAGACGGGCCGCCTTGTCAAAAATGGCATTTCCACCATAGTGATAGCTCATGACGGAGAATTTTCGATAACCGGTGATTCCAGAAGACAGGCTGCAATTGCCATTGAGATCGCAGACGGCGTTAAGTGCGAGCTCAGCGTGGAGAACATCAAGCTTGTGAGCAAGAACAAGCTTCCCTGCATAATAATAGGAAATGACTGTGATGTGGATCTTGTCCTGAACGGAGAAAACAACCTCTCCATGGGAGGTATCCGTGTCCCCAAGTCATCTACATTTACCCTTAAGGGTGACGGCAATCTGAACATCGAACTTGATGATGACGAGTACTACGGCATCGGCGGCGGTGTAAATGAATTTCACGGAAGTCTAATCTTCGATCACGGCGGAGCTCTTAAGATAGATGCAAACGGAAATATGGGTGTTTGCATAGGATCGGGCTACGGCGGTGAGATCAGTCTCAGGAGAGGGCAGTACGTCCTTGAGATGAACGGTGACAGGGCTCTCGGAATAGGTACTCTTTATAATGACTGCAGCATCGATGTTGACAGCTGTGATATCAATATAGAGCTCAACACGATAAAGGGAACCGCGATCGGATGCGACAGCGCCAACAGCAAAGTCGTATTATCGAATTCATCGGTCAAGATCTTCATGAGCGGCAACGAAGCCGTAGGTATCGGAAGCATTACCGGTGAAAAGACGGAAGTATATGTCCATGATGCAAGCCTTGTTCTCAAGACCCATGATGACAGATGCTCCGGAGTTGCGGCACTAGACGGATCGACTGTTTTCAAGCTCGAAAGGGCTTCGCTCAGGGTTTATGCAAAGGGCGACAATGTCCTTCCTTTCGGCGGATTTACCGGAGATACCGACCTGACACTGATCAATTCGGATACCACGGTCAAGATCAATACCGCAATAAAACTCAGGGAATACCTTCCTCCCGAGAGGATCGAGATCCAGTTCGGCAGGGCGAGGGTTGTGCTTAACGGATTCGAATACGATCTTAAAGGATGATACGGAAAAATGTTTCGGGGCAGAAAAAAACTGCCCCGAAATTTTTTTTACTTATTTACACTAACGCTTTAAAGTGCTAAAATGAATCCCGTAGCCGCCGAAAATAGGCGGAATTCTATCCCGGAGGTATTTCATGATCATCAAAATCTTAATGCTCGTTATCTTCTTTTCCGTAATGATCGGGGTCGGTTTTTACTGCCGTAAAAATGCAACCGATGTTAACGGATTCGTACTCGGAGGCAGAAGCGTAGGTCCCTGGCTCACAGCTTTTGCATACGGAACAAGCTACTTTTCCGCAGTTATATTCGTAGGATATGCGGGACAGTTCGGATGGAAGTACGGAATAGCTTCCACCTGGATCGGAATAGGAAATGCACTTCTCGGATCGATGCTTGCCTGGAGAGTTCTCGGAAGACGTACCAGGATCATGTCACAGCATCTGAACTCTGCAACCATGCCCGAGTTCTTCGGACAGAGATTCGATTCCAAGGGACTTAAACTTTTTGCATCCCTTATCGTATTCATCTTCATGATCCCTTATACCGCATCACTGTATAACGGATTATCAAGACTTTTCGGAATGGCATTCAATATTGATTACACCGTATGTATCATCGTTATGGCAATTCTTACCGGTGTATATGTTATTGCCGGCGGATATATGGCAACCGCGATCAACGATTTCATTCAGGGAATCATCATGCTCTTCGGAATCGTTGCCGTAATACTTGCGGTTCTCAAGACCAACGGAGGTTTCCTTGCTTCTCTCGATCTGCTTGCTCAGGTTACCGATGAGACTGTAAGCACCACACCCGGTGTTTTCAATTCCTTCTTCGGTCCCGATCCCATCAATCTTATCGGAGTTGTCATCCTTACTTCACTCGGAACCTGGGGACTTCCCCAGATGGTCCAGAAGTTCTATGCGATCAAGTCCGAGAAATCCATCACCAAGGGAACCATCATCTCAACTCTCTTCGCCGGCGTTGTTGCGGGCGGATGCTATTTCCTCGGCGGATTCGGAAGACTTTTCGGAGATATGGTCGATGTTTCGACCCAGGGCTTCGATGCAATCATCCCTGCAATGCTTTCTAATTTAAGTCCCGCACTTATCGGACTGGTTGTGATCCTCGTTCTTTCCGCTTCGATGTCCACACTTTCATCACTTGTTATGACTTCCAGCTCAACCCTTACCATTGACTTCATCAAGGGTACCGTCATCAAGGAAATGAGCCAGAAGAAGCAGGTTCTCTGGATAAGGGCACTGATCGTCGTGTTCATCGCGATCTCCGTTGTACTTGCGATCGTCCAGTACCGTTCAAACGTAACCTTCATTGCACAGCTCATGGGTGTTTCATGGGGAGCAATGGCAGGCGCGTTCCTTGCACCTTTCCTCTATGGTCTCTACTGGAAAGGAACAACCAAGGCGGGCTGTGCCGTAAGCTTCATCTTCGGAGCAGGCTTCATGACCTACAATATGCTCTTCAGGAGCACTCTTCCTAAGCTCCTTCAGTCCCCCATCAATGCAGGTGCATTCGTAATGGTAGCCGGACTCATTATCGTTCCCGTTGTATCACTGATCACGAAAAAACCTTCCAAGGAAGAGGTCGACAAGATCTTCTCCTGCTACGACAAGAAAAACGAAGTTCCCGTTACCCAGTCACTCAGCGACTGAACTTAATGAGATATTGTTAAGGAAGAAGGCCCCGCGAGGGTCTTCTTCTTTTTACGCGTATCTTTACGTGATAATTTTTCTTTTCTTCTTAAATAAATATTTTTTCCGGTTTATGTGACGTGACGGAAGCGTCAGCCGTCATTATAAGCGTACGGGGTACAAAACAAAAAAATGTGGGCCGGTAAAGGCCTTGAATACGAAAGTGAGGAAATCAGAAATGAAGAAAAGAATTGTAGCGGGATTACTCGCAATAATGATGCTCGCAGGATGCGGCGCAGGTTCGACAGGAAATACCGGTAACGGAAACGGCACAAGGTCAAGAGAGTATTCTTCGACCAATGTATGTGAAAACGTTGAGCCTGTAGAGATAAATGTGGAGAGCGGTGATATCGAAGAAGAGTGGATAAATTCCCTTTCAGCTTCTTCCATGAACCTTTTGGAAGCGATCATGGAGGAACAGGGAGAAGGAAACAATATCATGATCTCTCCCACATCCATGATGATGGCATTCGGAATGCTTGAAAACGGCGCATCAGGTGAGACTTTGTCCGAGATTGAGAATGTTATCGGAGGCGGCGTAAAGGTCGGACAGATGAATCCGCTCATGTACTCGATTGCGGATCGTTTCGAAAGCTCAAAGGATGTCAGATGGAATGTAGCCAATTCCGTATGGCTCAGGGACAACGGAAGATTTGAGATAGTTCCCGAGTTTGCACAGGCTGCAAGAAGCTACTATAACGCCGATATCTGGATGGCTGCATTCGATGAGAACACCGTGAATGATATCAACTCATGGGCCGATGAGCAGACCTACGGAATGATCAAGGAAATCATCCAGGGTATCGAGCCTGAGACATATATGTACCTGATCAATGCCGTCGCGTTCGAAGGCGAGTGGATGAATGAGTATGAAGAAACCCAGATAGTCGAGAATTACGATTTCCACAATTATAACGGAACCGTATCCCAGGTCACCATGCTCAGCAGTGTCGAAGATAAATATATCGAGCTCGGAAACGGTGTCGGATTTGTACGTCCTTATAAGGGCGGCGAGTATTCATTCGTAGGCATCCTTCCCGAGGAAGGAACTTCGGTTGAAGAATATATCGCATCACTTGCAGAAAGCGGAACCGACTTTGCGGAAGCTTTCAGAAACGCAAAGGGATATGATGCCGACATAATCGTTAAGTTCCCCGAGTTTAAGAACGAGTATGAGGTAGAAATGGCTGATATTCTTAAGGGTATGGGAATGGAAACTGCTTTCAATCCCGAATATGCGGATTTCACCGGACTTATAAGACCTACAGAAGGTTCCGATTTCCCCGCTTATATCGGCGGTGTTTTTCATAAGACATTTATCGAAGTAAACAGAGAGGGAACCAGGGCAGCGGCTGTTACCGCGATCGAGCTTGACTGTGCGGGATGTGAGCCTATGTTCGTTCCTCCTATGATCATTACTCTTGACAGACCTTTCGTATACGCGGTTGTTGACAACGAGACCGGACTTCCCGTCTTCCTCGGAACCGTAAACTCTCTTTAATAGTTTTTAGTCCTGCTCCTGTGGTATTATAGGGTAAGTATTGGGAGGATTAACTTACCCGGATACCACAGGAGATTTTTTATGCTTATCGAAAAGATGACAGCAGATCATTACGAAGAAGTACTGAAGATGATGAGAGTCTTTTACGATTCTCCCGCGGTGCTTCATACCTCATCCGATAATGTGCTGAGAAATGATATTGATGCATGTATCGGTGACTGTCCCTATCTCGACGGATATGTGTTTGTCGAAGGCGGTGTCATAGCGGGTTATTCAATGGTTTCCAAGAGCTTTACCACCGAGTACGGCGGGATATGTGCCTGGATCGAGGACCTTTATATAAAGGAAGAATTTAGAAGACGCGGGATATCAAAGAAGTTTTTCGAAGAGCTTCCGGTACTGTATCCCGATATAGTACGCTTTAAGCTGGAGGTGGAGCCCGAGAATGAGCGCGCTATAGAAACTTATAAGAAATGCGGCTATGACAAGCTTCATTACGATATCATGGAAAGGGTAATGATCGAGGACTGACATAAATGAACGATTTCAAAACAATTTTTTTCTTTGACCTGGACGGAACCCTTCTTACGGATGAGAAGATCATTTCGGAACGGACAAGGATCGCACTCCTGGAGTATGTACTTGACGGAAATCATGTTGCTGTTTGCACGGGAAGAGGCCTTGACAATGTGATCGATGTGAGCAAAAAGCTCGGACTCGATTATCCCGGAACTTATCTTATCTGTTTTAACGGCGGGATAATCTATGAATGCGATACGAAGAAGGTTATATCCAGAATAGGAATACCTCTTAAATACATTCCCGGATTATTCGAACTGGCTTCAGAGCACGGTATCCACTGCCACACTTACGCGTCTGACCACATGATCACACCCGATGAAGGGGAAGAGATGCAGTATTACAACCGCATCATACAAAGACCTCTTGTGGTGACGCAGGATATAGTGGGCAATCTTCCCGAGGAACCGTGCAAGGTTATAGCGATAGAGCTTCATGATGCGGAAAAGCTTGAACGGTTTAAGCAGGCTGTGGATGAAAAGTATGGGGATGTATTTACTACCTGTTATTCCAATCCGTATTATCTTGAGATCTTTATGAAGGAATCGGGCAAGGGATCTGCGGTGAAAAGATTGGCCGAATATCTTGATGTGCCGATATCAAATACATATGCCGCAGGCGATGAGAAGAATGATATCTCGATGATAGAAGCTGCGGGCTGCGGTATCGCGATGATCAACGCTTCGGACGAAGTTAAGGCATATGCGGATGTGGTAACGAAAGCAGACAATAACCACGACGGACTTGAGGAACTGATACGCTCGGCAATTTGATGCTCTTAATAGGAGAAAAGCATGGGGTACAATTTCTTTAACATCACACCTGTAAAAGATTCCTGGAATAAGAGACTGAACAGCTTCCTGTTCTCGCTCGGCTCTGCGATCCGCGACGGAAAGAGCATTGAAATTGCGGATAACGATATCAATTACACCCTGGCCCAGCAGCACAGAAGGATCGGTGAAAAGGGGCTTAACGTAGATTACGAGGTCTATACGACAGAGCAGGAACTGAGTAAATTTAAGGTGGGAAGCAACTGGAATGACGCGCATTATGAGAATGCCGTCGCATTCAGATTCTGCGGTGTAAAAAGAAATGTAAGCAGGAACGGAAAGATCCTCTATAAGGACAATAAAAAGAGCGTGATCTATGAAACGGTCAGCGATGTACTTACGGGCACCCATCCGGATAACGTTACATTCTCCTGTCCGAATTGCGGAGGCGTGGCAACCGTAGCGGAACTTCAAAGCGGCTGTCCTTACTGCAACACAATGTACAAGATGGATGATCTGTTCCCGAAGGTTACGGGCTATTACTTCATGGATGAGCCGGGGATCGATAAGGAATATTTCAAAAAGGGTGTCCTTATCTCCATGATTTCCTTTGCCGCATTTATCATCCTCGGAAATATCATACTTAATCACGATCAGCTCAGATCGGTCGGGATGATCATTGCCCTTTTGTTCGGGGCCGTTTTCGGCGGAGCCGTGGGAGGATATTTCCTCTTTTCGATATTCCTTCTTTTTAGGATGATCGCCAGGATCATCAGTACCGCGGGCAAGATGGGGACCGCGGGTTCCAGAAGAAGATTCGAAGTAAGGATGAAGAATATAAGCCCGGATTTTTCGTATGAATACTTTACGAGCAAGGCTGTTTCCCTCATCAAAAATGCGATCTTTTCAAAGAACGAATCGGAGCTTCCTTTCTATAAAGGAGAACCGCTCGATCCGAAGATGAAAGATATAATCGACCTGAATTACGGAGGAGCACTCGGATTCGAAGGATTCCGTGAGGATAACGGGATCGTGACCGTGGAGACGGATGCATTCTTCGATGTTCTTTATGCAACCGGTGAGAAGGTTTTCCTGAAGCACAAGATATTCAGTGCGGTATTCCGGAGGCGTACGGATATTCCCGTCAATTTCAATTTCTCAATGACGAGGATATGCTGCCCCACCTGCGGATCCAGCTTTGATGCGACCAGGAACAAAAACTGTCCTTCGTGCGGAAATGCATATGAGATCATTTCGGACGACTGGGCACTTGTATCATTAAAGGAAAAATAAATGGCATACATACACAAGGTTCAATACTACGAAACGGACAAGATGGGAATAACCCATCACTCCAACTACATCAGATGGATGGAGGAGGCGAGGATAGATTTCCTTGCGCGCATAGGATGGGATTATGTGAAGCTCGAAGAGATGGGGCTTGTTTCTCCTGTTATAAATGTGACATGTGATTATAAGAAACCGACAACCTTTTCGGATGAGATCTCGATCGAGGTTTCCGTCAAAGAGTTCAGGGGTGTCAAGTTATTCATTGCATATGAAATGAAGAATGATAAAGGTGAGACAGTATGTACCGCGCAGTCCGCACATGCTTTTCTTGACAGGGAAGGAAGGCCCGCTAGAGTAAAGCAGGATTTTCCGGAACTCTTCGATACACTTTCAAAGCTCTGTGAGAATGCATGAACGTCTTTGCCGCCTGCGGAAGGAAAAGTGAGGAAGTAAAATGAGCGAGATAGACGACCTTATTAATATGATCGACGGAAAAATGAACGACGGTGTAAGCAGACTTAAAGTGGGCTTCAGTGAAGACCTGAAGGAAGGTCAGAAGAAAGAAGCATACCATCACGGCAGATGCGATGTCGGAAGTCCGTGGGCTACGGGAACCGTCGGAAACTGTGATGCGATAGACGTTGATGATGAGTGAGTGCTTCGATCCGGCAGACAGTTATGCCCGGTGAGCAGAGCTATCGGAGGAAGAAAGTGTCACATATAAGGGAAATAACAGAAGCGGATAATGCTGCGGTTGCCGCACTTGTGAGGGATAATCTCGAGGCAGTCGGACTTGATATTCCGGGAACGGCATATTTTGACAAGGCTCTGGATCATCTCAGCGACTGTTACGGAAGAGAAGATGCTAAATACTATGTCCTGGAGAGTGATGAATGTGAAGTGATCGGCGGTATCGGATTTGCCGGTTTCGAAGCAATGAAGGATACGGCAGAGCTCCAGAAGCTTTATCTCAAAGAATCCGCAAAGGGATCGGGGCTCGGCTATAAACTGATAGATCATGTCGAGAACGGGATGAGGGAAGCGGGATATAAATATTCGTATCTCGAAACACATGATGTCCTTAAGGCAGCAATCCACTTGTATGAGAAAAGCGGATATAAAGAAATTAAGCGTCCCGCAGTGGTCGGACACAGCACGATGAACCGCTTCTTTCTGAAGACATTGTAATGACGATCGAAGAATATTTTGCTGAACTGAAAACGAAGGATATCATCTGCTGGGGAAGCGGTAAGCGTTTCCGCAACATCACATATCCGTTTTTATGTAAAAGCACTCTTATCGATAATCTTGCCGGGTTTGCCGACGTTTCGTGCACCGGGGATATTGAGGCGGGCGGCCGGATGTATCGCAGGTTCGGCAGGGAAGCCCTGGCGAAGATGAACCGCGAAAACACCGTGATCCTTATTGCCGTCAGCGGTTACGAAGAGGTACTTGCCGGGCTTAACTCCGATCGCATCCTGTCAGGCTTTGAAGCCGTGCCCTCGGTTTATCCGGAGCTTCTGTATGAGGATATGATGCTTTTGTCCGCTCCGAAGCCGCCGGCGGGTTTCCGTAAGAATGACTGTAAGCAGATCCCCGGGATCATTCATGGCATATGGTTTTCGGATAACCCGATGCCGGAGCTGTATCAAAGATGCCTTGAATCCTGGAGAAAATATTCGCCGGATCTGGAGATAAGGATCTGGAGCCTTGATACGTACAAGCCCGGCCGCTGTCTGTTTTTCGAACAGGCTGTGGAACACAAAAACTGGGCTTTTGCATCGGACTATGCAAGGGTTGATCTGCTTCGCAGATACGGAGGCATTTACATGGATCTGGATGTGGAGATGCTCCGCCCCATCGATGATCTGCTGTACAATGACGCATACATGAGCTTCGAGTCGGCAGACAGGATAGAATGCGGTTCCGGAATGGGTGCCGAGCCGGGACATCCCGTCATTGAGGAGATATGTGAGAGCTACGAAAAAAGACCGTATCTGAAGCCTGACGGAACCTGGGATAATTCCACCTGTCCCGTACGTTACACCGAGGTCATAGAAAAGCATGGCCTTAAGAAAAACGGCGGTTTCCAGTTCGTAGAGGACATAACCGTATATCCGTTCGAAGTGCTGACCGGAAAAAGCTTTGATACCGGAATTGTCTACAATACGGAACTCAGCTACACAGTGCATCATCATAACGGAAGCTGGATCCCGGATAAGACGCATGCATCCGTCCGTGAGCGGCATGAAAGGATCCGCGAGTTTCTTGAATCAAAGGATATAACGGTATGAATGC
>JAFZWW010000100.1 GCA_017617005.1 Lachnospiraceae bacterium
AAGAAGGCAGCAGCAAAGAAGCCCGCAGCAGCTAAGAAGCCTGCAGCAACCAAGAAGGCTGACGTCAGCGCAAAGGTTGTTCTTCAGCTTGGCGAAAGAGAATATAATGAAGCAGCTCTTGTAAAGATCGCTAAGGACGTTTGGAAGTTCGATCTCGGCAAGAATCCTGCAGACCTTAAGAAGATCGAGCTCTACATCAAGCCCGAAGAGAACAAGGTTTACTATGTTATGAACGGCGAGAGCGGAGACTTCAATATCTGATAAGATCACGCTTACAAAGACCGTCCCTGATCAGGGGCGGTCTTTTTTGTTTTCCCGGGTTATCGATATAAGAAGTCTTTTCTTAATATATATTTCATAAATGATGTGTTGACACAATGAACGCATAGTGATAATTTAATTCTTGTGGATGTTAGCACTCTAATTAATTGAGTGCTAACAATTAGAGAAAGGGGTATGGGTATGGAAATGGATGAAAGAAAAGCCACGATATTGCAGGCCATCATCCGCAATTATCTTGAGACCGGAGAGCCGGTCGGCAGCAGGACCATATCCAAATATACCGATCTCAACTTAAGCTCCGCTACCATAAGAAATGAGATGGCGGATCTTGAGGAAATGGGATACATCATCCAGCCTCACACGTCCGCGGGACGTATTCCTTCCGACAAGGGATACAGATTCTACGTGGATACCATGATGGAGGCGAAGGACAGGGAGATATCCGAGATGAAGAAGGTCCTGATGGAACGTCAGGACAAGCTCGAGGATATGCTCAAGGGAGTCGTCAAGCTCCTTGCCAGGGATACCCAGTATGCTTCACTCATCACCGCGCCCAGCGTGAGCATGAACAAGCTCAAGTTCGTACAGCTTTCGAGGATAGATGACGAACACCTCCTTGCGGTCATTGTAAAAGAAGGAAATGTCATTAGGAACAAGGTCATCGAAACGCTCGAACCGCTCAGCGAGGAGACGATACTCAAGCTCAATCTCATGCTCAACACGCAGCTTTCCGGAATGAGCATGGATGACATATCACTGAGCATGATCACGGGACTCAAGGTACAGGCGGGCAGCCACTCCGCAGTCATTGCAGACGTGATCGATGCGGTGGCCGAGGCCATATCCGCGGAGGAAGACCTCAAGGTTTACACCAGCGGAACCAACAACATCCTCAAATATCCCGAGCTTTCGGACAATTCCGAGAAAGCGGGACACCTGATCAACACCTTCGAAGAAAGAGAAGGACTCGAGGAACTGATGAGCGCCGAACTTTCAGATGACGGCGGCACCGGGATCCAGGTCTACATCGGAAGTGAGAACAAGGTCCAGGGAATGGAGGATTGCAGTGTCGTCACGGCAACGTATGAACTCGGTGGCGGCATGAAGGGTACCATCGGAATAGTCGGACCCAAGAGAATGGATTATGACAAGGTTGTCGGAACTCTGAAATCACTGAAGAGCGGACTTGATGACCTGTATAAAAAAGATAATTAGAAAGGACCGTTTTGGTAATGAGCGAAGAAACGACGGATAAGGAAATAAAGGATACGGAAGAAACCGTAGCCGAGGAAACGGCAGAGACCGAAGCTCCCGTAAGCGAAGCACCTGAAGAGGAGAAGGCCGGGGAAGCATCCGGTGAAGAGGAAAGCGGAGAGGAAGCTGCTCCCGAAGAAAACTCCAAGAAATCCCGCGCCGAGAAAAAGGCCGAGAAGAAAGCCCAGAAGACCGATAAGGAAAAAGAAGCCCTGAAGGCAAAGGTCGAAGAGCTTGAAGATAAGACCAAGAGACAGCTCGCGGAGTTCGAGAATTTCAGGAACCGTTCCGAAAAGGAAAAAGCACAGTCCTTCGACAGAGGGGCCGCATCGGTTCTCGAAAAACTCCTTCCGGTTGTGGACAATTTCGAAAGAGGATTCGCGGCCGTTGAAGAAGAGGATAAGGACGACGCATTCGTTGTCGGAATGGACAAGATCTATAAGCAGCTCATGGATGAGCTCGACAAGATGGGAGTAAAGCCCATCGAAGCTGTCGGAAAAGAATTCGATCCCGCATTCCACAATGCGGTAATGCAGACGGAAAGCGACGAATATGAGTCGGGATACGTCGCACAGGAGCTTTTAAAAGGCTACACATATCACGATACCGTAATAAGACACAGCATGGTGTCGGTGGTTCAGTAAATAAATTTTGAACAATCCTATAAAGGAGGAAAAATATTATGAGCAAGATAATCGGAATCGACTTAGGAACAACAAACAGCTGCGTATCCGTAATGGAAGGCGGAAAGCCCACCGTTATCGCTAACGCAGAAGGCGCAAGAACTACCCCTTCGATCGTTGCATTCACCAAGAACGGTGAGAGACTTGTAGGTGAGCCTGCTAAGCGTCAGGCAGTAACCAATGCGGACAACACCATTTCTTCCATCAAGAGAGATATGGGTACCGACAGGGGCCGCACCATCGACGGCAAGAAGTATTCACCCCAGCAGATCTCCGCAATGATCCTTCAGAAGCTCAAGGATGATGCGGAAGGATATCTCGGTGAGAAGGTTACCGAAGCTGTCATCACCGTACCCGCATACTTCAATGACGCACAGCGTCAGGCAACCAAGGATGCAGGTAAGATCGCAGGCCTTGATGTAAAGCGTATCATCAACGAGCCCACCGCTGCAGCACTTGCATACGGACTCGATAACGAAAAAGAGCAGAAGATCATGGTATACGACCTCGGCGGCGGTACCTTCGATGTATCCATAATCGACATCGGTGACGGCGTCATCGAAGTTCTTGCAACCAACGGTGATACTCACCTCGGCGGCGATGATTTCGATAACAAGATCATTGACTGGATGCTTGCAGAGTTCAAGAAGGCTGAAGGCGTAGATCTTTCCGGCGATAAGATGGCAATGCAGAGACTCAAGGAAGCTGCAGAGAAGGCTAAGAAAGAGCTCTCAAGTGCAATGACCACCAACATCAACCTTCCTTTCATCACTGCAACAAGCGAAGGACCCAAGCACTTCGATATGAATCTCACCAGAGCACAGTTCGATGAGCTCACCAGAGATCTTGTTGAAAGAACCGCAGTTCCCGTACAGAACGCAATGAAGGATGCAGGACTTACCAATGCCGATCTCGGACAGGTTCTCCTTGTCGGCGGATCTACCCGTATCCCTGCAGTTCAGGATAAGGTAAGACAGCTTACCGGAAAAGAGCCCTCCAAGAGCCTTAACCCTGATGAGTGCGTAGCTATCGGTGCTTCCATCCAGGGTGGTAAGCTCGCAGGCGATGCAGGTGCCGGAGACATCCTTCTCCTCGATGTAACTCCTCTTACCCTCTCCATTGAGACCATGGGAGGAATCGCTACACACCTTATCGAGAGAAACACCACCATCCCCACCAAGAAGAGCCAGGTATTCTCAACCGCAGCCGATAACCAGACCGCAGTTGACATCAACGTAGTACAGGGTGAGAGACAGTTCGCACGTGACAACAAGTCACTCGGACAGTTCAGACTCGACGGAATCGCTCCCGCTCCCAGAGGAGTACCTCAGATCGAGGTTACCTTCGATATCGATGCAAACGGTATCGTTAACGTTTCCGCTAAG